>NZ_JBSFDP010000029.1:0-86874 GCF_053593975.1 Streptomyces sp. NPDC002004
GGCGCGCAGGCGCTCGATGTCGGCCGGGGTGCGGCCCAGGGCCGTCAGGATCCGTTCGGTGTGCTCTCCGGCGGCCGGGCCCGGTCCTCGTCACGGGCCTCCCACCGCACCCCGGGGTGTCCTCAGCCGGCGCCCCTCGCCCGCCGGGCCACGAACTTGCCCAGTTCCCACACGAGCAGCAGCGCGACGGCGGAGAGCAACACCCAGCCGAACTGCCGCATACCGATCTCGGTGGTGCCGAGGATGCGCCGGAACCCGTCCATCTGGGTCACCAGCACCGCGAGCACGAACTGCGCCAGCGCCACCCAGTTCATCTGCCTGCTGTCGAACGTGGCCGTCGTCAGCACCGAATCCGTCTCGCTGCGGCACTCGAACGCGGCGACGATCAGACAGAGCGCGAAGGCGGTGAACGCCATGGAACTGCCCGTCTCGACGCTGCCGTACAGCGACTCGCCCAGTTTGATCAGTCCGAGCAGCACGACGGTGATCGCCAGACCGCTCAGCCCCACCGTGACCATCACGGACCGGGTCAGTACCGACTCCCCACGGGGGCGCGGCCTGCGCCGCATGAGTCCGGGGCTCTCCTGGTCGAAGCCGAGCGCGAAGCCGAACGACGCGTTGACGACGAAGTGGATCCACAGCACCTGCGGCGGGGTGAAGGGTTCTCCGGCCGCGATGTTGAAGAGGGTCGCGCCGAGGAACGTCAGCACGAAGGTGACGAGCAGCAGAAGCACGAACCGTATGTACTTGGTGAGGTTGTCGTAGATCTTCCGGCCCTGTTCCACCGCGTAGACGATCGTGGCGAAGTTGTCGTCGGACAGGATCATGCGCCCGGCGTTCTTCGCCACGTCCGTGCCGCTGCCCATGGCGATGCCGATGTCGGCCGCCTTGATGGCCGGTGCGTCGTTGACGCCGTCGCCGGTCATCGCCACGACGTCGCCCTTCTTCTTGAGCGTCGCGGCCAGGAGCACCTTGTGCTCCGGTGCGACGCGCCCGACCACGCCGATGTCGTCGATACGGGCGAGTTGCTCGTCCTCGGACATGGCGGCGAACTCCGCGCCGAGCAGGGCCTCACCGGGGATTCCCAGCTGCCGGGCGATCGCGGCCCCGGTCGTGACGTCGTCCCCGGTCACCATGCGGACACGGATGTGCGCCTCCTGTGCGCTCGCCACGGCGGCCCTGGACTCCTCGCGCGGCGGATCGACCATGCCGACCAGACTCGTCATGCACAGCCCGGTGACCAGGGCGAGCAGGTCGCCGTCCGGGTCGAAGACCGACGGTTCCAGATCCCGCGTGGCCGCGGCCATCACCCGGCGCCCCTCACCGCCCATCCGCGCGATCTGCTGTTCCGCGCGCCGGTTCAGCTCCGCGTCCCACGGGATGCTCCCGCCGGCCGAGAGCGCGGTGGCGGCCCGCGCCATCACCGCCGGAGCGGCGCCCTTGACGAAGCACCGGACGACCGGCCGCCCCGAGTCGTCGACGGCCGGGTGGAAGGTCGCCATCAGCTTGTACGCCGGGTCGAACGGCAGTGTGGCGAGCCGGGGGAACCGCTCCCGGGTGCCGTCGATGTCCAGTCCGGCCTTGTGGCCGAGGACGAGCAGCGCGCCCTCGGTGGGATCGCCCACCACGGTGCCGTCCGCCAGCTGTGCGTCGTTGGCGACCAGGTACGGAAGGATCGCGTCCTCGATGCCGGGGGACGAGCCCGCCGCATGGTGGACCCTGCCCTCCAGGGCGTAGCCCGTACCCGAGACGGTGTACCGGTCGGCGGGGCCGACCACCTCGACGACGGTCATCTGGTTCTTCGTCAGGGTCCCCGTCTTGTCGGAGTTGATGCCGGAGGTGAACGCCAGGGTCTCGACCGACGGCAGCTCCTTCACGATGGCGTTGCGCCGGGCCAGATTGACGCTGCCGACCGAGAGGATCGCCTGGGTGACCGTCGGCAGGGCCTCCGGGATGGCGGCGATGGCGAGGGAGACCGCGCTGACGAACAGCACGTCCCAGGCCTGGCCGCGGGTGCGCCCGAGGGCGAACATCACGACCATGGTCAGACCCGCCGCGGTGATGATCCACAGCGTCAGGGCGTTGAGCTCCTTGGTGAGCGGGGGCTCCTCCTTCTCGGTGGCCGACAACATCCCGGAGATCCTGCCCAGTTCCGTGCCCGCCCCCGTCGCGGTGACGACGAGAACGCCGCTGCCGTGCGTGACGGGGGTGTTCATGAACGCCATGTTGCTCTGGTCGCCGGGGCCGAGCCCACGGCCGGACAGCGCTCCGGTGTCCTTCGCCGCAGGGACGCTCTCGCCGGTGAGCGCCGACTCGTCGATCTGCAGGGCGCTTGCCTCGACGATCCGTCCGTCCGCCGGGACCTGGTCGCCCGCGGCGACGAGCACGACGTCGCCCACGACGAGCTCCTCCGCCGGTATCTCCGACTCGGCTCCGTCCCGCCGCACCCGTGCCGTGGCCTTCAGCATCGACTTGAGCGCGTTCATGGCGCTCTCGGCCTTGCCCTCCTGGCGCAGGCCGACGACCGCGTTCAGCAGGGTCAGCAGGAGGAGCAGGATCGCGGTGCTCCACTGCCGGATGCCGAAGGAGACGCCCGCGGCGGCCAGCAGGACGATCTGCATGTAGCTGCGGTACTGGTCGAGGAACCGCCGCCAGGCCGGGCGCGGCTCCTCCTCGGGCAGCGCGTTGGGGCCGTTGGCGGCCAGGAGCTCGGCCGCCCTCGCCGTACGGAGCCCGACGGCGGGGTCCACGGCGAGGGCCGCCGCCACGTCCTGCGGGGAGCGCGCGTACCAGTGCGCCGACGCGACGGATGGCTGCCCCGGAGGATTCGGCTGCACTGCCATGGTCGGTCTCCGATCCGGATCGGTTCCGCTGCGGACCGCCGCGCGCAAGAGCGCCCGGCCCGTCCACCGGGGCACGGCGGGACGAGCCCTCGCACCGCCGGAGTACGGACCCGTCACGTCGCCGGCGGACGAGCCCTCATCCGGCCGCGCGTCCCTTCCCGCCCTTCCCGCCCTTCCCGCCGGACCCGTCGCCGGGCGAGTGGCGGCCCGCGAACGGATCCGGGGGAGCGCCTTCGGGTGCCTCGGCCTCCAGCTCCCGCTTGGCGGTGAGCAGCTCCTCCCGGGTCTCCTCGCTCACCGTGGGGTAGTGGGGGTCGATGTCGATCAGCGTGTGGGCGAGCACCGCCGCCGTGCAGATGCGCGCGAACCACTTGCGGTCCGCGGGGACCACGTACCAGGGCGCCCACTTGGTGCTGGTGGCCGACAGCATCTCGGAGAACGCGCGTTGGTAGTCGTCCCACCGCCTGCGCTCACGGACGTCGGCGGCGGAGAACTTCCAGTTCTTCTCCGGCAGGTCGATCCGCCTCATGAACCGGGTCCGCTGTTCCTCCTTGGAGAGGTTCAGGAAGACCTTCACGACCCTGAATCCGTTGTCGGTCAGGTAGCGCTCCCAGTTGTTGATCTCCCGGTAGCGATGCTCCCAGAAGTCCGCCCTGCGCACCGAGGCGGGCAGACGCTGACGATCGAGCAGCTCCGGGTGCACCCGTACGACGAGGACCTCCTCGTAGTGCGAGCGGTTGAAGATCGCGATGTCCCCGCGTGCCGGGAGCCTGCGGGCATAGCGCCACAGGTAGTCGTGGTCGAGCTCCTCGGCGGAGGGCACCTTGAAGCTGCTGACCTTCACACCCTGAGGGTTCACCCCGCTCATCACATGACGGATCGTGCCGTCCTTGCCCCCGGCGTCGAGCGCCTGGAGGCAGAGCAGCACCCCGTACGTGTCCTGGGCGGCCAGGCGTTGCTGGTACTCGGAGAGCAGTGCCACGCCGCTGCGCAGCACGTCGGCGCCTCTGCTCTTCTTGAGGTGGGCCTTGTAGCGGGGGTCGTAGTCCTCCGCGAGGTTCACCTTCGATCCCGGCTTCACGCGCAGTGGTTCCACGAGCCGCGCGATGTGTTCGGCCCTGGTGTCCGCCATACCCGACCAGCCCTTCTCCCGGGTCACGGCGAGCGGCGCGCACTCCCGCGCGCCCGCCGCGGTTCACGAGGGGGCAGGCGACGGCCGCCGTACGAGAACCGACGGCGGCGCTGTCCTGCTCCCGCGGCACGTCCCGCGCCCCAAGGACCGGTCCGGGCCACCGGCCGCGCGCCGACTGCGCCGCTGCCGCGGACTGTCACCGCCCACGGCCCGCACGTCCCGGGGGCCCGGGGCAGCCGGTCGTCCGACAGCGGGTTCGCCACGCCCATTCTCCGGCCGACCGGTCAAGATCGCCCCCCGGTCGGCCCGCAGCCCCAGCGCCCGCGCCCGTGCCGACTCGCCCGCCCCAGCGCCCGCGCCCGTGCCGACTTGCCCGCGCCCGTGGCGGCTCGCCCGCGCCGTGCCGCGCCCGCGCCGCCCTCGGCGTTGCGGGCAACGGGCCCCGGCGACGGCGGACCGCGCAGGGCGTCCGTCCCGCATCTGCCGGTGCTCCGGCAGGAGTCATGGCGCCCCCGCCGTCAGCCGAACAGTTCGCGCACCCGGATGGTCCGCACGGCCCGGCCCCGGTGCACGGTGCCGGGCTGCGCCGCCGGGGGCCTCAGGGGCAGGGCGCGCGGAGGCAGCTGACCGCCCGGCCGGTCGTCGTCCGATTCCGGACGCCTCTTCGACGGTTCCGTCCCCGTGTGCGTGCGTTCGGTCATGCTCGCCGTCCTGTCCGGCGCTCCCGCCTCCTCGCGGAGGTCCGGCGGCGCGCCCCGGAATGTGTACCCCTCAGGGGACGGGACTCGTACGCTCGTCGTGCCGCGGTTCGCGTCCCGGGGTCATGCTGAGCGGCGTCACCGGCTGTTCGCCGATGTCCCGCGGGGCGAGAGCCGGAGGATGCCGTACGAACGCGGCCACGACATCGGACGCCGTCAGCAGTCCGACCAGCCGGCCGCTCTCCCCGAGCACGGGAACGGCGTCGCACTCGTTGTCCGTCATGGTGGCCGCGGCCTTGCGGACGCTCATGTCGACCCTGACGGCCGCGGTCCGCCGGCCGGACAGCAGGGTGTGCACGTCCTGCGTCGAGAGCACGGCGGCCGGCGCACAACAGGCGACCGCGACGTCCGACCTGGTCAACAGGCCCGAACAGCGACCGTCCGGCAGCACGACGGGAAGATGCGACACACCGGTTCTCTCCAGCAGCTCCCACGCCACCAGGACGGTCTCCTCTGCGGCGACCGCAGCCACACCGGTCCGCATCACCTCGCCGACGGGCAGCGCCATGACGGCGCGTTCCGTCGCCGGCGGCACACCTCGTGACGGCGCCTGCGTGATCGTCGGTTCCATGGCGGCCTCCCTCGCGCCGCGTCGCGACGCTCTTCCAGGATGGCCCCGTCCGGCACGTCGCGCAGAGGGCCGGTCGGGCACTGCACGGGTCCGTGCGGGCCCGGTCGGCCATCGGACCGCCCCCCGTCCCCCGGTCCCGTCCGCGTGTGCCCCGCCGGGCCGGGGCCGTACGTCCTCGGTGAGGGACCTTCGGCCCCTTAGCCGCCCGGTGACATGCGCTGATCATGAGAAGAAGCGACAGTGGGGAGTCGTCCAGGAGGGAGTCGCCATGACGCAGGACGCCATCGTCAAGCCGGCCCGGCCGCGGGTGGCCCCCGTCCTCACGGACTACGAGCGGGCCCGCGCAGAGTTCAGCTGGTCCGCCGCGCGCGACCGGCTGGCCGGGCTGCCCGGTGGCGGCCTGAACATCGCGTACGAGGCCGTGGACCGCCATGTGGCCGAGGGCTGCGGGAGGCGCGTCGCGCTGCGGTGCGTGCGTGCTGACGGGTCCACCGAGACCGTGTCGTACGCGCGCCTCGCGACGCTGGCGAACCGGTTCGCCCAGGTGCTGGGTTCGCTCGGTGCCGACCGTGGTGACCGGGTGTTCACGCTGCTGGGCCGCTGCCCGGAGCTGTTCGTGGTGGTGCTGGGGGCGCTCAAGCACGCAGGGGTGCTCTGCCCGCTCATCCCCGCCTTCGGGCCGGACCCGGTGGCTCAGCGGATGCGGCTCGGCAACGCCCGCGTCCTGGTCACCACCGAGGAGCTGTACCGGAAGAAGGTCGCCCCGATCAGACCGGGCCTGCCCGAACTCGAACACGTCCTGATCGTCGGTGAACCGCTGCCCGAGGGGACGCTCTCCTACGACGCGCTGATGGCGGACGCCGACGGGGCCTTCACCCAGGCGGCCACCGAGCCCCGCGACACCGCGCTGCTGCACTTCACCAGCGGCACCACGGGCTCACCCAAGGGGGCGGTGCACGTCCACGAGGCCGTCGTCGCGCACCATCTCACCGCGGCGTACGCGCTGGACCTCCACCCGGAGGACGTGTACTGGTGCACCGCCGATCCCGGCTGGGTGACCGGCATGTCGTACGGCATCATCGCCCCGCTCACCCACGGCGTCACGATCGTCGTGGACGAAGGCGACTTCGACGCGAGCCGCTGGTACCGCATCCTCGCCGACGAGCGCGTCTCGGTCTGGTACACGTCCCCCACCGCCCTGCGGATGCTGATGCAGGCCACGGCCCGAGCGGGCCCCGACGGCCTGCCGGGCTCCCACGACCTGTCGGCGCTGCGGTTCATCGCCACCGTCGGCGAGCCGTTGAGCCCCGATGTGGTGCTGTGGGGCCGGGACGTACTGGGACAGCCCGTGCACGACAACTGGTGGCAGACCGAGACCGGGTGCATCGTGATCGCCAATCTCGCGGCCTGTCCGGTCAAGCCCGGATCGATGGGCCGCCCCCTGCCCGGCATGGAGGCGACGGTCCTGGTCCGGGCACCCGACGGCCGGGTCTGGCGCTCGCCGGAAGGGCGCGTCCGTGAGGTCGAGCAGCCGGGCCAGGAGGGCGAGCTGGCCCTGCGGCCGGGCTGGCCGTCGATGTTCCGTGGGTATCTGCACGCCGAGAACCGCTACGAGGCCTGCTTCGTCGACGGCTGGTTCCTGACCGGCGACGTGGTGCGCAGGGACGCCGACGGCTACTACTGGTTCGTGGGGCGCTCGGACGACGTGATCACCTCCGCGGGGCACCTGATCAGCCCGTTCGAGGTGGAGAGCGCCCTGCTGGAGCACCCGCAGGTCGCGGAGGCGGGGGTGATCGGACGTCCCGACCCGACCGTGGGCGCCGTGGTCAAGGCCTATGTCTCCCTGCGCCCGGGTGCCGTCGGGGACGACGCGCTGCGTCGCGAGCTGATCGCCTTCGCCCGCCGCAAGCTCGGCACGGCGCTTGCGCCCGAGGAGATCGCCTTCGACGCGCACCTGCCGCACACCCGGAGCGGAAAGGTGATGCGCCGCCTGTTGCGGGCCCGTGAACTCGGCCTGCCGGAGGGCGACATCTCCACCCTGGACACACCGCATACGCCCAGGTCCCTGCACACCGGGCACACCGACTGACCGCGGAGCGCGCGCCATGAGCACCTGCCGAGGGAAGGCCGCCGGGCTCGAAGGCCGCTGCATGTCCGGCATCGACCCGGCGAGGTGCACGCTGCGGGCGGACCGGCCGCCGCGGGAGGACCGGTGATGGACCACAGCGAGGCGATCGCCGTCGTCAAGGAGGCCCTCACCCGGATCGCCCCCGATGCCGACTTCACCGAGGTGGGTCCGCACGACAGGTTCAGCGACGCGCTGGACCTCGACTCGGTGGACTTCCTCGCTCTGATGGAGATCCTCTCCGCGCGTGCGGGCGTCCGCATCGGGGAGCAGGAGTTCGCGGAGCTGACGACGTTGGCCGACGCCGCCGAGTTCCTGGTCGGACACACGCCGTAGCACCGGCACGGGTCGCGCCCGGCACCGGGCCGGCCGCCGTCCGCCCCGGTCAGGGGGCCGAGGAGCGACGCCGGGTGCCCGGGTGCCGCACCCAGTGCTGGCGCTGCGGCACCGTGGCGCCGCCACCGGCCCGTACGGCCTCGACCACCGCCTGGTGCAGTTCCCGGCTCTCCTGCTCGGAGGGGCACGCCACGGGGCTCCCGGCGAGGGTGAACCACTCGGACGCGCCGCTGTACTGCACCGTGACATCGGCTTCGCTGCCGTCCCAGGTGGTGTGCACGCTCAGGTCGCCGGTCATGATCCCCGCCTCTTCGGTGCGGGCGCCTCCCCGGCCGGCGTAGACCCCCGTTGTCGTCCATGATGCCCAGTGCATGACCATCAGCCTTTCTCCCGCAGACCGGCACCGTCCCTGAGGCTTCCGGATGCCCGCTACTGGACATGGTCCGTCGACCGGGCCCGATCCGCACGGGGCGAACGTCCCCTCCGGCGGGCCGGGAGTCCCCGTCCACCGGAGAGACCGCCGTCCGGGCCGTGCCGCCGGATCCGGTCCCGACGTCCGCAGCCGCACCGGCCACGCCCCGCCGGAACGGCTCCGGCGGCCAACCCGCAGTCGTGGCAGACCGGTTCCGGGTCCGGGCAGGGTGCGGCGCGGACACGGAGTCCGTACTCCGCGGGCGCGGCCCCGGGCAGCCCCGTGTCGGCGCCTGCCGGGCCCCATCTGCACCGCCGCTCCGCCCGGGGGTGTGGGGGCGCCCGACGGGAGCCGCGGAAGCGCATATCCGAAATATCGGTAACCTGGTTACAGAGGACAAGGGGACGGTTCACCGGGAAAGAGCCTGGACGCCCATGGTGTCGGAGTGCTCCTCGGACTGTTCCACAGGGCTCGACCCTGCGCTCCCGTCCTCAGGGGTCATCCGCGCAGCCACGGCCGGCGCACCGCCCGGGCCCCATGAGGCCCGCAGGTGCCCGAGGCGCTGCGACCTTCCGGCCGATGCACACCGGCCTGCGCACGCGGGGCGCAGGGCGCGACGGCACACGGTGCCGCCCCCGCCCGGGCGCCGCCGCCGAGTGGAGCGCGCACACGGGCAGGAGCTTCGACCAGGGAGCGGGAGTACCTCATGGCTAAGGCAGTCGGAATCGACCTCGGGACCACCAACTCGGTGATCGCCGCATGGGAGGGCGGGGAGGCGACGGTCCTGCCCAACTCGGAAGGCAGTCGTACGACCCCGTCGGTCGTCGCGTTCACGGACACCGGCGAGCGGCTCGTGGGCCAGCTCGCCCGCCGCCAGGCGATCCTCAATCCCAAGGGCACCATCTACTCGGCCAAGCGTTTCATCGGCCGCCGCTTCGACGAGATACCCGAAGAGGCCAAGGCCGTCGGCTTCGACGTCGTCCCGGACGAACACGGCAACGCGCGCTTCAAGGTGCGCGACAAGCTCTACGCGCCGGAGGAGATCAGCGCACTCGTCCTGCGCAAGCTCGCCGACGACGCCGCGAAGCAGCTGGGGGAGCGGGTGACGGAGGCGGTCATCACGGTGCCCGCCTACTTCAACGACGCCCAGCGCCAGGCGACCAAGGACGCCGGACGCATCGCGGGCCTGGAAGTCCTGCGCATCATCAACGAGCCGACCGCGGCCGCACTCGCCTACGGCCTGGAGAAGAAGGAACACGAAACGGTTCTCGTGTTCGACCTGGGCGGCGGTACCTTCGACGTCAGCCTGCTCGACGTCGGTGACGGCGTGGTCGAAGTGCGCTCCACCGCGGGTGACAGCCATCTCGGCGGCGACGACTTCGACCGGCGTCTGGTCGACTACCTCGCGGACCGGTTCCAGCAGGAGAACGGAATAGACCTCCGCAAGGACCCGCAGGCGCTGCAACGCCTCTTCGAGGCCGCTGAGAAGGCCAAGACCGAACTGAGCTCCGTGACGCAGACCCAGGTGAGCCTGCCGTTCATCACCGCGGACGCCTCGGGTCCCAAGCATCTGACCGAGACGGTCATGCGCTCCACGTTCGAGCAGATCACCGCTGATCTCGTCGAACGCACCATGGAGCCGGTCAAGCAGGCCATGGCCGATGCGAAGATCAGTGCGAACGACATCGACGAGGTCATCCTGGTGGGCGGCTCCACCCGCATCCCGGCCGTGCAGAACCTCGTCCGCCGGCTCACCGGCGGCAAGGACCCGAACATGAGCGTCAACCCCGACGAGGTCGTCGCGCTGGGCGCCGCGATCCAGGCGGGCGTGCTCAAGGGCGAGGTCAAGGACGTCCTGCTGCTCGACGTCATCCCGCTGTCACTGGGAGTCGAGACCCGTGGCGGCGTCATGACCCGGATCATCGAGCGCAACACCACGATCCCGGTCCGCCGCGCGGAGGTCTTCTCCACCGCGGAGGACAACCAGTCCGCCGTCGACATCGTCGTGCTCCAGGGCGAACGTGAACTGGCGGCCGACAACCGCGTCCTCGGCCGCTTCCAGCTCAAGGACATCCGCCCCGCGCCGCGCGGCGAACCCCAGGTCGAGGTCACCTTCGACGTCGACGCCAACGGCATCCTGAACGTCACCGCACGCGACAAGGACACCGGCGCCGAACAGGGCATCACCATCAGCGAGGGCTCCAACCTCGACCAGGGCGAGGTCGACCGGATGATCCAGGAGGCCGAGCGCCACCGCGGCGAGGACAAGGCGCTGCGCGAGGCCGTGGACGCCCGCAACGAGCTGGACGCCGTGGCCTACCAGGTCGAACGCCGGCTGGACGAGCTGGGCGACGCCGCACCGGCGCACGAGAAGGCGCGGGCCGAGATGCTGGTCACGGACGCCCGGGAGGCCGTGAAGCAGGACGCGCCGCTGGAGCGGGTCAGGCCGCTGATCTCGGACCTCCAGCAGCTCCACGCCTCACTGGCCTCGCACCGTGCGGAGGCGGGTCGGGCCGCACCGGGCGGGCCCGGGGCCGGCGCCGACGCGCACGCCAGGTCGGGAGCCCCCGGAGGGCCCGACGACGATGTGATCGATGCCGAGTTCGACAAGGGCTGATGTGCCGTCATGTCCGGTGTGGAGAAACCGACGACCCCGCAGGACGAGCCGAACGAGTCCCCGCCTCCCGCACTCCCGGTGGTGGACCAGGAGGCCGCCGCGCTCGTCGAGATGGAGGATCGGTGGCGCCGTGCGCTCGCCGACCTCGACAACGTCCGCAAGCGCCATGCGAAGGAGCTGGAGCGGGTGCGCAGCACCGAGCGCGCCCGCACGGCGGCGGCCTTCCTGCCGGTGATCGACAATCTGGAACTCGCCCTGGCCCACGCCGGATCCGACCCGTCCGCCGTCCTGGAAGGCGTCAAGGCCGTCCGCGACCAGGCCGTCGATGTGCTCCGCATGCTCGGCTACCCCCGGTACGAGGACACGGGAGTCCCCTTCGACCCCAGCCGGCACGAGGTCGTCGGCGTGGTCGAGGATCCCGGGGCGGAGCCGAACGCCGTGGTCCAGGTGGTGCGGCCCGGCTACGGCGAGGGCGAGGACCAGCTGCGCCCCGCCTCCGTCATGGTCAGCAAGCGGCAGGAGTGACACTCCATGGCACGGGACTACTACGAGGTGCTCGGGGTGTCGCGCGGCGCGAGCTCCGAGGAGATCCAACAGGCGTTCCGCAAGCTGGCGCGCAAGCACCACCCCGACATCAACAGCAGCCCGGACGCAGAGGAGCGCTTCAAGGAGCTCAACGACGCGTACAGCGTGCTGTCCGACCCCGGGACGCGCCGGCGCTACGACCGTTACGGCGAGAACTTCCGGCAGATCCCGGAGGACTACGACGAGCGGGTGGCCGCCGGTGCGGGTGCCCGTGGCGGCGGTTTCCGGGGATGGCGCAGCGCCGCCCGTGGGGGCGACGACGGCAGTGTCCGCTTCGGGCCGGACTACGGCGAGGGATTCGGGGCCTCCGGCGTCGACTTCGACGACCTGTTCGGCGGCATGTTCGGCCGTGGCTCCGGCAGGGGCCCGATTCCCGGCGCCGACCAGGAGGCCGAGATCGAGCTCGGCGTGCAGGAGGCGTACCACGGAGGCCGGCGCAGCATCACGCTCGCCGGGCCCGAGGGACAGCGCACCTACGAGGTCACCGTCCCCCGCGGGGTGACCGACGGCCAGCGCATCCGGCTGGCCGGACAGGGCGGTCGGGGCAGCGGTGACGCCCCGGCCGGTGACCTGTACCTGCGGGTGAAGATCAAACCCGACCTGCGGTTCCGCCTGGAGGGGCGGAACATCCATGTCGTGCTTCCGGTGACGCCCTGGGAGGCGGCGCTCGGAGCCACGGTGCCGGTGGCCACCCCCGGTGGCACCGCCAAGGTCACCGTGCCGGGTGGCTCCTCCAGCGGCCGGCGGCTGCGGCTGCGCGGTGAGGGCATGCCCAACCCCCGCGGCCCCGACGGGGACCTGTATGCCGAGATCCGCATCATGGTGCCGCCCCAGCTCGGCGACCGGGAGCGCGAGCTGTTCGAGAAGCTCTCCGCCGCTTCCTCCTTCGACCCGCGGAGGCCAGGATGACCACCGACCCACGGCCCGCCGACGGCCCGGCGCCCCGGGGCCGCAGCGCTGCACCGAAGGCGCCCCAGCACGCCCTGAACATCGTCGTGCGCAGCCACTCCCTCGCGCCGGTGCGCGGGCTCGGCCTGGACGCCGTCGCCCGTCGCTCCGGCCTGCACCCCGACCTCGTGCGGCGGCTCGTCGCCCTCGGCCTGGTCGAGGCGACCCGCGACAGCCACGGCCGGCTGCGGTTCGAGCCGAGCGCACCCGCAACCCTCGCCCGTATCCAGCGACTACGGGCCGGACTCTCCCTCAACTACGCCTCCATCGGTGTGGTGCTCGACCTGCTCGACCGGATCAGCGAACTCGAGACCGCCCTGCGGAAGGCGAACGCCGGCTCCAGGAGTGATGAATCGTGGATATGAACCGGCTCACCCAGAAGTCGCAGGAGGCCGTGCAGGAAGCCCAGACCATCGCCGGCCGGCTGCACCACACCGAGGTCGACGGCGAGCATCTGCTGCTCGCCCTCCTCGACCAGCCGGACGGACTCGTCCCGCGACTGTTCGGCCAAGCGGGCGCCGACACCGGGGCGCTGCGTTCCGAGCTGTCGGCCGAGCTGGCGCGCAGGCCGAGGGCGACCGGTCCCGGCGCCGCACCGGGGCAGGTGTACGTCACCCAGCGGCTGGCGAGGCTGCTGGACACGGCCGAGCAGGAGGCCAAGCGGCTCAAGGACGAGTACGTCTCCGTCGAGCACCTCGTCCTCGCCCTGGCAGACGAGGGATCGAGGACCGCATCGGGGCGCGTGCTCAAGGAACACGGAATCACCCGGGAGGCGTTCCTCTCCGCGCTGACCGGGATCCGCGGGCACCAGCGCGTCACGTCGGCGACGCCCGAAGCCGCGTACGAGGCACTGGAGAAGTACGGCCGCGACCTGGTCGCCGAGGCGCGCAGCGGCAGGATGGACCCGGTGATCGGCAGGGACGCGGAGATCCGCCGCGTCATCCAGATCCTGAGCCGCAAGACGAAGAACAACCCGGTCCTGATCGGTGATCCGGGCGTCGGCAAGACCGCCATCGTCGAAGGCCTGGCCCAACGGATCGTCCGGGGCGACGTCCCCGACGGGCTGCGCGACAAGACGATCTTCGGCCTCGACCTGAGCCTGCTGGTGGCGGGCGCCAAGTACCGGGGTGAGTTCGAGGAGCGGCTGCAGGCCGTGCTGAGCGAGGTCAAGGGCGCCGAGGGGCGCATCCTGCTCTTCGTCGACGAGCTGCACACCGTGGTCGGTGCGGGCGGCGCCGAGGGCGCGATGGACGCCGGCAACATGCTCAAGCCGATGCTGGCACGCGGCGAGCTCCATATGATCGGCGCCACCACGCTGGAGGAGTACCGCAAGTACGTGGAGTCCGACGCCGCCCTCGAACGCCGCTTCCAGCAGGTCATGGTGGACGAGCCGAGCGTGGAGGACACCGTGTCCATTCTCCGCGGCCTGCGGGAACGCCTGGAGGTCTACCACGGTGTGAAGATCCAGGACACCGCCCTGGTCGCGGCGGCGACGCTCAGCCACCGCTACATCTCCGACCGGTACCTGCCGGACAAGGCCATCGACCTCGTCGACGAGGCATGCGCACGGCTGCGGACCGAGATCGACTCGATGCCCGCCGAACTCGACGAGACGACCCGCCGGGTGACCCGCCTGGAGATCGAGGAGGCGGCGCTCGCGAAGGAGACCGACCCCGCGAGCCTGCAGCGTCTGGAGGAACTGCGCAGGGAACTGGCCGACCTGCGCACCGAGGCCGATGCCATGAACGCCCAGTGGGAGGCCGAACGCCAGGCCATCCGGCGGGTGCAGGAACTGCGCCAGGAGCTGGAACAGGTCCGGCAGGAGGCCGAGGAGGCCGAACGCAGCTACGACCTCAACCGGGCCGCCGAACTGCGCTACGGCAGGCTCACCGAGCTCGAACGCCGTCTGGAGGCGCAGGAGGAGGCGCTGACCGCCAAGCAGGGCGACAACCGGCTGCTGCGCGAGGTGGTGACGGAGGAGGAGATCGCCGAGATCGTCGCCGCGTGGACGGGCATCCCCGTCGCCCGCCTGCAGGAGGGGGAGCGGGAGAAACTCCTGCGCCTGGACGAGATCCTCACGGAGCGGGTGATCGGCCAGGACGAGGCGGTCGGGCTCGTCACCGACGCCATCATCCGGGCCCGCTCCGGCATCCGCGACCCGCGCCGGCCCATCGGCTCGTTCATCTTCCTCGGCCCCACCGGCGTCGGCAAGACCGAGCTGGCCAAGGCGCTCGCCTCCGCGCTCTTCGACAGCGAGGAGAACATCATCCGCCTCGACATGAGCGAGTACCAGGAGCGGCACACCGTGAGCAGGCTGGTCGGAGCGCCTCCCGGGTACGTCGGCTACGAGGAGGGCGGCCAGCTCACCGAGGCGGTGCGCCGCAAGCCGTACTCCGTGGTCCTCTTCGACGAGATCGAGAAGGCCCACCCCGATGTCTTCAACACGCTGCTGCAGGTGCTGGACGACGGCCGTATCACCGATGCCCAGGGCCGTACCGTCGACTTCCGCAACACCGTCATCATCATGACCTCCAACATCGGCTCCACCTATCTGCTCGACGGCGTGAGCGCCGACGGTGAGATCGAGCCCGAGGCGCGGTCCCTGGTGATGAACGACCTGCAGAGCCACTTCCGCCCCGAGTTCCTGAACCGGGTCGACGACGTGGTCCTGTTCAGGCCGCTGGGCATCCAGCAGATCGAACGCATCGTCGACCTCCAGTTCGACGACCTGCGTCGGCGGCTCGGCGAACGCCGTATCACCGTCGAGCTCACCGACGACGCCCGCGAGCTGATCGCCCAGCACGGCTTCGACCCCGTGTACGGGGCCCGGCCGCTGCGCCGTTACATCTCGCACGAGGTCGAGACCCTCGTCGGCCGGGCCCTGATCCGCGGCGACGTGCAGGACGGCGCGACGATCCGGGTCGGCGCCCGCAACGGTGAACTGGTCGTGACCTACGACGACGCGACCCGGCCGGACGTCTCCCCGCAGGCCGCGTGAGTCCGATGGCCGACACCACCACGGGCATGACGGTCGCCTGCGCGACCTGCGGCCGCAGGAACCGGGTACCGGCCGCCGCGGACGGAAGCCCCCGCTGCGGCAACTGCCGCTCCCCGCTGCCCTGGATCGCGGACGCCTCCGACACCGACTTCGCGGAGGTGGCCGAGGGGGCCGCGCCCGTCGTCCTCGTCGATCTGTGGGCCACCTGGTGCGGCCCGTGCCGCACGGTCGGCCCGGCCTTGGAGCAGGTCGCCCACGACCTCGCGGGGAAGGTCAAGCTGGTCAAGGTCGACGTCGACCGGTCGCCCGCCCTGTCCCAGCGGTTCCAGGTGCAGGCCGTCCCCACCCTGCTGCTGCTCGACAAGGGGAAGGTGATCGACCGGAGGGCCGGCGCGGCACCTGCCCCCGTGCTGCGGCAGTGGGTCGAGGACACCATCGCCGCCCGCACGTGACCCGTCCTCGTAGGAAGGGAGGCCCGCCATGCCGCAGGCCGATCCACACCTCTCCCTCGTCCGCCCGGTGACGCCGCGCACTCCGCAGGGCTGCGAGGAGTGTCTGCTCGCGGGATCACCCTGGGTGCACCTCAGGCTGTGCCTGACCTGCGGGCACGTGGGCTGCTGCGACTCCTCGCCGAACAAGCACGCACGCGGGCACGCGGCGTCCGTCGCCCACCCCATCGTGCAGTCCTTCGAGCCCGGCGAGGACTGGCGCTGGTGCTACGTCCACGAGGCCATGGTCTGATGAACGCCGGCCCTGCGGACCCACGAGGGGCGGCCGTCGAGTCGCCCGACCAGTACGGCGCCTTTTCGCGGCTGGCGCCGACGCAGATCGAGCAGCTGGCTCCGCACGGCGAGCGGCGCCCCATTCGCAGCGGCGAGGTGCTCTTCCGCGAGGGCGAGCCCATCGACGAGTTCGTTGTGGTCATCGGCGGCCTGGTCGAGCTCCTGTACGACCACGGCGGCCCCGACGAGACCACGGTGGCCGTGCACGGCCCAGGCCGTTTCCTCGGGGAACTGGGCCTGCTCGAGGGGCAGACCGCCTTCTACACCGCGGTGGCCCGGGAGCCCGGCGAGATCCTCGCCGTTCCCGTCGAACGCCAACGCGCCCTGGTGGCCCGCGACCCGGTGCTCGGCGATCTGATCCTGCGCGACTACTGGGGCCGTCGCCATCTGCTCATCGGCCTCGGTACGGGCTTTCGGATCCTCGGCTCGCGCTACTCGCCCGACACACGGCGCCTGCGTGAGTTCGCCGCCCGGAACCGGCTGCCGCACCGGTGGATCGACCTGGAGCAGGACCGGAAGGCCGAGGCCGTACTGCGCCGTTTCGGCATCCGCCCGGAGGAAACCCCGGTCGTCGTCTGGAAGGGGCGGCAGGTACTGCGCAACCCGGGAAACGCGGAACTCGCGCGCCTCATCGGGCTGCCCGCCCCCACCCGCGACGTCGCCGCATGCGATCTGCTGGTGATCGGCGCGGGCCCGGCCGGCCTCGCCGGCGCCGTGTACGGCGCGTCCGACGGTCTCGCCACCCTCCTCGTCGACGCGATGGCCACGGGAGGCCAGGCGGGTACCTCGTCGTGTATCGAGAACTACCTGGGCTTCCCCTCGGGAATCTCGGGCGGGGAGTTCATCGAACGATCGGTGCTCCAGGCGAAGAAGTTCGGCGCAGGCATCAACGTGCCCGCGGAGGCCACCTCGATCGTGCCGCGCGACGGCCACTACGTGGTCGGCTTCGCGGACGGCACCGAGACCGAGGCCGGCGCGGTCCTGCTCGCCTCCGGAGTGCACTACCGCCGGCTGGAGGTCCCCGGCGCGGACCGGCTGGAGGGCACCAGCGTCTTCTACGCCGCCACGACGCACGAGGCGAGCCAGTGCCGCACGGACCCGGTGGCGGTGGTCGGCGGGGGCAACTCGGCCGGGCAGAGCGCGCTGTTCCTCGCGGGCACCGTCGCCAGGGTGTACCTGCTCGTTCGCGGCGACGACCTCGGCAAGGACATGTCGCGCTATCTGGTGGACCAGCTGGAACGCCACCCGAGGGTCGAGGTGTTCCTCAACACCGAGGTGCGCGAGGCACGCGGAGAGGGCGTCCTCCAGTCGCTGCTGGCCGAGAACAACGTCACCGGAAAAGTCCGCGAACTCCCGGCACGGGCCCTGTTCGTGTTCATCGGAGCGCGGCCGCACACCGCGTGGCTCAGGGACGTGGTGGGGCTCGACGAGCGGGGATTCGTCCTCACGGGTGCCGATGCCTGGGCCGTGGCCGACCGGGAGCTGTGGGCGCCGCTCGGGCGCGTGCCGCTGCTGCTGGAGACCACGCTGCCGGGCGTCTTCGCTGCGGGCGACGTGCGGAGCGGATCGGTCAAGCGGGTGGCCTCCGCGGCGGGTGAGGGAGCCATCTGCGTCCGGCTGGTGCACGAGCACCGGGCACAGGAGGGCAGTCTCGTCCGCGTGCCGGAACCGGACGATCGTCGGCCGATGCCGGGCCGGTCGGAGTCCTGACACAGGATGTCGAGTCGTCCGCGAGGCGCAGGAAGCGGAAGAATCGGACACGACGGTGGAGGGAGCGGCGGAGGAGGCGGGGAAGCGGCTCGTCGGCACCCACACGGCGAGCGGCGGGCCCGCCGCCGGACCGAGGAATCCGAACGGATGCGCACCCCTGACGACGGGAGACAGAACATGGCCGTGCAACGCGTCGGACTCGTCGTCCACGAGGGGCGGCCCCAGGCCGTCGACGCCGCGCGGGTCGTCCACTCCTGGTGCGACGACCACGGCGTCCGCTGCACGGAGATCGACGTGTGGCACGAGGGCGAACGACGGCACAGCTCGCAGGAGGAGCTCGACGCCGCGGGCGACCCCGACCTCATCGTCACGCTGGGCGGAGACGGCACCTTCCTGCGCGGTGCCAGGCTCGCCGCCGAGAACGACGCCCTCGTACTCGGTGTCGACCTCGGGCGGGTCGGCTTCCTGACCGAGGTGCCCGTGGCGGACGTGCGTCTGGCCCTGGACGCCGTCCACGAGGAGAGCGTCACGATCGAGACCCGCATGCTGCTCACGATGCGCGCATCGCGCCCCCTCGAACTCCCGCAGGGCATGGAGACCCTGCTGCACTACGGCCGTGGTCCGATGCTGCCACCACCCCGGGTGCGCGCCGAGTGCGAAAAGGGCGGCGGCTGGGGCATCGCCCTGCACGCGACCGCCCTCAACGACGTCGTCGTGGAGAAGCTGGCCCGGGACCGTCAGGTCTCGGTGGGGGTCTATCTCGCCGGACGGCTGCTGGCCTCGTACTCCGCCGACGCGCTGATGGTCGCGACCCCCACCGGCTCCACGGCCTACAGCTTCGCCGCCGGCGGACCGGTGATCTCCCCGCGAGCCGAAGCGCTCATCTTCACGCCCGTCGCGCCCCATATGACGTTCAACCGCTCGGTGGTCGCAGCCCCGGACGAACCCGTGGCACTGCGTCTCCTCGAACGATCGGGCCGCGCCGCGGTCAGCGTCGACGGCCAGCTGCGCGGCGTCCTCGACCCCGGGGACTGGATCGGGGTCTACGCCGCACCACGGCCGCTGCGCGCCGTCCGGCTCGGACCGACCGACTTCTACGGCCGGCTGCGTGAGCGGATGAGGCTGACCGACGCCCCCGCGGCCGCCGCGGACGGGGAAGCCGCCCCGCTCTGGCCGCTGACGACCCCGGCGCCCGGCGACCTGGCGCATCTGAGCCTGCCGCCCCTGCAGAGCGACGCCTATCCGCTCAAGTGAGGCGGGGCGCGGGTCCGCCGAGGACGTGCGCGGGCGTCTGCGCCGCCCGGAGCCCGTACTCCGTGGCGACAGGTCCTAGGGGGTGCTTCGGTCACGGGTGAACGACGTGCCGGGCGTCGGGCCGGGACCGGGGCCGACGACGTCGCCCTGACGCTCCACGGCGGCGTCGAGGGTGGCGCCGGCGGCGTGAGCGTCGCCGGGTTCGGCCGGAGCGGCGGTGGATTCGGCGGGAGTGACGGCAGGTTCGGCGGGCGTAACGGCGGAATCGGCGGGGGTGACGGAGGGTTCGGAGGGGGCGACGGCGGAATCGGCAGGCATGACGGTGGATTCGGCGGGGGCGTCCGCAGTGTCCTGGTCACCCTCCGCTTCGGGCGGGGCTTCGGGGGTGCCGCGGGCCTTGTGCCGGCGGCGGTACCGCACGGCCAGCCACCCGAGCAGGGCGCACACCGCGAGCCCCCCGATGAGCATGCCCACGCTGGCCCAGTCGTGGTGACCCGTGCTCACCCTGCCGGCGCCGTACGCCGCCGGCGCCACCGACAGGACGAACGCCAGGCCGGCGAAGAAGTTCCACACCACGAACTGCCGGAACTCCATCCGCAGCGTGCCCGACACGAGGGACGGCGTGAAGAACACCGCAGCGCGGCCCCATTTCCGGTACAGCGCCTCGCCCTTGGTGACGGCCTTCGTGCGCCAGGCCAGGGCGGGACCGGGACGCTCGAGGATCTGGTGCCCCCAACGGTTTCCGATCTTGTATCCCAGGACCCCGCCGATCTCGTTGCCGATGGCCGCGACGATCAGCACCGCGGCGATGTTGAGCCGGCCCTGGGACGCGAAGACGGCGGCAGAGGTGAGCGCGAGGGTGCCGATCAGCGGGACCCCCATGTACCCGGCGGCCGTGCCGGCCAGTACCACCACATAGGCCCAGAATCCGGCCTCACCGGCCGAGCCGGCGGCAGCGAGTGCATCCATGGTCGTCTCTCCCTCGGGCGCGGGCGCGCTTCGGAAGAACAGCAGGGTGCCCAACCGCGCCCTGCACGTGGGCATCCAGTGTAGTGCCGGGAAGATCGAACGGCCCGCGCGAGCAGCATGACCTGGGCCTTTCCCGCCCGGGCGCGCCGGAACGACTCCTCGGCGGGCACCCACCCCCGACCGGGCACCAACAGGACGGGACACGGCAGGCGTTCCCGCAAGGCGGCCGGCCCGGCCGTACCCGGCCCGGCTCCGCCGCGGCCACCTCACGGCAACGGATCGCCGGTCTCCGACGGTGTCGCCTGCGGCGTCGTGTCGTCATCGTCGAAGCCGAGCCGGTCGACCACGTCCACGACGCCGTCGACGCTCTCGCACAGCCGGACCGCGACCGTGACGAGGCTCCTGCGCGGCACGCTGCCGCTCAGCGTGACCCTGCCGTCGGCGACCTCAACGGTCAGGGCCGAGGGCGACAGGCCGAGCGTCCGGGTGAGGACGTCCTCGACGATCTCCTCCTGGATCGCGTGGTCCCTGCGCAGGAACAGCTGGACCAGGTCGCTTCGGCTGATCACCCCGATCAGCCGGCCCGTGTCGTCGACCACGGGCAGGCGCTTGATCCTGCGGTCCTCCATCGTGCGCGCCGCCCGGATCACGCTCCATCCGGGTTCGGCGACGACGGCGGGGCTCGACATCAGCTCCTCGGCGGTGTTCGCACCGGCCCCCGAGGTGTGCCTGCGCAGCAGGTCCGCCTCGGAGACCACGCCCACGGGGTGTCCCGTCCCGTCGACGACCGGCACGGCGGTGATGTCGTACTCGTCGAGCAGACGCGCGATCTCCTTGAACGTGGTGCCCCGCTGGACGCTCACGGCGGTCGGTGTCATCAAGTCGCCGACGCTGCGGTACTTCATCGCCGAACAGCCCCTTCAGGACGGGAGAGGGTGGTCACGGGCGTGTCCGCCGGGACCCTCGCACGGTTGCCGACACGTCCAGTCCACCGCGTCCGGGCCCGCCCCGCGCGGCCAGTGTGCGTCCCCGTCACCGGGCCCCGGACAGCGCCGGTCCGCAGCCTTGGGCTCCCGGGCCGATCGGGCTGCGGACCGGGGACCTTCGGCCCTCTTGCGCCCCGCGCCGGAGTGACACCGTGAGGGTGGTTCCCGCGGGAGGCCGCGGCGAGGGAGGAAGCCATGGAGACCAGCGGACCCGGCGGCCCGCAGCCCGGGCCGGTCGTCGCCGGTGTCGACGGCTCGCGGTACGCGGACGTGGCGGCCCTGTGGGCGGCGGCCGAGGCCGAGCGGCGCCGGGCACCCCTCCGTCTGGTGCACGCCGCGGACACCGACGCCCGCCGTCTGTACCTGCCGCCCGACAGCGTGGCGCGGGCGCGGGCCGAGGGCCACGACCTGCTGCGGCGTACGGCGGACCTGATCGCCGGCCGTCATCCGGAGCTGCCGGTCGCCACGGAGCTGCGCACCGGGGAACCGGTGGCCGCGCTGCTGGCGGCGGCCGGACGGGGCGCGACGCTCGTCGTCGGAGGGCGCGGCGCCGGCGGACTCGGCTGGTTCGGTGCGCGGCTGCTGGGCTCGGTCGGCCCGCGTCTGGCGGCCGAGGCGGGCGGGCCCGTCGTCGTGGTCCGGGAAGTCGGCGACGTCGAGACGGGCATCGTCCTGGCCGCCCTGCGCGACCGGGCGGACCTCGGCGCCGTCCGCGACGCCGCGCGGGAGGCGAAGCTGCGCAAGGCCTCCCTGCGCCTGATGAACGTGTGGCACGTCTTCCGGCGGACGGACGGCGCAGCCGGAGGTCCCGGCACCGCCGGGACGGTGCACGCGCGGGCGCGGAGGATCACCGCCATCGCCGACCGGGTGCGCGAGGAGTTCCCCGAACTCACCGTCACCGAGGAGGTGGACCCGGGTACGTCGGTCGCGGCGCTGCTCGTCGACGCCTCCCGCCACGCCGACCTCGTCGTCATGGGAGGCCGCCGTCCCGAGTCCGCGTTCGCGCCGGCCCTCGGCCGCACCACCCAGGCGGTGCTGCACCACGCGTACTGCCCGGTGCACCTCGTCCCGCACTGACCACGCGTCCCGCACGGGCTCCGGGGCAACCGGGCCTGCCGTGCCGTCCACGGCCCCCGCCACGCCGCCCATCCCGGGACAGGTTCAGGTCCACGCGCTACGGTGAAATCGCCGCAAGGCGCCATGACGGTTCGAACCGCGCGGAGGGCTCATGCGGGAGGACGAGCCAACCGGAGGCCGTGCCCCGAGACTGCGGCTGGACGAGCTGCTCGACGAGTTCCAGGCGCGCATCGAGGAGGTGCGCGGCACCCGGGACCGTCTGAACCGCCTCCTGGAGGCCGTGCTGTCGGTGGGGCGCGGGCTGGACCTGCCGACGGTGCTCCGGGGCATCGTGGAGGCGGCCGTCGTCCTGGTGGACGCCGAATACGGGGCGCTCGGGGTCATCGGCGAGGACGCCGCGCTCGCCCAGTTCGAGCCGGTGGGCATCAACGACGAGGTCCGCGCGCGGATCGGCGACCTCCCGACCGGTCACGGACTGCTCGGCGAGCTGATCCGTCACCCCGAGACACTGCGGCTCCGGGAGCTCTCCGAGCACCCGGCCTCGTCGGGCTTCCCGCAGCACCATCCGCCCATGCACAGCTTCCTCGGCGCCCCCGTCCGGATCCGGGAGGAGGTCTTCGGCAACCTCTATCTGACCGAGAAGCGCGGCGGCGGGGAGTTCGACGCGGAGGACGAGACGGTGCTGTCCACGCTCGCCGTGGCCGCCGGGGTCGCCATCGACAACGCACGGCTCTTCGAGGAGGTCCGCCTCCACGGCCGCTGGCTCGAACTGAGCGCGGACTTCACCGAGGCGCTGCTCTCCGGAGCCTCGGAACGCGAAGTGCTGGACGACATGATCCAGCGGGCCCGGGAGATCAGCTCCTCCGAGACGGGCGTCGTGTACCTCCTCCAGCGGGACGGCACGATGCGCGGGGCCCTGGCGTCGGGCGAGAACGCCGATCGGCACCGCGGCACGCTGCTGCCGCCCAAGGGCACCATGTTCGCGGCCGCCCTGCACACGGGGGGCCTCGTGACCGCGACCGACATCGCGAACGACCCGCGCGTGACCTACGAGCCGGGCCGCTGGAAGGGCTTCGGCCCCGCCGTGGCCATCCCGGTCGGCACCGGGGCGCAGGTGCGGGGCGTGCTGCTGCTGGCCCGCCGTACGGGACGCCCTCCGTTCAGCCCGCCGGAGACCTCCCCGCTGTCCGGGTTCGCCGCGCAGGCGGCACTGGCCCTGGAGCTCGCCGACCACCGCCGGGACACGGAGCAGATGAGTCTGCTCGCGGACCGCGATCGGATCGCCCGTGACCTGCACGACCTCGCCATTCAACGGCTCTTCGCGACCGGTATGACCCTGCAGAGCGCACAGCGCTTCGTGGAACACCCGGAGGCGGCCGAGCGGCTCGGCCGGGCGATCGACGACCTCGACATCACCATCAAGATCATCCGGTCGACCATCTTCGGGCTGCGCGAGCACGAGACCCCGCATCTGCCCGGACTCAGGGTCCGCGCCGTGCGGACCGTCGACGATGCCGCCGGACCGCTCGGTTTCGCGCCCGCACTGCGCATGGAGGGTCTCGTCGAGACCGATGTGTCCCCCGAACTCGCGGACGAGGTGGTCGCCGTGCTGAACGAGGCGCTGAGCAACGTGGCGCGGCACGCCCGCGCCGCACGGGCCGACGTCTCGCTCGTGGCCCGCGACGGCCTGCTGACACTGACCGTGACCGACGACGGCACCGGCACCGACTTCGGCGCGGGCGACCGGGGCACCGGACTGCGCAATCTGGCCGAACGCGCCGAGCGGCAGGGCGGCACACTGAGCGTGGAACGCCGGCCGTCCGGAGGCACGTGCCTGGTATGGCGGGTGCCGCTGGACCGGGGTACGCCGGGCGGCCCCCGGCTCAGCCCTGGCGGATCCGGTCCTGCTCCTGGGGAGGGTGGGGCGCCTCCTGCTCGTGCACCTGCGCCGCGATGACGGCCGCCTGGACGCGCCGCTCGACCCCCAGTTTCGCCAGCAGCCGTGAGATGTGGTTCTTGACGGTCTTCTCCGACAGGTAGAGCTTGCGGCCGATCTCACGGTTGGTCAGCCCGTCGCCGATCAGATCGAGTACGGCGCGTTCCCGCTCGGACAGGGTGGCGAGTCGCTCGTCCTCCGTACGGGCCTCCGGACCGCGCAGCGACCGCATGAGCCGGGCGGTCGTCGCCGGGTCGAGCATGGACTGCCCGGTCGCCACCGTGCGTACGGCGGACAGCAGATCGGAGCCCTTGATCTGCTTGAGCACATAGCCCGAGGCGCCGGCCATGATCGCGTCCAGGAGGGCATCCTCGTCGTCGAAGGACGTCAGCATCAGACAGGCGAGTCCCGGGATGTGCGAGCGCAGTTCCCGGCAGACCGTGATGCCGTCGCCGTCGGGCAGCCGCACATCGAGGACCGCGACGTCGGGGCGCAGCGCCGGTCCGCGGGCCAGGGCCTGTTCGGCCGTACCGGCCTCACCGACCACCTCGATGTCGGGCTCCGCGTCGAGCAGGTCGTGCAGCCCCCGGCGCACCACCTCGTGGTCGTCCAGGACGAAGACCCGGATCGGTGCACCGGACGCGCCGGCCGGAGTCGTGGGTGTCGCTGCCATGTCCACCCCTGAAGGTCGCTGGTACGCACACGACGGTGCGGCCGCCTCTTCCGATGGTGTCCGCCCACCGGACCACCGCAACAGGGCCGAATGGGTCCTCTCGCCCCGCCCGCGCCCGCCGGCGCGTCTGCGCACTCGCGGTCCGGCCCGCCTCCTGCCCGGGGCACGCTCTGCGGCCGGTGTCCGTGGCGGTTCCGCTGAGTGCCCCGCGGCCGGTGTCCGTACCGGAGGGCGACAAGACCGAGGAGGCAGGGGATGAAGCACAGAAGGGGCGGCCCGGTGACGCCCGACGACGGCGCCGGGACGCGGTCGTCGGCACCGTCCGTGAGCGGCTCCGCCGAGGGCGGGTTGCGCCGGCTCCACGGAGGGGACGCCTCATGACGGGGATGACATGGCCTGTGCGCACGCCGGGACGCCGGTGGCGCCGGCGCCACAGCCCGCTGCGACGGCGCTGCGACCGGATTCAGGCGTGGACGGCGCTGTGCGCGGGCGTCGTGCTCCTGCTCGGAGTGCCCCTCGCCGCGTTCGCGGCCGGGCGGGCGGCCGCCGACGACGCCCGTTCGACGGCCAACGCCCAGCGGGCCTCGCGGCACCTTACGGCGGCGCGGCTGACCCGCAACGCGCCGGCCCGCAGCTCCTCGGACTACGGCACCGGCCGGCGATACCCCGTGAAGGTGCGGTGGACCGCGCCCGAGGGCGCCGTCCGCACGGGGGCCGCCCTCGTGCCCGCGGGTGCACGGCGTGGCGAGACCACCCACATCTGGCTGGACGCACGGGGCCGGGTCGCGGCGGCGCCCCTCACGTCCGACCGGATCGTCGCGCGGGTGACGTCCGCCGTCGTCGGCACGGCGGCCGCGATCGCCCTGCCGACGGGGCTGCTGCACCTTCTCGTACGCCGTGCGACCGAGCGCCATCGCATGGCGCGCTGGGAGCGGGAGTGGGAGCGGATCGGGCCCGAGTGGAGCAGCCGTACGGCCTGACCGGCCCACGGCCGGGGTCGAAAGGCCCTGTCGCGGTGACCCGGACTGATCGACGCTGGAGCTGAGGCGAAGGGCGCTGGTGCGAAAGCGGCACCCCATCCCGCGCTCGCAACCGGAGGTGCAGCGATGACCACCACAGCCACTCCCCGCATCGCGCAGGCGCTGCCCACCGAACACCGGGGCAGACTGATGAGCTGCGCCAAGGAGGTCAGCGTCCCGCAGGGCACGCGCCTGTTCGCAGAGGGTGGCCGTGCGGACCGTTTCTGGATCATCCGCACCGGAACCGTCGTTCTCGACATGCACGTCCCCGGCCGCCGCTCACCCGTCATCGAGGCCCTGGGCTTCGGTGAACTCGTCGGCCTGTCGTGGCTCTTCCCGCCGCATGTGTGGCGTCTGGGCGCCGAGGCGATGACCCCGGTGCGGGCCTACGAGTTCGACGCCGCCGCGGTGCGTGAGCTGTGTGCGAGGGACACGGGCTTCGGCCAGTCGGTCGCCCTGTGGGTGGGGCAGGTCCTGGCCCACCGTCTCGACGCGTCCCGCGCCCGCCTCCTCGACCTCTTCGGGCCCTACGGCAGCGGTCGCGCGCTCTGACCCGGCCGGGCTCGGCCCGGGCGCCCGGTGCGCGGCGCCGGGTCCCCGCGAACTCCCCGAGACACTTCGGGCGGGGCCCGAGCTCTGCGCAGGAGCGGGCGAGCGCGGGTCTCCATGAGGGGGGATGCCCCTCCTGCCGGTGCAGGCCGGAGGCGCGCAACGGCCCGCTGTCCTCGGGCGGCAGGGACCGGCCGCGGCCGGATCCGCATGCTCCACGGCCGAATTCCCTATCTTCCCTACCGATTTACTAGGAAAGCATTGACGCCGGTCGACGGGGTGCGTGAGCATGGCAAAAAAGAGCGAGGGCCGCATGCCCCGGGACGGCTCCGCGCCGCGAAGGGCATCCGGCGCCTCGTCCTCGCTTCGACAGCTGGAGGACGACCGCGCATGACCACCGCACTGACGGCCCCGGTCCCCCCGACGACCGTCCGGGAGCGCTGTCCGGGAGAGTCGGGAGCGGTGGCCGGGGAGCGGGAGGAGCCGGCCGACGGCGAGGCCCTGGACGGCGCGGCCGGTCGCGCGCACTGGCTGCAGATAGCCCGCGAGGTGGCCGACGACCTGGCCACGGACGCGGTCGCGCGCGACCGGGCCGGCGCAGTGCCGTCCGACGAGGTCGCCCGGCTCCGTGAAGCGGGCCTGCTGACGCTGCTGGTGCCCGCCGGACACGGCGGCGGGGGCGCCGACTGGCGTACGGGCTACGCCGTCGTGCGGACGGTCGCCGCGGCCGACGGCGCGATCGGCCAACTCCTCGGCAGTCACTACTTCCTGTCGACCAGTGCGCGTTTCTTCGCACGGCCCGCCCTCGCCACGCGCATCGAACGACAGTTCGCAGCGGAGCAGTGGTGCTGGGGAGGCGGGGTCGCAGGGCACGAACCGTCGCTCACCCTGACCCCGGCCAGGGACGGCTACGTGCTGAAGGGCCACCAGGGCCGTGCCGTGGGCGCCGGGGTGGCCGACCGGCTGGTCGTCCGCGCCGCCAGGTCCGGCACCGGAGAGCCCCTGGCCGTCCTGGTCGACCCGGCCCACCCCGGCGTCGTCCGCGGCGGCGACGGGGACACCTTCGGCCAGCGGCTCGTGGCCGGGGACAGCGTGGGTTTCGACTCCGTGCCGGTCGCCGCCGACGACGTGTTCGGATCCCTTTCGCCGGACGTGGGCGTCCTCTCGCCGTTCGCCACCCTGGCAGCCCCGGTGGGCCGCCTCGTCTCCGTGCAGCTCTGCCTCGGTATCGCGGAGGGCGTACTCGCGGAGGCCCGCGAGTACGCGCGGGCGGTGACCCCGCCGTGGGAGCGGTCCTTGCAGCCGTCCTGGCAGCACGGCACGCTCCCGACACAGCCGCCGCTGCAGGGCGGTCCCCGGCAGGACCCGTACGCTCTGACCGCCTACGGGGAGCTCGCCGTGGCCGCACGCTCCGCGTCGGCCCTCGCCGAGCAGGCGCTGGAGGCACTGGAGCGGGGGCTGGCACGCGGGGAGGACCTCGACGACGAGCAGTGCGCCGAGATCGCCGTCCTCGCGGGCGCGGCCGAGGCCGCCGCCTCCCGTGCCGCCCAGGAGATCACCGCGCGCGCCCTGGAGGTCGTCGGCGCCCGTTCCGCCGCCACCCGGTACGGGTTCGACCGCTTCTGGCGCAACGTACGGACCCACACCCTGCTCGAGCCGCCCGTGGCCCACCGGCTGCGCGAGGTCGGGGACTACTTCCTCAACGGTGCCCACCCGCCGTTCGTGCTCCCCTCCTGACGGTCCGGCCGTCGGTGACCGGCGCACGGACGTGACGGATAATCACCCCATGCGGATCTCGGCGAGGGCGGACTATGCGGTGCGGGCGATGCTGGAGCTCGCCGCGGCAGGCGACGACGCGTCCGTCAAGGCGGAGGCGATCGCCGCGGCGCAGGGCATCCCGCACAAGTTCCTCGAGGGCATCCTGGGCGACCTGCGCAGGGGCGGACTGGTGGTCAGCCGGCGCGGCGGGACGGGCGGCTACCGGCTGGCCCGCCCGGCCGCCGAGATCGCCGTCGCCACGGTGATCCGTGTGGCGGACGGACCGCTCGTGTCGGTGCGGGGCATGCGCCCGCCCGAACTCTCCTACGCCGGTCCCGCCCAGTCGCTGCTGCCGCTGTGGATCGCGGTACGCGCCAACGTCCGCAAGATCCTCGACCAGGTCACCCTGGCCGATGTGGCCGCGGCCGCGCTGCCCGACGAGGTCGTGAGCCTCGCCGACGACCCCGCGGCGTGGACCAACCCCTGACGCACCGGACCACGCCGGCCCGGCGTGGTCCGGCGGGCACGTGGGTGCTCAGTCGGTGGGATGCAGCGCGGCCTTCAGCGTCGTCGCCGCCAGCGTGATGGCCGCCTCCGCGGCATGGGTGTCGCGCAGGGCGTCGAGCATGACGAAGTCGTGGATGATGCCCTGGTAGCGCACCGCCGTCACCGGCACCCCGGCCAGGCGCAGTTTGTTCGCGTAGGCCTCGCCCTCGTCGCGCAGCACATCGGCCTCACCGGTGATGACGAGGGCCGGCGGCAGCCCGGACAGCTGCTCGGTGGTGGCGCGCAACGGCGAGGCGGTGATCTCCGCCCGCTGGTCGAGGTCGGTCGTGTACTGGTCCCAGAACCACTGCATGGCGTCGCGGCGCAGGAAGTAGCCCTCGGCGAACCGATGGTAGGAGCCCGTGTCGAAGGAGGCGTCGGTCACCGGGTAGAACAGCACCTGCTGGACGAGCGGAACGTCGCCGCGCTCCTTGGCCATGAGCGTCAGAGCTGCGGCCATGTTCCCGCCGACCGAGTCGCCGGCCACGGCGAGGCGGCTGCCGTCGAGGCCCTGGCCGGCGCCCTGGCCGACGACCCACCGGGCCACCGCGTAGTTCTGCTCGATCGCGGTCGGGTAGGGGGCCTCGGGGGAGAGGCCGTACTCGGGGAAGACCACCGCTGCCTGTGCCCCGACCGCCAGTTCGCGCACGAGCCGGTCATGGGTGCGGGCGTTGCCGAACACCCAGCCCGCGCCGTGGATGTAGAGCACCACGGGCAGTGTTCCGGTGGCTCCCCGTGGGCGCACTATCCGGGCCCGTACCTCCCCGGTCGGAGCGTCCGGGACGGTGATCCACTCCTCGTCCACCGCGGGTCTGTCCACGTCGCCCGACTGCACCTCGTCGACGGCCCTGCGGCCTTCGGTCGGGCCCAGGTCGAACAGGAACGGCGGCTTGGCGGTGGCCGCTGCGAACTCTGCGGCGGCGGGTTCCAGCACGGGCGCCTCGGGGGTGTATTCGTCGGACATGCACTCTCCCTTGAACGGCCGGTCCGTCCGGGCCGGCTCTGTGCTCTCGCTGCCGAGTCTGGGCCCCGGTCGATGCGGGGGCACATCAGAGGCGCCGGTTCCCGCCGTCGCGCCCGCACTCCCCGGCGGGCCCCGGGTGCCGCTCGCCCGCTCCGGGACGGGGCGCCCCGGCCGGGGCCTGCACTCATGGACCCGGTCACCCGAACGGCCCTGGTGCACCTGCTCTCCGGGACCGTCGAGGACGTCCTTCGTGCTCCACTGGAAGGGTGGCTCAGCGTGCGTGACCCACGGCCGGCGGTGCGTCACGCCGCAACGCCCGTGTGCGCAGCGCGAGGAGCGCTTCGAAACGGAAGGACGGGTCGGACAGCCGCTCGCCGAACAGCTCCTCCAGGCGCCGTAATCGGGCGCGTGCCGTCTGGGGGTGGATGCCGAGGGCGTCGGCGACCTCGGGAGCCGTCCGCCCCCAGGACATCAGCAGCGCGTCGAGCGTCTCCGCCAGGCGTGCCGCCTTGCCGTCGGGCAGGTCCCGCAGCGTGTCGAGCACCCGCTCGGCCATCAGGGCGCCGATGTGGGCGCCGTTCAGCAGGTGCACCTCCAGCAGGTGGTCGGTGGCGATCACCAACTGCCGCGCGGACGCGGCGGACGGACGGACGTGGTTGAGGGCGAGACGCGCGCAGTACAGCGACAGCCATCCGTCGTCGACCGGGACGGCCGGGCCCAGCGCGCCGAGGTGGCCGCGGACGGCCCGCCGCAGCCGCGCGGCCCGGGCCCCGTTCTCCGGTTCGGGGACCACCAGATGCACCTCGCCGCCGCGGGGCAGTACCAGGATGTCGTCCTCGAGGCCGGCCACGGCGTGTCCCGCGCCATCGGCGGGGCGCAGCACCAGACACGCCACTGTCGCCGGAAGCGCCCACTTCGCGCGCCCGGCGAGCGTGGCCAGCGATTCCCCCGCCGGGGTGGGCGCCTGCTCCAGGATCCGTGCGGCCAGGGCGCGGCGGCTGCGCTGCACATGCCCCTCGGCCCGGGCCTTGGCCGCGGCGTACCCCTTCACGGACTGCTCGGACAGGGCGTTGATCTGCGCCAGCACGGCCTCGTTCAGGGAGAGGACCACGTCGGTGGGGAGCGAGGCGGCCTGGGCCACCTCGACATAGCGGCGCGAGGCGACGCGTGCGCCGACGCGATAGGCGGCCTGCAGTCCGTCCGTGCTGCGGCCGTTGAGGAACTCGATCCGGCCCAGGCGCCGGAAGTGGTGTTCGTGGTGCCCCTGGGGGCCGTCCGGATCCTCGGTGAGTTCGATGAACTGCTGAACGGCGTGGTGCACCGAGGTGACCAGGTCGCGGCCGACCGGGGAGTCGAGGGGGCGGCGGTAGACCAGCACGTCCTGCTGGATCGCGTGCACCATCTCGGAGGCGATGTCCTCGATCCGGGGTTTCAGCAACTGCGCGACCACCGGGGGCACTTCGCGCCACGCCGAGCGCGGGAAGGTGTCGCCTGTCGGGTGCATCCCGGGCCCCTCCGCGCACGAGAGGGGCTCACCCGCACCAAGCCCCTACTGAACGGTTCTACTTGTCAGTAAGCGTGTGGTGCGACGACGTGTCCGTCCAGTCCTGTGACACGAATTCCCGGGCCGGGCAACCGGAATCAGCGGGAATACGCGGTTTGCTGCACCGTCCTGTCCTGTGCTCCGGCTGTCGTGCCGCGCGGTCCGCCCCGTGCCCCGGCCGCCGCGCGCCGTGACCGGTCCCGTGCCCTCAGCCCTGCCGAGCAACCCGGGTCCGGGGAAGGGGCGTTGGCGCCCGCACCGGACGGGCGTCCGGTTCCGGGCCCCGGACGTATCGGCGGATGAGCGGCGTCCTCGGAGAACTGTCATCGCCGTGACAGTTTTCCCCCGGAGCCGGCACACCCGTCTGGCCGTCCCCGCATCGCCGCTCCCACCTTGTTCTCCGACGGGCACGACCAAGGAGAAGGGTGAAGCGGATGCGCGAAAGAGTGCCTCAGCACAGGGCGGGGCGGCAGCGGCGGTCGTTGGCCACCGTGATGGCCGGGACGGCCGCGGCGATCGGTCTCGCGGTCTCCGGGACGGCCGCGACCAGTGCCTCGGCCGCCGAGGAGACACAGGGACCCCCGCAGCAGGACATCGTCCCCGCGGTCCTGTACTCCGTCGCCCACCCCAACGCGGTGCCGCCGGGCGCCGACGACTGGTCGTGCACCCCCTCAGCCGCCCACCCGCGGCCGGTGATCCTGGTGCACGGGACCTTCGAGAACCGCTACGACAACTGGGCCGGTCTCTCCCCGAAGCTCAAGGACGCCGGCTACTGCGTCTACGCGCTCAACTACGGCGGACAGGACGGTGTGTTCATCCAGGGCAGCGGCGACATGGCCGCATCCGCCCGGCAGCTCGCGGACTTCGTGGACAAGGTGCGGACCGCCACCGGCTCCGCCAAGGTCGACCTGGTCGGGCACTCGCAGGGCGGCACGATGCCGCGGTACTACATCAAGAACCTCGGCGGCGCCGCCAAGGTCGACCACTTCGTCGCCCTCACTCCGATCAACCACGGCACCACTCTGGACGGCCTGGCCCTCCTCGCCAAGTTCATCCCGGGAGCCGAACAGCTCATCGGCAGCGCCTGCCCCTCCTGCCGGCAGCAGATCGTCGGCTCCGACTTCCTCGAGCAGCTCAACGCCGGGGGCGAGACCGACCCCGGCGTCACCTACACCGTCGTCGCCACCACCAGGGACGAGGTGGTGACCCCGTACACCTCGGCCTTCCTGGCCGCCGCGCCGAACGTCACCAACGAGACGCTGCAGGACTACTGCCCGTCCGCCGGTACCGAGCACACGGAGATCAGCTACAGCCGTCCCGCGACCCGGCTCGTCCTCAACGCACTCGATCCGGACCACGCCCGGCAGCCCGACTGCTGACCGCACGACGGACACCGGGCGCCCCGGGCGAGCCGCGCGGCGCCTACCGTGCCCGGACGACCATCGGCAGCCGGTCCGGATGCACGACGACGCTCCTCGTCGCAGGGCGCACGGCGACCCCGGGCACCGGTTCGAGACGCCAGCGCCGTACGACGGTTGCGACCTGGACCGTCATCTCGGTGAGCGCGTACGCGTCGCCCGGACACCTGCGCCCGCCGATCCCGAACGGGATGGCGGGACCGGCGCGCCCAGGCCCGGACCGCTCCTGCGACCAGCGGTCCGGGTCGAACCGCCCGGGCTCCGGGAACAGTCTCGGGTCGTGGTGCAGCATGTGCAGGCTCACGGCCACCGTGCTCCCCGGCGGCAAACGGACCGCACCGAGGTCGACCGGGGTGCGGGCCTGCAGCAGATTGATCCAGGGGGCGTACCGGCGCAGCGTCTCCTGGATCACCTGCCGGGTGTACGTCAGTGCGCGGACATGCCCGGGTGTCACCGGGCCGTCGCCGATCCGCTCCACGACCTCGGCGTGGACCCGCGCGTCGATCCCGGGGGCGCGGCCCAGCTCGTGGAAGACCCAGGCGACGGCCGCCGCCGGGGTGTCGGTGCCCGCCACCAGCAGCCCCATCAGCTCGTCCTCGACGACGTCGTCGGAGAGGGACCGGCCGGTGTCCTGGTCGGTGTGCAGCAGCAGGGCCGACAGCAGGTCGCCCCGGTCGGTCCCGTCACTGCGGTACTCCTCGATCACGTGCCGCAGCAGGGAGCGCATCCGCAGGGCGGAGGCCTCGAACCGGCGGTTGGCCGGCGTCGGCAGCCGCAGGAGGAACGGGGGCTGGAGCACCCGCCGCGGGATCTGCCGCAGGGCGAAGGGCAGCGACCGGCGGATCTCGGCCGCGGCCGCCTCGCCGATCCCACCCGTGAACAGCGTGGCCCAGAGGGTCGCGAGGGCGAGGTCGAAGGCGGCGGAGCCGAAGTCCAGGCGCAGCCCGTCCCGCCAGCTGCGGGTGCGTTCGGCGGCCACCTCCGCCATCAGGGGCACGTGCTCCGCGATCCGCTCGCGCCGGAACGCGGGCGCGAGCAGCCGGCGGCGCTCGCGGTGCTCCGTGCCGCCGAGCGTCGCGACGGCCTGCCCGAACATGATGCCGACCGAACCGGCGACGTCCTCGCGATGGAACGCGCCGGCCTCGCCGAGCAGAACCCTCCGCGCGAGATCCGCACGGGTGACGGCATACGCGGGTGTGCGGCCCATGTGGAAGGCGACGACGTCGCCGTGCCGGCGCAGCGACTCCATGAACGGCAGTGGTCTGTGCAGCAGTTGCAGGCCATGGCCCACGACGGGCAGCCGGTGCGGTGCGGTGACGACCGTGGAAGGAGCCACGACCAGATCCTCTCCCTGTCCTCCGGAATGCGGCCCACCTGCCGGACCTGCCGGACCTGCCGGACCCGCCGGGCCCGCAGGGCTCCGCGGCCTAGGCGATGACGGCCGCCTGCACGACCAGCGCGCCGTAACAGCCCACGACGAATCCCATCGCCGGCACGAGGGGCCAGGACCGCCGGCGCAGCGCCAGGAACTGCCACGCCCCCAGCGCCGGAAGCAGCACCGTGAGGACCGGCAGCACGGTGACCACCGCCGCGCCGCCCGTGTAACGCCACGGCCGTATCAGCACCACGTCGATCGACACGGCGGCGACGCCGCAGGCGAGCGACGTCAGTGCGGCACCCGTACCTCCCAGCACACGGGAGTAGAGACGTTCGTCGGCGCCGGCGTCCCACCGGGTCTTCCGCGCGAACTCCACATGCAGAAAGGCACCGGCGAAGAGGGCCAGCAGCGGCACCACACGCCAGTCGGCGCGCAGCACCCCCGTCGTCGCCGCCGAGACGTAGAGATGGATCCCGATCAGGATCTGCACGGGGTAGCTGACGCACAGGTTCAGCAGGATCCCGTCACGGACCCGCGGAGAAGCCTTCTCCCACCGGGCGAGGAGCAGTCCGTACCCGAGCGCGAGGAAGGCGGGTATCAGCGAAGGGGGCGAGACCACGGCGCCGATCGCCCCGATCACACACACGATGACCGCCATCCCGGCGCGCAGCTCGGTGGCCGTGATCGCGCCCGTGACAAGGGGGCGGTCCGGGTGGTGCACGCGGTCGTAGTCGAGGTCCTTCTGCTCGTCGACCATCCTGAGGTACAGAAGCACCAGGACGACCGTGACCACACGTCCTGCGGTGGCCCAGGACACGGACCAGCCGTGACCGGTCCCGGACAGCACCGCCCCGGTGCCCTCCAGCGCCAGCGCCCACAACACCCCGTACGTGACGTAGACGCGGGGGCGGAACATCACCTTCGTGAACCGTGCGAGCCGGACCGCGCTGTGTCCGGCCGCCCTCACCCGCCCGGGCACCGGGGTCGCCATGGCGTCAACCCCCCAGCGGCAGCACGGAGACGACCGGCCGGGGCGCGGTGACCGACAGGTCCACGGCGGCCTCGGCGGCCGTCTGCCCGCGTTGCAGCAGGGTGCCCGCGCAGCGCATCCGTCGCCGTTCCCCGGAGGGTCCGACGGGCTCGGCACGCACGACGCACTCGGACGGCACATCGAGCTCCACGACGTCGACGAAGCGCGCCGACAGCGCATGGAGGGACACCTGCCCGGCGGCGCCGGCCGCCGCGGTGGACAGCTGTCGGAACGCCTCCAGTTGCAGTACCGCCGGGACGTGGTCGAGCGCATGGTCGAAGAGCGACGGGTGGCCGGTGTCGACGACCAGCCGTGCCCGCGTGCGCCTCTCGCCGTTCGCCGAGGGCGGGCCGATCACGACGTTGAACGGATGCCGTCGGCGCACGACGTCGGGCTCGGCGCGAGGACCCGGGGGAAGCGGCGACGCCCGGGCGTCCAGGCCCAGGCGCGCGCGTCCGGCGTCCCGGCCCCGGGCCCACGCCTCCGGTGCCGTCCACGAGTAGGAGACGTCCGCGCAGACGGCGGCGACCCGCCCGGCCTGGACGACGAACTGCAGTTCGGCGCCGCGCAGGGTGCCCCCGCGGACGTAGCGGCGGGTGATGTCGCAGATGACGCGCACATCGGCCGGCGCGGGCTGCATCGCGAGCGCGGCGTGGTGCAGCACGGTCAGCCGCATCGCGCGCAGCACGAAGCACCGGTCGAACGGGACCGCGAGGTACTGGTGAGCCAGCAGGACGGAGGCTTGTCTGCACACCTCGAACACCAGCAGCGGGTCATGGCCGGGCCGGGAACGGGCCTGCGACCCGGTGCGGGCGGAGAACGGCGAGTGCTCGAAGGAGTCGGAGTGGAATGCGTGGAACCGGGGCAGCTGCGCCCCGAACTCGTAGCGGTCCCTGGTGAGCCGGGCATGGGACGTCACGAACACCTCGGCGACCGATGCGCGGTGCACGAGCTCACGCGGGACGGTGCGGGAGAACTCCGGTCGCTGCATGGTTCACCTCGGCGGGTCGGCGGGACATGGCTGGGGTCGGGCCCGTGCGGTGTGCGGCCTCGGTGTGGCGGCGCCAGCGCTCGGGTGGGACGCCCTCCAGCAGCGCGGTTCCCCCCGGCCGCCTCATCGGCAGCACCCACGCCCCGGCGACCACGACGCTCCAGTCGTCCAGCGGCAGCCGGTGGCGCCAGGCGGTCCGCAGCAGCGCGGCCACGCCGTCGTCGCCCTCGTCGTGGATGCGCCCTCTCGCCTCGGCCAGCGCACGGCGCGCCTCGGCGGGCAGGCCGCCCCGGTCCAGCAGGGCGCCGGCGTCCTGGTCCAGCCGTACGACGGCGTCGCCGAGCGCGAGACTGCGGGCTCCGGCGCCACGGCAGATCCGGTCGGCCAGGGCCCGGGCATCCCCGCCGCGGTCCCGGCCGTCGAGCGCCTCGGCGAAGACGTCGGCACGCTCGTCCTCGGCGAAGTAGACGCCGAGTTCGCGCAGCACATCGGCGGGCTCGTCCGCCGTGTGGACCAGATTGAGCAGATAGGTGTACCGGCCGAGGACGTACCGCAGCTGTCCGGGGGCGCGCCTGCCGGGATCGGTGGGCCCCTTGCGGTGCGTGAGGTCCACCGGGACCGGCACGTCCGGCCGCGCGGCTCCTCGTACGACGAGCACCAGGGAGGGGCAGGAGGTGGTCAGCAGATCCGCGACCCTGCGGCGCTCCGGCGAGGCGATGTTCCACTGGAAGTACCACAGCGCGCGCACCATGTGGCGGTCGAGCAGCACCCGCCGGGCGCACACGATCCGGTAGCCGCCCTGCTCCAGCCAGTCGATCGCGGCCGTGAGCCGCCGGGCGCGCACCGCGTCGGGCTTGAGCAGCAGTACCCCGTGGTCGCGGGCGAAGCCGTCGACGTCACCGGTGAGCCCGGCGAGTTGGCCGGTGCTCTCCTGCACATACGTGTCCTCCGCGTACCGGGTGCGCTTGTCGCGGTCGGCGCTGAGCGACGCGGACAGGGACCGTTCGGTGCCGGGTGTCATGGGGTCCCCCCGACGCCGAGTCCCGCCAGGACCGCGTCGGGCGGCGGCAGCGGGATGCCGAGGAACCCCCGGCGCACCGCGTGGTCCAGCACCCTGCGCAGATAGGCGGGTCCGGTGCGGGCGGGACGGCGGTCCAGGAAGTCGCGGGTCGCCGTCGCGTCGAAGTGCACCCGCCGCTGGAAGTAGCTGGCGTACAGCGCCCCCACCCGGTCGTAGTAGCGGCGCTCCGTCCCCGGCAGGGCGTCGCGGTCGAAGACGGAGGGCGGCACGTACGTGGCCACCCGGAAGGACGGGTACTCCGCCAGGACGTCGGAGATGGTCCGCAGATCGAGCTCGCGGTCGCCCACCGCGTGGAACGTCCCGCCCTCGGCCTCGTCGAAACGCGCCGCGACCTCCGTGACGACATCGGCGACGTAGTCGGCCGGCACCAGGTTCGGGGTGGCGTCGTAGCGGCCGGGAAGGGTGCGCAGCTTGCCCTCCGTCGTCAGCTTCAGCACCACGTAGATGCTCCTGAAGTCGCGGACGACACCGGCGTGTTCGGTGCCGGTGACGATGCCCGGCCGCACGATGGCGGCTGGCAGGCCTGCGGCGCGGGCCCGGTGCACGAGCTGCTCAGCGGCGAACTTGCTGCGCTCGTAGGCGTTCGCGAACCGCTGCCCGGTGTCCAGTTCGTCCTCGAGGACGACACCGGCGCGCCGTCCGCACACATAGGCGGTGCTGACGTGCACGACGGGGGTGCCGGCGCGCCCGGCCAGGTCGAGCACCTGGCCGGTGCCCGCGACGTTGATGCGCTCGTACGCCTCGTCCGCCCTGCCGAAGTCGGTGAGCGCCGCGGTGTGCACGATCAGGTCGAGTCCTTCGGTCACGGCGGCGTCGAGACCGAGGCCGTCCGCGGTGACGTCGCCGTGGACCGTGACGACGTCCCCCGGCCCCGGGGGCCGGTCGTGCGGCCGGGTGGGCAGCGGCCTGCCGTTGTTGCGCACGAGTCGCCCGTTGCGGTGGACGAGGGCGAGCACGGCCCAGCCCGCGGCGGCCAGCCGTGCGGTGACCTCGGCCCCGACGAGCCCCGCCGCGCCGGTGACGAGAACGGTGCGCGTACTCATCGGCCGCCCTCCGTTCGGGGCCGCAGGCTCGTGCGCCGGTCTCCGCCCGTGCCGTCGGCACGGGCCGCTGCGTGCGGTGCGGGGTCGTTCATGGGACCTCCAGGGGTGCGACGTGCGGCTGGTGTCCGCCGCTGGCGAGCAGGTCGCCGGCCTCCTCGATCGGCAGGTCGCAGCCCAGGTGGGAACCGAGCCGGAGCCAGTCGTAGCCGATGGCCAGCGTGCGCCGCCAGGCGGCGCCGGAGTCGAAGGACGCCGGGAAGGTGTCCGAGCCGGTGAAGGCCCGGACGTCCGTCACGAACGCGTCGAGCTCGTCCAGGACGCGGACGCCGGAAGCGTGGGAGTCGATCGCCGGACCGCTCAGGCGCCGCGCCGAGCCACGGAGGGCGGGGGTGCCGAGCCCGTACGCGTCCAGGAACCGTACGAGGTCGGTGTCCGGCGGCAACGGGTGCACCCCGTGCGCGGACAGCACACCCCGGAGCGCGACGAGCAGCATCCGGCGTGCGGCCGACTCGGCCACCTGCCACTGCTGCCCGGCCAGGGCTCCGGTCAGGTCCTCGCGGGCGTTCTCGGTCACCACGTTCGACCACACCAGGGCCAGGGCGGCCTCCGTGAACCGGCGGGCGGGCAGCGGGCTCAGACAGACGGCCCGCCCCTCCGCCGCGACGGCGCCGCCGATCCCGAGCAGCGGCGCGGAGACGGCCGGTGGCGGGGTGACCGGACGCGGCGGCGGGCACAGCGGCAGCACCGGTGCCACCGGGCCGCCGCCGCGCCAGGTCAGCCGGAGCAGTCCCAGACGCAGGAACTCGGCGAGCAGCGTCCCGGCGTGCGGTGACGACGCGGACCGCAGCACGTCCGGCAGCGCACGGCCGAACACCACCGACCGCCAGACGACGGCGGCCTCGGGGGAGAGGACGAACACGTCGGTGTCGCCGCGGACGATGTGCAGGCGTTCGCCCATGGTCCAGTTGGTGACCCGGCGGACCCGGCGCACGACCAGCCTCCCGGGGTCGTCACCGGCCTTGTCCACACCGAGCGCCGCGGCAGTCGCAAGGACGTCGGACACATACGCCTCGGGCCCCTCGCCGGACCGGGCGAGCGTCTCCAGGGACCGGTGGCGGGCGGCCGTCGCGGTGTCGCCGATGCGGCCCAGCTGGAGCGAGAGCCACTTGGTCTCCAGGTAGCACTCGCCGTGGGCCGCTGCCCAGGCCTTCACCGCCTGGAGGAGTCCGTTCTCCGCCCATCCGGCGGCCTCCTCGTGCCTGCCGAGCACCCGCAGCGCGACCGCCTGCCGCAGCGACTGCCGGGCGTGTCCGGTCCACCAGCGGGTCATCAGCTCGGCGAACCGCGGATACGGCAGCAGGCGGCGCAGCCCGTCCACGAGGCCGCCGCCCCGCACCACCCGCGCCCGCAGGAAGCGCTGGCACCGGTTGAGCAGGTCCTCGTCGACGGCCCGCAGCCCGGCCGGGCCTCTGTCCAGCGCGGCGGCGGCCCGTTCCAGCTGCCCGGCGAGCCGGGCCGCGGACCGGGTGCGGATCTCCACCCGCCTGCCGTCCAGGAACAGCACGGACGGCATGGTCGGAAGGTCGTCGGACCCGGGGACGACGACCAGGAAGTCGACGTCCGACGAGGCGTTGCCGAAGCCCTCGGCGAGTGATCCCTCCAGCACCACGGCGGCGTCGTCGGGCAGTTCGACCGCCCCGCGGGCCCGGTCGAACAGGTCGCGCAGGCGGTGTTCCTCCGGCAGGGGAGCGGGAAGTCCGGTGTCCGGGGCGGGCACCCGGGGCCGTTCGCGGCCGACGGCGGGGCGGCCGGGCAGCGGTACACCGTGGTCCGTGCGCCATGGGGACGGCCGGTCGCCTGCCGCGGGCCGGGCCGCGCTCATCGGGCGACCGCCTCCGACCGCGTCGCCGTGTCCGGTTCGCCGGGTCCTGCGAGGACGGTGACCACACCGGTGCCGCCATCGACGCGCACCGTCGAGCCGGCCGGTACCCGCCGGATCAGGTCCTTGATCTGCACCACCGTGGGAATGCCCAACTCCCGTGCCACGACCGCCACATGGGTGAGCGGGCTGCCGCGCTCGATCAGCAGGGCCGACGCGGAGGGCAGCACCGGCACCCAGCCCGGATCGGTGCGGTACGCCAGCAGGATCCCGCCCGCCGCGTCGGCGGGTCCGTCCACCACCACCGCACGGCCCTCGACCACGCCGGGGCAGGAAGGAGTGCCGTGCAGCTCGGTGCCGGCCGCGGCCGCATCGGGACCGCCCTCCTCGCCCCAGCCGCCGCGCCCGAGCGCACCCTGCCAGTAGACGGAGCCCCGGGTGGTGAACCGGGCCGGAGCGGTGAGCCGTTCGTCGGCCGCGCGCAGCGTCTTGCGCAGGGCGACCAGGGGCTTCACCTCGGTGTGCCCGATGGTCCCTTCGTAGCAGCCGCGCAGTTCCTCCAGGCGCAGCTGGAACACGTCGGCGAACTCCTCGATCGCGCCGACGCGTTCGAGGTCCCGCCCCATGGCCCGCAGCATCCGCTTGGCCATGCCGAACGCCCGGGTGCGGCACAACCGCAGCCGCTCCCGGTGGGCGAGCCCGCGGCTCGTCCTGCGCCGCACCTGCTCGTACAGGAAACGCCTCGGGCCGTGCAGCCGGGTGTCCAGGTAGGCGTCGGCGTCGGCGCGCCGGCCCGCGGGCGCCTGCGGCAGCGCGCTGCGCACCATGGCGAACAGGCCCGAGGGGTCCTCGTGCAGATCCGGCACCTCGAGCTTCAACTCGTCCATGCTGCGGTAGCCGTAGCGGGCGAGGTAGTCGTCGACCGCGGCGAGCAGCACGGCGCAGCCGGCCTCCCGGAGCTCCTGGTACACCCGGTCCGGCGGGATCTCGGTGACGATCCTGGTGAGCTCAGCGTCGGAACGTACGAGCGCGGCCAGCTCCGCGAGGGCTCGTGCGGGCTCGGCGGACTCCACGTCCTCGCCGGGGCCGGCGACGGCGGGGGTGAACCACGCGGGCGCGTCCGGCAGCCAGCGCCGCGTCAGCAGGTGCAGCAGGCCGATCTCGGTGAGCAGGATCGCGTCGAGGACCATCATCGGGCCCCAGATCTCGATCAGTTCGTGTTCCATGCGCTGGAAGCGCCGGTACACCTCGTCGCCGGGCAGCGCGTCGTGGTCCACGCCGTCGTACGCCTCGTACGCCGCCGAGAACCGCCGGACGAACCGGTCGGTCAGCGCGTCGATGCGGACGGCCCGCCACAGGAACGCGGCGGCCGACACCGTCCGTGCTGCCCGGCCGCGCAGCACGGACCTGAGCACGTACGGGTGCAGAGCGTCGGCAGTGGCGTCGTCGAGCGGTTCGTCGACGCCGAGGGACGCCTCGAGGACCCTGCGGTTGAGCCGGTAGCCGGGGGCGAGCCGGACCATGCGGTACCAGTGCAGGAGGTTGTAGTACACGCGCCCGTGGAAGTACCCGAGCATCACCGGTAACCAGTCGTCCATCTGCCGTAGCCCCGCGGCGGGCACACGCAGCGAGCGCGCGTAGCCGCGGTAGACACGGCCGTAGACGTCGGCCGCGACGGTGAAGGTCAGCGGGGAGCAGATTCCGCTGAAGCTCTCGACGATGTTGGAGTTGTCCCAGATCCGCAGCTCTCCGCCGGGCGGTGCGTCGGGGCTCGCGGCGGCCCGGCGCGTGGTGACGGGCCTGCTCTGGAGGATCCACAACTGCCGGTCGTCGAAGGCCCATTCGATGTCCTGGGGTCCGCCGAGCGCCGTCGCGATCCGCATGCCGGTCGCGCGCAGTTCCTCGGTCCTGCCGGGGTCGAGGGCGGGGCGCGCCCGGTCCGTGGCGTCGACGGCGTCGACCGTGCAGCCCGCTCCTTCACCGGCGTGGAACCGCTCCTGCTTCTCTCCCACGACGGTCCGCAGCACATCGCCGGTGTGTGCGTCCACGACCATCGTGTCCGCGTCCACCGCCCCCGACACCAGACCCTCGCCGAGCCCGTACACCGCGCTGATCACACACTCGTCGCGGGGTCCGCCGGCCGGGTTCGTGGTGAACAGGACGCCACTGGTCCGCGCGTCCACCAGTGTCTGGACGACCACCGCCATGCCCGTCACCCGCAGGGGGAGTCCGTGCCGGATGCGGTAGTGCAGGGAGCGTTCGGAGAACGCCGAGGCCCAGCAGCGGCGCACCGCGTCGACGACCCGGTCCACTCCGGCCACGTTCAGGCAGGAGTCGAACTGGCCCGCGAAGGAGAACGCCGCCGCGTCCTCCTCGACGCCCGACGACCGCACGGCGACCCTTCCGGCCCCGACGTGCTCGTACGCCTGGGCGACCACCGACCGCACCTGCGCGGGTACCTCCGCCGACTCGATCAGCGCACGTGCCTGCCGCGCCGCCCCGGCGGCCGTGGCCGGCGTGGCCGTGCCGACGATCCCGGCGAGCGTCCCCCGCAGGCCGTGGGCGTCCAGGAACGCGTCGAACGCGTCGACCCCCACGACGGCCCACGCCGGTACGGGAAAGCCGTGCGAGGTCAGCCGGCCCAGTGCTCTTCCCTTGCCGCCGGCGGCAGCGGTGCTGTGCGTCTGCGGATCCGTGCTCGTCAAGGCATGCATGCATTCACCTGTGAAGTCGCCTGCTCGGCCGCGCGGAACGCCGGCTGGGCCCGGTACTGCGGTCGGTCGTCGACCGCCACGTCCGAGCCGGCTGGTGCGCTGCGCCGGGGAAGGGTGGAAGTGCCTGGAAACGCGCGTGACCGGTCGCCGCAGCGCAGGTCGCACGGAGGTGTCGTCGAACGGGAAGCACCGGAAAGCGGCACCACGGTGTGCCGACCGGCCGAGTGCGCGAGGCACTCGCGGCTGCGGACCGCGGGGGATGCCCTGCGATCCGATCGGGCTCACCGGATCCGGTGGCCCTGTCGATGCACGAGATCTTGGTTCCACGTTACCGCCGGGTCAACCTCGCCCGGGTGCGGGTAGCGCTCCTTTCGGCCAGCCGTCCGGCGTCATCCGCGCAGTCCCCGGCCGGCGGCCTGCCCGGGCGGACATCTGACCAGCGGCGCCGTGGCTCCCGGGCGGGACGGGGGATGACCGATTCGATACGTACCGAACGTGATGAGCCGCTCACGGAGAGAGCCGGTCGTGGGGGCGGTGGAGGGCGGCCGGGTCGACCGGGCGGGGGTGCGGCGCGCGACGGGGCGTTCTGCACCTGGTCCGTGCCGGGACGGGGCGGCGGAGCCCGCCGTGTCCGCGAACCGGCGGCGGACGGTGAGGTGTTGGCCGTCGGAGCGTGGCCCGGCAGGGCGGGCGCCGTCGGTGACGGGCCGCGCGTGACGGTTTCGGCCCCGGAGGTGCGCCTTGTCCGCGGTGAGGAGCGGGGGAGTCGGTTGTCGGATCCCGGGCGCGCCCCGGCTCGTGGCCGGGCTTTCCGGGCCAACCGGTGGTCGTGAGCCGACGGTCCGGCATCCGCGGGGCGCGTACGGCCCGTCATGGCCGTGCGGCGGGTGGGTGGTTCCGGAGCCCGGGCGGTTAGCACCCGTCATATTCGGTATGAATAGCAGAAAATAGTACTAATTACGACGAGGTCCCCGGCCCACGACCGGGGCGACACCCGCGAGGAGCGCCATGACCCAGAGCGGGAGGGACGAGGAAGGGCCGACCGGCGCCCGTGGCTCCGGCCCGACCGGACGCAGCGGAAACGGACGGCCCGTCAGAGGACTGCCGCCGACGTGGCGCACCCGGCGCCCGGCGGGCCTCCCGGCCCGGCACGGCCGGCACCTCCGGGATCTGCCGACGCGATACGGGCCGTACTTCGGGGATCTGCCGGCGCACGGCCGTCGCCTGGGAGGCCTGGTGGCGCGGCACGGCCATCACATCGGAGTCCTCGTGGCGCGGCACGGCCATCGCATCGCAGGCCGGACGGCGCAGCACGGCCGGCATCTCGGAGGACTGCCGACGGCACGGCACGGACGACACCCCGGGCGTCTGCTGCCCTCCCAGCAGAGGCGGCGTCCGGGCCCCGTCCGGCGCCGCCCCCTGCTCGTGCGCAGCCTCCTCGGTGTCGCCGCGCTCCTGGTCGGCACCCTCGGCTGGTCCGTCGGAGAGGCGCTGACGTACCCCGGCAAGGACAGCAATCTGGCCCGGCTCGCCGAATGGGCCCGGGACCACGAACTGGGCTTCGCTGTGGACCAGCTGGAGAACCTGGAGTACAGCCTCGATCCGCCGAAGGTGGGCGGCACCCTGTCCGCGAAGGACCTGGCCCGGATAAGGGGCGCCGCGCCCGCGCCTGCAGCGGGTCCGGCGCCCGCCACCGCGTCCGGCCACGGCCGGACGACCTCGGCACACCGGCACACCGCCCCGCGGCAACTGATTCCGCTGCACGCCCCGCTGCGCCCCTTCGTCGGCCCCGCACTTCCCGGGGAGGGCGTCTTCCGCCCCCTCGCGAGCGCCCACGGGGAGCCCGTCGTCCAGGGCACCTATGTGCGCCCGGACAGCGATCACACCTCGTACGCCGCCGCGGTCGCCTGGATCAGTCAGAAGTACGCACGCTTCGAACTGCACCCGGGGTCCCGCGAGCCGGGCGGCAGCTTCTCCGTGCCGCCGACCATCCCCGAGGGGCAGCGCACCGGCCTGCTCGCCACCTGGAACGGTGGCTTCCGGGTTACCGACGGTGACTCCCGGGGCGGCTTCTACCTCGACGGCAAGCAGGTGGGCGAGTTGCGCGACGGCGCCGCTTCCGAGGTCTTCCACCGCGACGGCTCCATTGCCATCGGGGTATGGGGCCGGGACGTGTCGATGACGCCCGACGTCGTCGGGGTCCGCCAGTGCCTGGAGCTGATGGTCGACCACGGAAGCGTCGTCCCCGACATCGACGACGACTCCAAGTGGGGCGCCACCGACCAGAGCCGAATGTACGTGCCGCGCTCCGGGGTCGGCGTCACCGCGGACGGCGACGTCGTCATGGTGGTCGGCCAGGCGCTGTCCGCACACTCCCTCGCCGAGCTGATGCAGCGCGCCGGAGCGGTCCGTGCGATGCCGCTCGACATGAACCGCGCCTGGCCGTCGTTCATGTACTACGACGGCGACCGCCACCCGTCCGACCCGGTCCCCACCAACATCCTCGACTTCGACGACCCGCCGGACCGCTACTACTCACAGGCCACCCGCGACTTCGTGGCGGTCTACGCCCGCTGAGCGGGACCGTCGCGGCCGGGTGGGTCCGCCGGGACGGACGGCATATGCACCGGCTCCGCCCGGCGGAGATCCGGTGCCCCCGCTCCGCCCGGCGGAGTACCGCCCACGGGGGACCACCCGCCCTCACGGGGCGTGGTTGAGCATCGACAGGAGGTTGCCATGACCCTGGTCGTACCGTCACACACGGAGACGGACCGGATGGTGACCGTGCACGTCCGGGCACGCCGGAGGACCCGTGCGGCCCCGTCCCGCCCGCAGAACGGGCCGTCCCGCCGCCCGTCCGCGGCAGGGGTGGTGCTCCCCCCGGGTGCGGGTGCACTCTGGAAGGGCGAGTTGCGTCCTGCGCCGCACAGCATCGCTGGGCGAAGGTCCCCCCGCTCGTCCGGCTTCCTCGGCGTGAGGGTAAGACCCGCGCCCGCCGCCCGACGCCTTCCCCCCCAGGAAGGATCTCCCGGGCGCCTGACGGTGGGGCACGGCCCCCGTTTCGTGCTTGTGACGGGGGCCGTGTACTGCCGATCGTGCGGAACTGCAGGGCGGGGGCGAGCGCGGGCAGACGGCGCCGCGCTGAGACGACCTAGCTCCTGCGGCCCTGCCCCTGATGGCGGCGCTCGAGGTCACGTCCGCCCGTCTCCAGACGCGGACGGCCGTCGGGAGGCCGGGAGGGGCCGTCGGGAGGCCGGGAGGGCTGCGTGGCCGAGGCCGGCCAGGCGTCCATCGCCGGCTCGTCGATGTCCAGCAGCTCCTCGCCGTACAGGTCGAGCAGCCAGTTGGTCTGGTAGATGGTGTCGAGGTAGCGCTCGCCCAGGTCGGGGGCGATGGCCACCGCGGTGAGGCCCTCCGTGTCGTGCGCGGCGAGCCAGCTGCTCGCCCCGCTCACCACGGTGCCGGTGGAGCCGCCGAACAGGAAGCCCCGCCGCGCCAGACGGTGGCACACGCGGATGGTGTCCGCCTCCTCGACGCGTACGACCTCGTCGACGAAGGACTCGTCGAGCAGCGGTGGGCGCATGCTCATCCCGAGTCCCGGGATCATGCGGCGTCCGGGGGCACCACCGAAGATCACGGAGCCGATGGTGTCCACGGCGACGATCCGCACCGGCCGGTGCCATTCGCGGAACCAGCGCGCGCAGCCCATCAGCGTGCCGGTCGTGCCGGCTCCGACGAACAGCACGTCGAGCCGTGGGAACTGACTGGCGATCTCCGGCGCCGTACGCCGGTAGTGCGCCGCCCAGTTGCCCGGGTTGGTGTACTGGCTCAGCCAGACGTACCGGTCGTCGGAGTCGCACAGCGCACGGACGTACTCCAGCCGTGCCCCGAGGAAACCTCCGTTGCCGTCCAGCTCGGAGATCACGTGCACCTGGCTGCCCAGCGCCTCCATGAGCAGTCGGGTGGACAGATTGCAGCGGGCGTCCGTCACGCACAGGAACCGGTAACCCTTGCTCGCCGCGATCATGCTCAGCGCGACGCCGAGGTTGCCGGACGAGGACTCGACCAGTACCGACTCCGGCTTGAGGACTCCGTCCCGCTCGGCGGACTCCACCATCTCGACCGCGGCCTTGAGCTTGATCGAGCCGGCGAAGTTGAAGCCCTCGCACTTCAGGAAGAGCGGATGCCCGATGATCGGCCGGAGGTCGACGAAGAGCTGCTCTTCGTTGAAGGCGTAGGGAGCGGATATGACTGGCACGATGGCCTCCTCATCTGCAGCAGGACTTTTGCAGCGTCCGTCCGACCGTGGCGGAGGGCTTCACCTTCTCCGGTGACGCCCCGCGCCACGGACTTCGAGAGGATGTCGGGCGTTCATCCGTACCGGCGCAGTTCGTGGAAGAAGTCGTCGACGACCTGGAGCTGTCCGGAGCGGACCACTTCGTCGTAGACGTACTTGCCGACGGCGAGGTCGAGCACCCCGAGACCGAAGGGCGAGAACACCACGGGCCGGTCCGACGGAACCGTCACCCGCCCGCTCATCACGTCGTCCAGCGTGCCGAGCAGGAAGTCACGGCTGCCGGTGAGCTGCTCGGCCAGATGCGGCGAGGTGTTGGCCTTCAGACAGTGCTCCACGTCGTCGACGATGTTGGCCGAGGCGAGCAGGATCTCCGGTGCGAGGTCGCGCAGCGACACGTGCAGCACCAGCGGGTTGTGCGTGAACCAGTCCGGGTCGGCGACATGAGGCTCGGCGGCCACCGTCGCAAAGACCACCAGGTCGCTGCAGCGGATCAGTTCCTCTGCGCTCTCGTGCACGGTGACCTGGCCCGAGGTGCCCGACTGCTCCAGGTAGCACCGGAAGCCGGCGGCACTGTCCGCGGACAGGTCGTGCACACCGACACTGTCGAACGACCAGCCGGTGCCCGTCAGGAACGAGTGGATGTACCGGGCGATCAGACCCGTCCCCACGAAGCCGACCCGCGCGGGGCGCCGGCGGTCCCGGCTGAGCCAGTCCGCCGCCAGGGCCGCCGACGCGGCGGTCCGGGTGGCGCTGATGATCGAGCTCTCCATACAGGCGAACGGATAGCCCGTCGTGCGGTCGTTGAGGATCAGCACGGCCGACGCCCGGGGGATTCCGGCCGCCACGTTCTCCGGGAAGCTGGAGATCCACTTCAGTCCGTCCACACCCACCTGACCGCCGACCGAGGCGGGCAGCGCGATGATCCGGGCCGACGGACGGTCCGGGAACCGCAGGAAGTACGACGGCGGGTTCACCGAGTCGCCCGCGCCGTGCAGCCGGTAGGTGCTCTCGACCAGTTCGACGATCTGTTTCTCGCGCCCCTGGAGCACCTGCTTCACCTGGGCGCCGGGGATCACTGCGAACGGAGGTACGGCGACGGACGCGCCCTGCTCGGACGCCGTCGCACCGGAACGGGGTGCACTCATCGGGAGGTCACCTCCACGGTCGGGGAGCAGTCGGCCAGCCGCACCGGGTCGGCCATGGCGACGAGCACCTCGCGCGGACCCTCGTAGGGCTCCCTGCTGTGCGCGGTGCGCAGGTTGTCGACGAGCATCAGATCGCCGGCCTGCCACGGTTCGCGGACGGTGTGGTCCTGGTAGACCTTGTTGAGCAGATCCACGACGTCCTCGCCGATCGGGTCACCGCCGCCGAAGCGCGTGTTGAACGGCAGTCCGTCGGCGCCGTAGACCTCGATGAGGTACTCGCGGACCTCCGGCGCCATCGTCCACTCGTTGAGGAACGCGATCTGGTTGAACCAGCAGCGCCGGCCGGTGACCGGATGACGCACCACGGCGCTGCGGCGCTGCCGGGTGTGGAGGGTCCCGTCGGGCTGCCAGGCGAACTCGATGGCGTTGGCGCGGCAGTAGTTCTCGACGGCGGCACGGTCATCGGTGCCGAACGCCTCGGCGAAGGACGCACCGATCTCGTCGTTGTAGCTGCGGGTGAGCAGCCAGCCCTCCCGCTCGAACCGCTGCACCAGCTCGGGCGGCAGCGCCTCCAGCACGGTGGGTGCGTCGGCGAGCGCGGTGGCCCCGCCGTCGGCGGGCGCGGACAGGCACGCGAACATCATCATGCCGGGGAACTCGAGCGTGTAGCTCAGCTCGTGGTGCATGCACATGGGCTGGTTCGGCGGCCACTTCGTCGAGGAGTACACGCCGTCGGCGTGGACCTCCCGCGGCGCGAAGGCCTCCCGCTCCGTCATCAGACCACCGGCCAGCCCGGAGAAGACGGCACCGACCTGGGCCACGTCGCGCAGCCCGAGGCCGCGGACCAGCACCGAACCGTGCTCGGCGACCACGGCCCGCAGCGCGTCCCTGTGCTCGGCCGCCCAGCCCGGCGCGTCGCCGGTGGCCTCGGCCCGCAGCGTCGGAGGGCTGCCCGGCCGCAGATCCACGTCGAGAAGCGACGTCGGCGATGTGGACGACATCTCAGTTCCTTTCCGTTGTCAGCTGCTCGGCCGTGAGGCCGGTCCAGCTGCTTTCGCTACTCGGCCACTCGGGAGGAGGCCAGCAGTTCGGCGGCGCGCAGCACGGCCGCCGCCGCCTCGTTCGGACGGGTACGAAGGAAGTAGTGGCCGCCCTCGGCGAGCTCGTGCAGTTCGACGTGCTCGGCGAACACGCGCCAGTCCTGGTGCCGGTGCGGGTACTCGGCCGTGTGCGGATCGTCGGCGGCGACGACCACGGTGACCGGCGCGGCCAGCTTCGCCACGGGCGGGTCCTCCAGGGCCGCGGCGACATGGTCGTGGGCGGACACGCAGTCGTGCCGGTAGGCGGCCCCGACATGGGCGGCGCGCTGCGCGTCCAGCTCACCGAGCTCGGTGTAGCCGCTGTCCGCGCTCAGCCCTGCGGCGATCTCGGTGTCGCTGCGTCCGGTCAGTTCGGCGACGGCGGCGCGCCGGTTCGCCGCGTCACCGGCCAGCTGGGCCCCGAGGAACACGCGCCGGACGTCCGTCCCGCGCTCCTCGAGCCGGCGGGCGGTCTCCAGCGCGTAGGCAGCGCCGGAGGAGTGGCCCCACAACAGGACCTGTCCCACGCCGCGCCGGGCGAGCTCCGCCACGACCTGCTCGACCACCTGGTCGAGGGGCGCGAACGGCTCCCGCTCGGCGGCCACGTCATGGCCGGGGAACTCCACGGCGTACACCGCGAGCCCGCTGCCGCGCAGCGCTCTGGCCATCGGCTGGAAGTTCACCGCGTTGCCGCCCGCGTAGGGGAAGCACACCAGGGCGGTGCCCGGTGCGCCGTCCGGTTCCGGCAGCAGCGGCTGGAGCAGTCCGGGGCGCTGCTCGGACCTGCCGTCGACCATGGCCGCGAGGTCGGCCAGCACGGGGTGGCGGGTGATGTCCTTCAGGGACACCGCGCGGTCCAGGGCGATGGCGAGCTTCACGGCCGACAGGGACGTGCCACCGCGGTCGAAGAAGTGGTCGTGTCGGCCGATCCGGTCCGCCTCGATGCCGAGCACCGTCGCCCATGCCGCCGCGAGGCGCTGTTCGGTGGGGGTGCCGGGGGCGTCCCGGGCCGGTTCCTGCCCGGCGCCGTCGAGCTCCGTGGCGAGCGCCGTGAGGGTCTTCTTGTCGGTCTTGCTGTTCGCGGTCAGCGGCAGGCTCTCGCGCCAGTGGAATGCCGAGGGGACCATGTACCCGGGCAGCGACCGGGTGAGGCGCTCCCGCAGCAGGTCGGGCGACAGGGGCCGGGCGCCGGCGTAGAAGGCCACGAGGTGGGCTCCGCGGCCGGCGTGTTCGGCGACCACGACCGCGGCGTCCTGGACACCGGGCACCTTCAGCAGCGTGCTCTCGATCTCGCCGGTCTCGATCCGGAAGCCGCGGATCTTGACCTGGGTGTCGGCGCGGCCGAGGAACTCCAGCTCGCCGCCGGGGCGCCAGCGCCCGCGGTCGCCGCTGCGGTAGAGCCGCTCTCCCGGACGGTGCGGATCGGGGAGGAAGGCCAGGCGGGTGCGGTCCGGGTCGTTGACGTAGCCGCGCCCGACGCAGACACCGGAGAAGACGATCTCCCCGGGGGCGCCCAGCGGCACCGGCGCGAGGTCCTCGTCGACGATGTACACGCGCACGTTGTTGACGGGACGCCCCAGCAGAACCCGATCGGGTGCCCGGTCCATGACCTCGTGGTTGGTGTCGTCGGAGGTCTCCGTCAGGCCGTACGCGTTCACCAGCTTGATGTGCGGCTGCGCGGCGAACCAGCGCTGGGCGAGCTCCGTCTTCAGCGCCTCCCCGGTGACCGACACACAGCGCAGGTCGGGCAGTTCGCGCGGGTGCTGCTCCAGGTACGTGAGCACGGCGTCGAGATACGACGGGACGACCTGGAGGACGGCGACCCGGCCGCGGGCGATGGTGTCGACGAACCGCTCGACGTCCAGGATCACGTCCTGCTCGACCAGCAGGGTCCGCCCTCCGGCCAGCAGCGCGGAGACCAGTTGCCACAGGGAGATGTCGAAGCACTGGGGTGCGGTCTGGGCGACCACGAGTCCCTCGCCGATCCCCAGGTCGTCGATCTTGGCGTGGAGGTGGTTGAGCATTCCGGCGTGCTCGCACATCGCGCCCTTGGGCTCACCCGTGGAGCCCGAGGTGAAGTAGATGTACGCGAGCCGGTCCGCCTCGACGCGGATGCCGGGGTCGTCGTCGCCGTGGTCCTCCCGCAGGGCCTCGGCGACCAGCAGCCGCTGTGCACCGGGCAGCGCGGACAGTGCCTCGTCGAGGGAGTCCGTGCTGCCGGACTCGCTGAGCACGAGGGCGCACTCGGCGCGGGAGAGCATCGTGGCGATCCGGTCCGCGGGGAAGTGCGGCTCGATCGGCAGGTAGACCCCGCCGGCCTTGAAGATGGCCAGGACCGCGGTCATCCAGTCCAGATTGCGTTCGCACGCCACCGCGACGACGCCCTCGGGGCGCAGCCCCCGGGCCAGCAGGGCCCGCGCCAGCCGGTTGGCCCGGGAGTTGAGCTCCCCGTACGTCAGCTGCCGCTCACCGTGCACGGCGGCGACGGTGTCGGGGTGCATCCGGACCCGGTGTTCGAACAGTTCGTGCACCCGGCTGTCCGGCAGCTCGCGGTGCGGTCCGGCCATCCCCTCGAGCTGCAGCCGGACCTCCTCGGCGGACAGCAGGCTCTGCCGCTCGTGCGCGGCGTCGGGAGCCGCGGCGATCAGGGCGAGCGCGGTGAGGTGGTAACCGCCGATCCGGGCGGCGCACTCCGCGTCGACGACGTCGGTGCGGTGGTGCAGCCGCAGGACGAGGCGGCCGGCGGGGCGCGCACAGCCCACCCGCAGCACCGCGTCGCCGGACAGGCTCCGGGCGGCGGCCGGGCCGGGCCGCTCCGGCTCGGCCGGATCGAACAGGGTCTCGAACAATGGACCGCTCAGGCCGAGTTCGCCGCGCAGCTCGCCGATCGGTGCGTGCGGATGCGCGAGCAGCTCCGAGACGGCGCGGTGGGCGTCCGACAGCAGGGCCCGCCAGGGCCCGGGGCCGGTATGCACCCGGCAGGGCAGCGGCTCGTCGGCACCGTCGGCGACGTAGCCGGTCACGACCTCGTGCTCACCCGACAGCGCGGCGAGCGCCTTCAGGTGTGCGGCCAGCACCACCGACTCCAGGGGTACCGACAGCTCGTCGGCCAGCCGGGACAGAGCTTCTGTCACCTCGCCGGGCACCGTCGCCTCGTAGGTGCTCGTACCCGGCATCGGATCGAGCGTCCACCGGGGGACGGCGGTCGGCCCGCCCGCGGTGAGCACACCGCGCCAGAAGTCCCGGTCGGCCTGCACTTGCGTTCCCATCTGTTCGTCCTTCTCCCGTCAGGGTTGCCACGGTGCTGTTCGGTTCCGGCGAGGGCGGTGCTGCCGCCTACCCGCCGCGTCTGGTCAGGGCTGCGGTCTCACGGGGGATCCCCTCCGGCATGTCCACGGCCGGGTTTCCGCCCCACTGTGCGCCGGGCGGCATTTCCTCGCCCTTCATGAGGAAGGAGTCGGGGGCGAGGACCGCCTCGTCGCCCATCGTCACGCCGTAGTGGACATGCGCGGCGACGCCCAGGGTGCAGCCCCTTCCGACCGTGCTGTGGTCGGACTTGAAGGTGCCGTCCTCCTGCGAGTGGCACTGGATCTTGCTGCCCGCGTTGAGCGTGCAGTCGTCCCCGATGGCGCTGAGCGTCCGCTCCGTCATGTAGACGCCGTCGTCGAAGACCCGCTTGCCCAGCCGCACGCCCAGCAGCCGCCAGATCACGTTCTTGAACGGCGTGCCGTTGAAGACGTTGAGGTAGTGGTCGGGCACCTTCCACAGACGCTCGTGCCACCAGAAGTACGGCTCGTAGATCGAGCACAACTGCGGCTTCAGCCTGCCGAACCGCACGATGCACCGTTCGACGAGGACGAAGTAGAGCGCGCTGAACGCGAGGGTGAACGCCGGGTACGCGGCGAGCAGCAGCAGTCCGTAGATGTCGTAGAAGTCCAGCGTCGCCAGGGCCAGGACCGTGAGCACGAAGACGTGCACCCACCGCAGCAGCAGGAACAGTGCCATCGAGCGGAGGTTGTAGCGGTTCTTCGCGGAGAGGTGCTGGTGCAGCTCGTTGCCGGACCGCAGATGGTCGAAGCGGGAGTCGCGCTCCACGGACCGCGGGATCTCGAAGCTGGGCGAGCCCAGCAGTCCTACGCCTTCGCGGACCTCGCCGTCGAGCGGGACCATCACCTTGGTCGCGAGAAGGCAGTTCTCGCCGGTTCTGGCTCCCGCGGGGAAGGCGATGTTGTTGCCGAGGAAATTATGTGCACCGATCACCGCTCGGGACACGCGGAAAGAAGATCCGGAGAAATCGGCATTGATGATCGAGAGGCCGTCGGCGACCATCGTGCCGCTTCCCACGGAGCACTGGAGCGGGGTTTCGTGCTGTACTTCCGTGCCGAAATTCGACCCTGTCTGCTCTACATGGGACAGGTCGTATCCGATGCCGCGCAGGTAATGGACGACATAGGAGCTGTCGCCGAAGAGCCAGGCGAAGAACTTGATGTTGGTCATCCGTGCCACGCCCCGGTGCAGGGAGTACTGCAGCCCGTACAGCGGGTACACCTTGTCCGGCTTGACCAGCAGACTCATCAGGCGCGGAACCGTGCACAGGGCGGCGAGACCCAGGACCAGGAAACCGACGAACAGCACGACGGACAGGTACAGCGAGTCGACGTAGAGACGCGGCGCCGTGAATCCCAGCGAGCCCGGGGCCAGCCGGTCGTGCAGTTCGGGAACCACGGTGAGCAGCATGTAGGCACCACCGACCGTCAACGGCACATAGACCAGGAACACCTGGAGCAGCGTGACCACGGCGTAGCCGGTCCTGCGCAGCGTGCTGCAGGCGGCCGGCGGGACTCTCATGTAGTCGACGTCCGTGGGCTGTGCCGGCGATCCGTGCCAGTGCTCGCCGTCCGGGACCGACTGGCCGCTGTGCAGCGAGGACGTGTGGCCCAGCTGGGTCCCGTCGCCCATCGACGTGTCGATGTCCAGCACGGTCTTCTCGCCGACGTAGGCGTTCCTGCCCAGGGTGACCCGCCCCGTGCGGATCCACCCGGCCTGCGCCCGGTAGCACTGGAAGAACGAGTCCTTGCGGATCACCGTGCCGTCACCGACCGTCAGCAGATCGGTGCAGGCCGGGATGTGGCGCGACAGGATCGTCACGCCCTCCCCGATCCGTGCTCCGAGGGCGCGCAGGTACAGCACGTACAGCGGATTGCCGACGAAGAAGAACATCGGGTTGGCGTGGATCAGCACCTTCACGGTCCAGAACCGCAGATACGTCAGGCCCCAGACCGGGAACTCGCGGGGCTTCCAGCGGCCGACCAGGATCCACTTCGCCGCGATCGGGAAGGCGCACAGGGCGATGAACGCGAGGCCGCCGAAGACCAGCGAGCGCAGATAGATGCCGCCCGGGCCGGAGCCCGCGTTGACCCATGAGTAGCCCCGTGCCGCGACGGCCCCGGATACCGCGGAGTACACCAGGAAGACGAGCACCTGGAGTACTCCGCAGAGCACGAACCGCAGTGTCCGCGCCCGCGGCACCGCCACGGCCCCGGTCATGAGCGGCGTCGGAGCCGGTGCCGCCGTCGGCGCCGCGTCCGCGACGGCGGCGGCCAGGCTGCGGATGGTCGGGTACCGGTAGATGTCCTTCATGGACACCGACGGCAGGTCCTCCCGCTTCCTCACCCGCGCGCAGAACTGCGCCATCACCAAGGAATTGGCTCCGAGGTCGTCGAAATAGTGGCTGTCGACCGACACCTGATCGACGCAAACGACGGCGGCGAGGATTTCGGCGAAGTTCCTCTCGGTGCCCGCTGTCGGGCCGGAGTGCCCATGCTTCGCGAGCGAGGATTCGTCCGGCCCGGAAGTCAGGACCTCGGCAGACTTTTCCACCATGCAAGCTCCTAGAGGAAATTTCGATCGGCATCGACGCGCTGCGGTCGGTGCGCTGCGTCCTCGCGCTCGGCGACATTCGGATCAAGCAATCCGGAAGCCACGAGGTCGTGAGCTTTCTTGCCTGGTCACGAAACCATTGCGCTCCAGTCTCCGTCGTCCGCCGTGGCGTTGCCACTCGACGTGGAGCGCAGCGCCGGGGTGCCGGCGCGCGACGGAAGGGGCGTTCGCAGTGCCGGACAGCCTCGCTGTGGAGCGGAAAACCGGGCGCGCCGAGCAATGCCGCAGACGGATCGCGGAGCGCTCGCCATCGATTCATTTCTCATCCGTAAACCCGCCGAACGGGTTAAATGTTCGACGATTCTGCAATTCGCATTCCGAGGGTGGGATGTCTCCTCGCGGGTGGATGCGGTGAATCCATGAAGGCCGCATCCATTGACCCGTTCGAGGGATATTCACTCGCATGGAGGAATGCCTCTTCTATAGGGGATACGACCGACCGCGCCCCATGGTTTTTTCCTCGATCAGGCGTTCGATGTGACGGTGTGTGGCGGAAAGGGCTGCATCGGTGGCGGGCGGTCCCTGTGCGCGGCGAGGTGTCGGCAGCGGCCCCGGGGCGTCGGAAGGGGTGAGCCGAAGCCCGTGAAAGGCGAACGGGCACGTTCTCCGCCCGGGGCGTCCGGGTGTCGCGATCGGCCCTTATCCATGCCGCAGCAGGATGTGGTCAGTTGAAAAAGAGACAAACGGCACGGGTGGTTGCCCGAAGGTGGCGGGGTACGACCGGCGCCAACATCTTGAAACATCCACACGAGTCGTCAGCCGATCGCTGCTCCGAGCCGTGTGGTGGGTGGACCGCGTCCTGACCTGCGGCCCGCGCCCCACCGGTGAATGGCGACGCGCACACGGAGAGTTGGGCGAGCGGTGACTGCCGCCCCTTCCGCCGGTGCTGCGGGCGCCCGTGACGTTCGTGCCGTGGGGCCCGTGGCCGGCCCGTGGGCGGCGGAGCGGGCGACCCCGCTCCGTGACCGGGCCGCGCCGGCTCCGCCGGTTGCGTTGCGACGGACCGGCGCGACCCTGGTAAGTGTCACGCGGGAGGAGGGCCTCGACATGAAGGCGCTGGTTTTCCACGGTCCGGGAGAGATCTCCTGGAAGGACGTGCCGGATCCGGCCATCAAGGACGCCGCGGATGCGATCATCCGCGTCGACACCGTCACGATCTGCGGCACCGACCTCCATATCGTCGACGGCGACATCCCCGAGGTGAACCCGGGAACGGTCCTGGGGCACGAGGCCGTCGGCGAAGTGGTCGACGTCGGGGGCGACGTCCGCACCGTACGGCCCGGCGACCGCGTCCTGGTGTCCTGCATCAGTGCCTGCGGCCGCTGCCGGTTCTGCCGAGAGAACCGCTACGGCCAGTGCCGGGAGGGCGGCGGATGGGTCCTCGGCCATGCGATCGACGGCACCCAGGCCGAGTATGTCCGCGTGCCCTACGCGGACCTCTCCGTGCACCCGCTGCCCGCATCGATCGACGGCGGCGAGGCCGTCCTCTTCGCCGACGTCTTCCCCACGGCGTACGAAGTGGGTGTCCTGAACGGCCGGGTGAGCCCCGGCGACACCGTCGTCGTGGTCGGCGCGGGCCCCATCGGGCTGGCCGCCATCGCCACGGCGCAGCTGTACAGCCCGAGCCGGATCGTGGCGATCGACCTGGCGGAGTCCCGGCTCCAGGCGGCCCGGGCCATGGGCGCCGCCGCCACGGTGGGTGCCAGGGAAGGTCCGGAGCGCCTCGTCGAGGACCTGACGGACGGCCTCGGCGCCGATGTCGTCATCGAAGCCGTCGGCCAGCCCGCGGCCTTCGAGCTGTGCACCCGCATGGTGCGCCCGGGCGGCCGGGTCGCCAACATCGGCGTCCACGGCAAGCCTGCCGCACTGCATCTGGAGGACCTGTGGATCAAGGACGTGACGATCACGACGGGCCTCGTCGACACGTACTCGACGCCGATGCTGCTGCGCATGATGACCTCCGGACGGCTCCCGGCGCGGTCCCTCGTGACGCACCGCTTCGAGATGGGGCAGATGGAGGAGGCGTACGAGGTCTTCTCGGGCGCGGCCGAGACGGGCGCGGTCAAGGTGGTGCTCGGCGGCCCCCTGCACTCCGAAGTGCTCCCCACGTAGGGGCGTGAGTGCCATGGCCAAGTCGAGACCCGGCCCCGGCCCCGCGGCCCTGCACGGCCCGGCGACCGACCTGGGACGGCGTGCGGCGGCCCGCCGTGAGGAACTGGGGCTGACCCGCGAGGAGGTCGCCGAGCGCTGCGGCGCCGCGCCCTCGTACATCCAGTACATCGAGGAGCACGCGGCGATGCCGGGCATCGGGGTGATCCTGCGGCTCGCGGAGGCGCTGGAGACGACGGTCGGCGAGCTCACCGGGCATGCCGCCGATCTGCCGCCGGGCCGCAGCAGCGCGCCGCGCACCATGGAACTCAGGACGCTCGACGCCGAGGAATGCCGTGCGCTGCTGTCGACGCACGGCGTGGGCAGGGTGGGCGTCACCACGGAGGAGGGGCCGGCCATCGTGCCCGTCAACTACGTGGTGGCGGAAGGGGAGATCGCCTTCCGCACCGCTCCCGACGCCCTGCCGTCCGCGGCCGCGGACGCCCGTGGAGACGTCGCGTTCGAGGTCGACCACATCGACGACGCGTGCAGCCAGGGCTGGAGCGTCCTCGTCGTGGGCCCGGCCCGCGCCGTCACGGACGATGCGACCGTAGGCCGTCTGGAGGCCGAGGCGCCCTCCCTCCCCTGGGCGGGCGGCCGGCGGGGCAGGTGGCTCGCGATCACCCCGGTCCGCATCACGGGCCGGCGCGTCGTCAACCCGCAGAGCGGGCTGTATCCGGACCCCGGGACCACACCGGGCTCGTCCACGCGGCCGGATCCGGGGAGCCGTCACGTGGCCGGTACCTAGGGTCTGTCGTCACCTTCCCGTCGCGGGGCAGACGGGAATGTGACGACAGGCCCCAGTGCTGCGACCTGAGAGGTCCACCGGCTCGCGACGGGTAAGGACCGTTCACGTCGGCCGTGGGACGGCGAGCGGGCCCGGGGCGGGTGCCCCGGGCCCGTGTCACGCGGGTGTTGCGCCGTGCGTCAGCCGGTGGTCAGTGCCGTGTCGTCGACGACGAACGACGTCTGGAGGCTGGAGTCCTCGGTGCCGGAGAAGGTGAGGGTCACCGACTTCCCGGCGAAGGAGGAGAGGTCGAAGGACTTCTTCGCGTAGCCGGACGCGGCGTTGAGGTTGGAGTAGGTGGCCAGGGTCGTCGAACCGGCCTTCACCGTCATCTTGTCGTAGGCGGTGGAGGTGGTGGTCTCGTCGGTGTCGATGTGCAGGTAGAAGGTCAGGGTCGCGGAGCAGCCGGAGGGGACGGTCACCGTCTGGGACAGCGAATCGGTGTGCGTGCTGCCGTAGCCGTCGAGCCATGCCTTCCAGGAGCCGCCGTGCGCGGCCTCGCCGCTGCTGTTGTCGACCACGCCGGAACTTGCCGACCACGGGGCGGCGCTGCCGGACTCGAAGCCGGGGTTGCCGAGCAGCTGGGTTGCGGTGCAGCCCCCACCCGTGGTGGTGACGGTCCAGCCGAAGGAGGCACTGCCGCTCGCGCCGGTGGAGTCCTTGGCGGTCACGGTCACGTTCGAGGTGCCGGCGGTGGTGGGCGTGCCGGAGATCAGGCCGGAGGAGCTGATCGACAGGCCCGCCGGGAGACCGGTCGCGCTGTACGTCAGTGACTGGCTGCTGTCCGAGTCCGTGGCGTGGATCTGCAGCGAAACGGCCGTGCCGACCGCGGTGCTCTGGTTGCCGGGGCTCGTGACCGAGACGGTGTTGCCGCCGGTGGTGCCGCCTGCGAAGGCCGCGGTGCCGTTCGGGGTGCCGAGGCCGGTCGGGCCGTCGTACCCGGAACGCGCGGTGCACAGGTAGGACCCGCCGCAGGAGCCGTTGGCGCCGGAGGTCACGTCGTTGAGGGCCGAGGTGTGGGAGTAGGGGAAGGACGCCGGGTAGCTGGACGAGCCCGGTGTTCCTGCCAGGGCGTAGACGCTCGCGATGATGGGCGCGGACGCGCTGGTTCCGCCGTAGACGTTCCAGCCGCTGGCCTGGTAGCTGTCGTAGACCGCGAGGCCGGTGGCCGGGTCGGCGACCGCGGAGACGTCGGCGACGGTCCGCTTGGTGCAGCCGGAGTCCGTCTGCCAGGTGGGCTTGGCGTCGTAGGCGGAGCAGCCGGAGCCCGCGCCGTCACCGCCGACGCTGGAGCCCCACACCGACTCCGACCAGCCACGGGAGTTGGAGGCGCGGCTCAGTGACGTACCGCCGACGGCGGTCACATAGCGCGAGGAGGCGGGGTACTCGGCGCCGTATCCGCTGTCACCGGAGCTGACGGTGATGGCGACGCCGGGGTGGTCGAAGTAGCTGGAGTCCGACGTCGGGTCGGTGGAGTCCTCGCCGCCGCCGTAGCTGTTGGAGACGTACTTCGCGCCCATGGTGACCGCGCGGTTGACCGCAGCGCCGAGGTCCTCCATCGACGGCTGGGCAGCCTCGACCAGCAGGATGTGGCACTGGGGGCAGACGGCGCTGACCATGTCGAGGTCGAGGGAGATCTCACCGGCCCAGCCGGAGTCCGGCGACGGGTAGTTGGTGCCGCCGTTCTGGTCGACCTTCTTGAAGCAGCCGTTGGCCGTGGTGCAGGCCGGCAGTCCGTACTGCGAGCGGTACGTCGCCAGGTCGGACTCGGCGTTGGGGTCGTCGTTGGCGTCGATGATCGCCACGGTCGCCCCGGCTCCGGCGCCGGACGGGAGCGCATAGGCGCTCTGGAGGTCGGAGGGGCCGTAGCCGGAGGGGACGGCGTCCGGGGCGAGGCTCAGGTGCTGCTTCACATCGGTACGGGCGAGGGCGAGGCAGGACATCCTGCCCGGCTTGGTGGCGTCGGCGCACAGCCGCTTGACGTGCGCGGTCGCCGAGGTCGCCGTGGGGGCGGCGGCGGCGGAGGGGGTGGCGGCGACAAGGCCGCCGGTCACGAGTCCGGTGACGGACAGCACGGCGGTGACGATGCGACCGGCGGCCGGGGATCTCCGGCCGAAGGATCTCTTCTCGGATCTCTTCGTGTGCATGGAACGGCCCTCCATGGGGGGTTGGTTCGCCGGTGACGGCGTAGGCAGGAGCGCACCGTCGTACTTGGGCAGGGTGGAGCTGAACGGCCGCGCTAATGGCGCGGACATGACAAAGTGCGCTCCGAGAAAATGCCACCCGGTGAAGTGGTGGCACACTTCGAAGGTAGAGCGGTAGTCCGGTCCGGACAACCGCCGCAAGGCAAAGCCGAGGGCAAGGCTTCTTCGTCCAACGGCCTTCTGGCGCAACGAAGTCGGGGGATCCGGCGGGCGGCCGGGGAGATCGCGGCGCATACCGGGATCCGCTGCCCGCACGGCCGGGATCATGCGCCGTTGATCCGTATACGGTGGGGCGTCATGGAGTCGGAGCAGGGGTCGGTCAACGACCTGGTCGCACTCGGGCTGTCCCGCTACGAGGCCCGTGTCTATCTCGCGCTGGTCAGGCGGGAGTCGTACACCGCGGCGCAGGTGGCCCGCGAGGCCGATGTGCCGCGGCAGCGGATCTACGACGTGCTGCACGGCCTGGTGCGCGACCGGCTGGCCGTGGCGCACCCCGGCAGGGTGGCCACCTTCAGCGCCATCGCCCCCGAACTCGCACTCGCCCGTCTGATGGCCCGTCAGCGCGAGACCCTGGAACGGCTGGAGCACGTGTCGAGCGCCCTGACCTCGTCACTGCTGCCGCTCTGGTCCGCCGGCCGTGCGCACACCGACCCGCTGGACTACATCGAGGTGCTGCGCGACCCCAGGTCCATAGCCGAGCGCTTCGAGGACATCCAGGACCAGGCCGGCACCGAACTGCTGACCCTGTGTCTGCCGCCGTTCGTCGCACCGGCCGCCAACACCGCCGGAGTACGGGCGGTGCGCAGGCTGCGCCGTGCGGGCGGATCGGTGCGCGCGATCTACACCTACGACGCCCTCGGCGACGACGAGGTCCGCGAGAACGTCCAGCGGTTCGCGGCGGCCGGCGAGGAGGCCCGCTTCACGCACAAGCTGCCGCTGAAACTCGTTCTGGCCGATGCCTCACTCGTGCTCTGCGACATGCCCGACCCGGTTGCGGGCACGGGCGCGACCACGGCCCTGTTCATCGAGCACCCCGCCCTCGCCGCCTGTCTGCGGCTCGCCTTCCAGGCCCTGTGGGACCGGGCGGAGCCGCACGGTTCGGTCGGCGGCGGGGCGGGGTAGGGCGGAAGCGTCGTGCCGCGTCGTACAGCGTCGCCCCGCGTGTCACGCCGCCACGAGTGCCGCACAGCCGGGAGCGTCGCACCTCGGGAAGCATCACGCCTGGGCAGTCACGCCATCCAGAAGAACACCGCGGTCATCCGCTTGTCCTCCATGGTGCTCCCGCTGTAACCGGTCGCGGTGTGCATCAGGTTGGCGTGGTACAGCAGCAGCCGGTTGTAGCGATGCGGCACGCGGACGTCCTCGGTGAACGAGTCCGGCGGCACGAACCGCGTGCCCAGCGCCTCGACCAGGTTGTTGTGCGGCGCCGCGACGAGATTTCCGCCGAGCCGGCCGCCGGGCAGGCTCTGCCGGAAGAAGCTCGTACCACAGTCCTTGGGGACGTTCGGGTTCAGATAGAGCACCGCCGCGTACCGGCACAGCGCACGTGAATCGGTGTGCGGCCGCGGCTCCCCCTCGTCCTTGCCCACGACCTGGATGCAGTTGTGGTTCAGGGTGCCGCCGTCCGGGGTCGCCTGCAGCCACAGCTCGCGCGCACCGGTCGCCTTGCGCACCAGCTTCTCGACATGGGCCAGTTCGTCCGGCTCCAGCCCCGGCATCGTCCGCATGCCCGGCCAGCTCTCCGAGGTGTACGGATGGCCCTTCACCCAGTCGTCCTTGGCGAGACACCGCTCCCTGACCGCATCCGGGTCGGGGAGCACATGGTCGAGAACCCAGTAGTCGCGGTCGCGCGTGGGCTTGCGGTAGGGGAGGACCGGGAGCACCGGGCTTCCCTGGGGACGTGACGGCATGCGGCCGAACATATGTCGCACTGCGTCACCGATCTCCATTGAAAGAGTCAACTCTCCGCTGAGATGGTCAACGTTCCGTCAACTCGCGCGGCGTCGGGGCGACCAGGGCGGCACGCCCCCGGGAGGAGCCCTGCCGGGCATGCCGGGCTCGCGCGGGGCGAGCATGCCCGTCGCTAGGCGTGAAGGAGATGACCGAGGTGGTGTCCGTGCTGCGGCACGGGTGCGCGCTGGATGGCGACGATCGCGGCGTCGTCGCCGAGCCGGCCCCCGCAGTGGTGGAGCAGGTCGCGGCGGACGTGGCGCAACAGCGTCTCGGGACCGCATCTGCTCCACTGTGCGGCGCGCTCCTTGAAGGGGTAGAAGACGCCTCTGCGGTCACGTGCCTCGGTCACCCCGTCGGTGTACAGCAGGAGCGTGTCGCCGGGTTCGAAGCCGAAGGTGTCCGCCGTGTGTCCGCCCCGGCCCATCGCGAGCATGCCCAGCGGGGGCCCCGGACGGGGGCCGCTCACGCTGACCACGCCGTTCCGGCCTAGCAGGATCGGCGGCGGGTGGCCGCAGTTGGTCATCCGCGCGGTGAGGCCGTCGTCCGGTATCTCCAGAAGCAGCGCGGTGATGAAGTGCTCGGCGAGATCCCCGTCGTCCTCCATGAAGTCGGTGAGATAGCGGGACACGCTGTGATCGAGCGCGGCGGCCAGGGCCGGCAGCCCGCGGTGCTTGTCGGCCGCCTCGCGGAAGGCGCCGAGCAGCAGCGCGGACTCGCCGATGGCGGTCAGACCCTTGCCGCGGACGTCGCCGATGAGGACCCGGACCCCGCCGTCGGTGCGCGTCGCGGTGAAGAGGTCGCCACCGATCTCGGCCTCCTCGTCCGCGGCCACGTAGAAGGAGGCCAGCTCGAGACCGCCGATGCGGCGGGGGAGCGGACGCAGCAGGGCCTGCTGTGCGGCCTCGGACACCGAACGGACCCTGGCCAGCTCCCGTCGCCGGCGCTCCCTCACCTTGCAGAAGAACACGATCATGGCCGAGAGCACGGCGAGGGACAGCACCTGCACCATCACGTTGCGCTCCGAGAACAGCACCCCGAAGTGCAGACCGATGTAGGCCTGGGCGAGCACCGCCAGGAGCCCGATCAGACCGGTGAGCCAGGGGCCGGCGAAGGACGCGGTGATCGCGGGCGCGACCACCAGCAGCGGTCCCAGATGGATGTCGGCCGGCACCAGCATGTCGACGGCCGTGATGGCCACGATGAGCAGGATCGGAATCACGATCAGCACATGACTCGACCGCCACGGCTGCCGCACGCCCTCCATGCGCTGCCAGAGGCTCACGCCTTCCACTGTGCACCCTCCGGTGGACGGCGGACTACACGTGGTGGGCGGCTACGGGTGGTGCGGCGGGTGCGGGGGTGGCGGTGGGATCGAGGAGATGCCGGGCGCCGTCTCCGGCCAGACCAGCAGGACCGGACACGGAGCGTGGTCGACGACGAAGCGGCTGGCCGGGCCGAGACTCCTCGGCCCGAGGTGGGAGCGGTCCCCGTCCCGGGCCAGCACGAGCAGATCGGCACCTTCGGCCGCGGCGACGACCTCACGCTCCACGCGCCCGCTGCGCTCCACACGGGCACAGGCACGGCCCAGGCGCTCCGCGGCGAACTGCAGGAGTTCCGCTGCGGACGCGGCGGCCAGTTGCTCCAGCCGGGTGCCCGGGTCGCCTCCCCGGACGTCGTCAGACCGGTGTCCCCAGTGCCGGTCGCGGCCCATCAGCCCGGCGTACGCCCCGTGTGCGGCCTCCGGGACGTCTGGTGCGCTCACGTGGAGCAGCACGATGTCGGTGTCCTCGGGCGTGCGTGCCCGGGCCGCGTCGACGCACGCGGGCCAGGTGCCTTCGACGATCCACACGATGACGGCCATGAGTCAGCCTCCGATCACGGTCAGCGAGACCCACAGTGCCAGGACGGCGAGGAGCAGGCTCGCGGGAGCGGCGATCAGCCCGAGCCGGGTGAACTCGCCGAGATTCACGTCCGTGTCGTGTTCCCGCACGATGCGCCGCCACAGGAGCGTGGCGAGCGACCCGGCGTAGGTGAGGTTCGGGCCGATGTTCACCCCGAGGAGCACCGCGAGCACGGCGCCGGCACCGGCCGGTGCGGTCAGCGGCAGCAGCACCAGCACCGCCGGGAGGTTGTTGATGAGGTTCGCCAGCACCGCGGCCAGCGCGGCGACACCCAGCAGGGCGGGCAGCCCCGTTCCGGCGGGAACCACCCGGCCCAGCACACCGGCGAGACCGTTGTCTACCACCGCCCGGACCACGATCCCCAGCGCCAGGACGAACAGCAGGAAGGCCGGAGCGGCGGAGCGTACGACGTCCCGCGGTGTGGTGCGCCGCCGGGCGAGGGCACGGCCGGCCAGCACCAGGGCGCCCGCGAGTGCCGCCCAGGCGGGGTTCACGCCCAGGGCGGAGGTGAGCACGAAGCCGGCCAGTGTGCAGACCACCGTGACCAATGCGAACAGCGGCAGCTCGGGCGGGTCGGCGGCGGGTGGTGCCTGCGCCCCGGCATCCAGGTCGGTGGCGAAGAACCACCGCAGGACCGCGTACTCGGCGGCGATCGCGACCAGCCACGGCAGCGCCATCAGCGCGGCGAAGCGCGTGAAGCTCAACCCGCTCGCCGCGAACGCCAGCAGGTTGGTCAGGTTCGACACCGGCAGCAGCAGTGACGCCGTGTTCGACAGATGGGTGCAGGCGTACACGTGCGGTTTGGGGCGGGCGCCCAGCCGGGCCGCGGTGGCGAACACGACCGGGGTCAGCAGCACCACCGTGGCGTCCAGGCTGAGCACCGCCGTGATCAGCGACGCGGTCACGAAGACCTGGACGAGCAGGCGCTGCGGTCGGCCCCGGGCCGTGCGGGCCATCCACACCCCGCAGGCGTGGAACAGCCCTTCTTCGTCGCAGAGCTGGGCGAGCACGAGGACCGAGGCAAGGAAGCCGACCACCGGGCCCAGCCGCTCGGCCTCGGCACGCGCATGCTCCAGCGGGATCGCCCCGGTGCCGATCAGCAGGGCCGCGGCGGGCACCGCGACCGCCGCCTCCGGCAGGCCCATCGGGCGTACCACTGCGCAGACCAGCACCAGCAGGAGCAGGGCCGCGGACAGGGCCTCGGCGAACGGCGCGCTCAGGTCGGGCCTCCCTTGTCGATGACGGACCGCGCACCCTTCTTCACCGGTGGGGACGCGGACCCTTCATCGAAGCAGACGGACGGTGCGTGACCTGCGGCGACCCGGTCCGCGTCACCCGGGCGCCGACGGGCCCCGCCGGGCGGCGCCCACGGTGCTCGGGGCATCATCGACGTATGCCCGTCTTGGTCGGAACGTCCGGATGGCAGTACAAGGACTGGCGCGGGACCGTCTACCCTCCGGACCTGCCGCAGCGCCTGTGGCTGGAGGAGTACGCCCGGCTCTTCACCACGGTCGAGAACAACAACGCCTTCTACCGGCTGCCGGCGTACGAGACGTTCGAGGCGTGGCGCGCCCGCACTCCCGCCGGGTTCGTCATGGCGGTCAAGGCCAGCAGGTTCCTCACCCATGTGAAGCGGCTGCGCGATCCCGAGGAGCCGGTCGGACGGCTGATGGACCACGCGGCCGGTCTCGGCGACCGCATGGGCCCCGTCCTGTTGCAGCTCCCGCCCACGCTGCGCGCCGACCCGGTGGTCCTCGACACCTGTCTGGCCTGCTTCCCGCCCGGCACCCGCGTCGCCGTCGAGCCCCGGCACGACTCCTGGTGGACGTCCGAGGTGCGGGCCGTGCTCCGGTCGCGGGGCGCCGCGCTGTGCTGGGCGGACCGCGGATCGCGCCCGGTGACGCCGCTGTGGCGCACGGCGGACTGGGGATACGTACGCTTCCACGCCGGGCGGGGGAGGCCCTGGCCCCGTTACGGCAGGGGCGCCCTGCTGTCCTGGGCCGGACGGATCGCCGACACCTGGCCCGAGGACGCGGATGTCTTCGCCTACTTCAACAACGACCTGGGCGGGGCCGCCGCTCTGGACGCCACCGCCTTCAGGCGGTTCACCGCGCACCCCGGCTGCGCACCGCACCACTCTCCCGCGCCCGATCGACGGGGGCACCCCGCGCCCGACCGGCAGCGGGATCACGCGCACGCGCCGCGCCCGACCTCACCCGCGTGAACCGCGCTCCTCCAACCTTTCCCGCGCGAACCGCGCCAGGCCTTCCTGCGCGCACCCATCGTCGGCAATGTGTTCGACGCGGTGACGGCACTCGGCGACCGGCGGGACTTCCTGCCCGCGCGCGTCCCGTGTCTCCCGCGTTCCGCACCGACCGGACGGCTCACAGCGGGGTGCTCCGCAGGGCGAGTCGGTACCAGTGCGGGCGTGCGTGCCGGACCGGGAACGTCATGGTGCTGCGGTCAGCGATGTCCCGCACGTCCAGCAGGTCCCACGTGGTGCCGAAGAGGCCGAGAACCTCGTCCTCGTCGATGCCGCGGGGCAGCAGCAGCCGGTGTCCGCGTACGAAACCGGTCAGCAGCAGCGTCGCGTCGGGCGCGGCGAGGTGCGTCAACGCCCGGGAAACACGGACGCGTGCGTCGTCGGGCAGGCTGTGCAGGCAGTTGAAGTCGTAGAGCAGGTTGTATCCCGGAGCCAGCCCCAGATCGTCGAGTGCGCCGGCGTCGCCCTCGACCCACTCCACGTCGACGCCCTCCCGGGCCGCCCGCTCCCGTGCCGCGGCCAGCGCCTCGCGCACCAGGTCGACGCCGGTGACCCGCCATCCCCGCTGCGCCAGATGGACGGCATGCCGACCGGTACCGCAGCCGATGTCGAGCGCCCGGCCCGGCGGCAGCGCTTCCGGGGCCCGCAGGGCGTCCCGGAATCCGTGGGCCACCGGTTGGCGCTCCCACGGGGTGAGCCCGAGCCGGTACAGGAGTGTGTAGGGAAGCATCATCCGCGCCTCCGGCCTCCTCCTCATGGTCGCCGTCGCCCGTAACGCGCGCCACCGTGCGGGCCCGCGGGCAGGAGGCACCGCCCCCTCGCGGGGTGCGGGCAGTGCTGTGGCTCAGGACGTGGGCGACGGGGATTGCGTGGATTCCGCGGGAGGCAGGTCGTACACGTTCTTCGGTGTGACGATGCTCGTGATGGCCTTCCCCAAGAGGCTGCTCGGCTCGTTGCCCTTGTACATGATGTCCGTGTTGAGGAGCACCACGAGCGTCGCCCGCTGCTCGGGCAGATAGACCGTCAGGCTCTCGTATCCGGGCAGGGAACCGTTGTGCCCGATCCAGCCGTGGACGTCGAAGACACCGAGACCGTACCCGGCGCCGGGGAAATTGCTGGGCAGAAACTTCATGCGCTGCGCCTGGGTTGCGGGCTTCAGGAGCGTACCGGTCGCGAGAATGCGGGCCCAGGAACGCAGATCCTGGAGATCGGAGATCATGGCACCGGCCGCCCAGGCCCACGACGGATCCCAGTTCGTCGAGTCCGCGACCTCGCCGTTCAAGGTCTGGTTGGTGTAGCCGTGTGCGTGCGGATCCGGGAACTGCGAACCGGTCGGCAGAAGCGTGCGGCCGAGACGGCCCGGCGCCAGGACCTGCTCCGCCAGGAAGTCCCCGAACGGCTTCCCGCTCGCCTTCTCCACCACCAGGCCCAGCAGGATCGCATTGGTGTTGCAGTACTGGAACCGCTCGCCGGGCGGGAAGTTGTTGGGGTGCTTGAAGGCGTAGCCGAGCAGTTCCCGCGGCGTGAACCTGTGGTCGGGGTCCGTGAACAGCGCCTTCTGGAAATCCGGGTCCGAGGTGTAGCAGTACAGCCCGCTGCGCATGTCGGCGAGCCGGCGCAGGGTGATCCGGTCGCCCTCCGGGACGCCGGGCACGTACCGCGAGACCGGGTCGTCGATGCCGACCTTGCCCTGGTCGACCAGGCGCAGGACCGCGGTGACCGTGAAGGTCTTCGTCTCGCTGCCGATCCGCATGTTCAGCCCGTCCGACATCGGCGTCCCGGCGGTCTTGTCGGCGACGCCGAACGAGCGGACGTAGTCGCCCCTGCCGGGCATCCACAGCCCCACGACGACGCCGGGCACACCCGCCTGGCGCATCGTCTGCCGGATCGCCCGGTCCAGCCGTGCGGCGTCGGCGGCGGGCAGCGGCCGGCCGGGCGCAGTGGCCGAGGAGGCCGTCGGCGACCCCGTGGCCGCCGCGGCCGCACCGGACGGGGGTGTCGCGGTGGCGGTGCACGCAGTGAGGGCCAGCAGGCCCGCGGCCGTGAGGACACCCAGGGCGGCCGTGCGGTGCGACCGTGGGGCCGGGCGGCAGCGTTCTGGCGTACGCGACATTGCGGTGCCTCTTTCCAGCGGTGCGGCCGACGGCGGCGGCCGGGACCACCGGACCGCCGCGCGGAGGAGACGTGAGCCGAGCTCAACGTACGTCGCGTCCCCGGGCCCGGCAGCCGGGGCCGGCCCGGCACTGACCCGATCGGCCTGCACCCGCCCCCGGCCCGACCCGTGCCCCCGCGCCCGTCCTTGCCCCAGCCTGTCCCGTGCACTCGGCCAGGCCCCCGAACCCGCCGCGACGAAACGGTGCTGATCGGTACAATTTCGGTCATGGGAGAGCGGTCCGTCGCGCCCACCGCGCCCGAACTCGTGCTGAGAACCGACACGGGGGTCACCGTGATGGACCCGAGCCGGGACTACCACCTGGGGCGCGACCCGTCGAGCGACGTCGTCATCGAGGATGCCCGGGTCTCGTGGCACCACGCCGTCCTGCGCGTCGACGCCGACCACTGGACCCTCGCCGACGAGGGCAGCACGAACGGCACCTACGCCGACGGCCTGCGCATCCACGAACGCGATGTGGGACCGGGCAGCGTCATCAGATTCGGCAGCGCCGACGACGGGCCCAGCGCCGTCATCCTGGACCGGGAGGGCGCACCCCCGACCGCCCGCGCCCCCGACCGCCCCTCCGTCGTCGTCCGGCCTTCCGCCACCGGCGCGTTCCGGCAGCCCACCAGCGTGCGCCCGCTGCCCGCCCGCACCGTCCGCATCGGACGCAGCCGCGACAACGACCTCGTCGTCGACGACCTCACCGTCTCCCGCCTCCACGCCGAACTGTGCGCACGCCCGGACGGGACCTACGAGATCGTCGACCTCGGCAGCCACAACGGCACCTTCCTCAACGGCCGCAGGATCACCCGCGCACAGGTTGCCGACGGAGACCTCGTCGGCATCGGCCACTCGGCGCTCTGCCTGGTGGGCGACCAGCTCCAGCAGTACGTCGACGCCGGTGAGGTACGCCTGGAGGTCCAGGACCTGACGGTCACCGTCGACCGCGACCGCACGACGCTCCTCGACGACGTGTCGTTCCCCGTCGGCGAGAGGTGCCTGCTCGCCGTGGTGGGCCCCAGCGGCGCCGGCAAGTCGACCCTGCTGAACGCGCTCACCGGACTGCGCCCCGCCGACCACGGCACCGTCCTCTACGACGGCCGCGACCTCTACCGCGACTACGCCGAGCTGCGGCTGCGCATCGGCCTCGTCCCTCAGGAGGACATCCTCCACACGCAGCTCACCGTCCGCCGCGCCCTCCGCTACGCCGCCCGGCTGCGCTTCCCGCAGGACACCGCGAGGGCCGAGCGCGAGGCACGGGTCGAGGAGGTGCTGCACGAACTGGGCATGGAGCAGCGCGCGGAGCAGCGCATCCACACGCTCTCCGGCGGCCAGCGCAAGCGCGTCAGCGTCGCGCTGGAGCTGCTGACCAAGCCGTCCCTGCTCTTCCTCGACGAACCGACCTCCGGGCTCGACCCGGGCATGGACCGCTCGGTGATGCACATGCTGCGCGGCCTCGCCCGCGACGGACGCACCGTCGTCGTCGTCACGCACAGCGTGCTCAGCCTCGACCTGTGCGACCGTCTGCTCGTGCTCGCCCCCGGCGGCCGGGTCGCCTACTACGGGCCCCCGGACCGCACGCTCGGCTTCCTCGGATTCAGCCAGTGGCCGCAGGCGTTCGATGCGTTCGAACACGAGCGTGACCGCGACTGGGCGGAGGCCTACCGCAGCTCGTCCTTCCACCAGCAGTACGTCGCCGGCTCCGCGCACCGGCCGTCGGCGCCCCAGACCGCTGCGGCGGCCGTCTCCGGGCCGCCGCCGAAGCCGCAGAGCTGGCTCGCCCAGCTCGGCACGCTGATCCGGCGCTACGCGGCCGTGCTCAGCGCCGACCGGACGTTCATCGCCGTCATGGTCGCCCTGCCGTTCGTCATGGGGGCGATGGCCCGCGCGCTGGCCGGCAGCCGGCTGACCCAGCAGACCGCGCTGAACGCCCTGCTCATCCTCTGTGTCGGAGCCGTGCTGACCGGCGCGGCCAACGGTGTCAGGGAGCTCATGAAGGAGCGCGTGATCTACCGGCGCGAGCGGGCGGTCGGGCTGTCCAGATCCGCGTACCTCATGTCCAAGGTCGTGGTGCTCGGGACCGTCACCGTGCTCCAGGCCGTCGTGCTCACGCTGGTCGCCCTGCTCGGCGTCGACCTGGGCGCGCCCGGCGGGCACGGCGTCCTTCTGCCACCGCTCGTGGAGCTCACCCTCGCCGTCGCCCTGCTGGCGTTCACCGCCCTGATGCTCGGCCTCCTCGTCTCCGCGCTCGTGCGCAAGGAGGAGGTGACGATGCCGCTGCTGGTGTTCCTCGCCATCGTCCAAGTCGTCTTCTGCGGCGCGCTGCTGAAGCTGAACGGCGTGCCCGGCATCGAGCAGCTGGCGTGGCTCGTGCCCTCCCGGTGGGCACTCGGCGCCATGGCCGGGACCATCGGGCTCGCCGGGATCGTGCCCGGCGACCTCACGGCCGACCCGAGGTTCCAGCACGCGACGGGCGTATGGCTGCTCAACATGGGCATGCTCGTCGCCCTTTCCATCGTCTACGGCTACGCGGTCACGGTGCTGCTGCGGCGGCAGGAACCGGCCGTCATGCGGAGGTAGCGGGAGGAGCAGACGCGATGACCACTGTGGAATTCCGTCCCACCCACGTGGTGCCCCAGGGCGGCATGCAGGCCTGGGCGGCACCGGACACGTCCCGGCCCACCGTGCCGCTCGACCCGCTGCTGCCGGTGCGCCTGGTGGACCGCAAAGGGGACTGGGCACTGATCCTGTGCGCCAACGACTGGTCGGCCTGGGTCGATTCCCGGCTCCTCGTCCCCGTCCCGCAGGACCCGCCGCTACCCGGCGCCCCGCCTGAGCACACGGCCGACCCCCTCCCTCTGCTGACGCGGGTCGAGGAGGCACTCGGCCACTACCGCAGCGCCACCGAGGACCTGATGTACGGCCAGGCCGACGGCGAGACCTTCCACCGGCGCACCCAGGGGCTTCGGGTGGGCATGGTCGTCGACGGCGAGTCGCTGTGGCTCTACGACGCCGAGCACGACCGGTGGCTGTACTGCAACGGGACGCGGCTGACCCCGTACGCAGCCCCCCACGAACCGAGCGCTGCCGAAGGCGGGGCGGCTGCGGGAGAAGCCGGAGCGAGCGCCGGCGAGGGCGGGACGGGAGCGGGCGACGAGCCCGGCCCGCCGGGCGCCGCCCCGCGTGATCCGACCCGGGTCGTCGACGTTCCGCGCTCCGGTCCCGAGGGGGAGCAGCCCCCGCCGGAGGCCGCGGGGCCCTGACGTCCGGGGCGGGCCGTCTCACGGCTGTGGCGGACCCGTCTCGGGGACGTCCTGCCCGGCCGTGCCCCGCCGGTGCACCCGCGCCGTGAACAGGCCGCCGAGGAAGCCCGCGACCAGCCCCCACACCACCCCGAGACCGATCGCTCCCCATGTCCGCGGCAGCAGCAGCACCTGCCCGGACAGGCCTCCGCCGAGGTCGCCGATCCCCAGCAGCGACAGGCCGTAGTGCGCGGAGACCCGGCACACCAGGCACACGGTGAGCACCGTCAGACCGAGGGCGACGGCCATGTGCACGGCGTGCCGCCAGGCCGGGATCCGGGCCGGGGTGCGGGCCGCCATCAGGAACGCGGAGAACAGCACCAGGACCGCGGCGACCACCACCAGCCACCAGGCACGCCCGTCCAGTGCGGCGAGCGTGCGCACATTCACGGTGGAGACGTCGGGAGTGCGCAGGACGGCGTCGAGCACCGAGGGCATCGGGAATCCGAGGAGTCCGTCCACCTTGCCGTCCCAGGTCGCACCGAGTCCCAGGGTGAGGGCGGGCCAGGCGAGGTTCGGCAGTCCGAGGAGCACCACGGCGAAGGTCGAGGCGACGTTTCCGCGGGACGCGGCGACCACCAGGGCGATGACGAAGCCCACCACGACGTAGGCGAGGAGCAGCGCCACCATCGCGAACGCGGCAGGACGGACCGCCTGCTGCACGCGCAGCAGACGGTCGGGGAGCGGCGCTGAGCGCGAGACGAGCAGCGCGATCACGAAGACGCCGGCGAGCCACAGCAGCCCGAACAGGACGGTGAGCGGCACATCGGTCTCGAAGCCGACCTTGGGGGAGACGTCCAGCAGTTCGCCGATGTCGCCGATGGTGGAGTTGCCGAGCGAGACGGCGAAGTTCTGGCGGGCGGCGAACCCCAGGCCGACGAGGGCGAGGACCCACAGCACGGCGATCCGGGCGGCCCAGCCGGCGAGTCCGCGGGCACGCGTGACGGCACCGTGCCGCAGGGGCCTCAGGAACGCGACGGCGATCACCAGGACGCCGACCAGGGTGACCGACAGCGGCAGCACGGACACGTCCGCATTGGTCCGGGCGAGGACCCCGGCGTTGCCGGAAACGTCGACGGAGCCGCCGACCGCCATGACGACGACGGCCACGACCACCCGCGGGAAGGCGTTGTCGGGCAGGTCGCCCGCACCGGCGGCCCACAGGCCGAGCGTCGCCACGACCGCCATCGCGACCAGCCCGGCGAGCACGGTCGCGAGGGCCCCGAGCCAGCCGTGCGGCGCACGCCGGTCGCGGAGTCCGCGCTCCGCGCCTGTCCGCTCGGACGGTGGCAGCCGGCTCACGCTGCCACGCTAGGCACGGCTCGGGCCGCCGCGCCTGCCGGGTGGTCCGCTTGCAGGACGGGCGCGAGGGCGGCACACAATGGGGGTGAGGTGCGACCGAGGCGCATGAGGTGAGGGAGCGGCACGGAAGTCCGTGACGATCGCCGCGGCTCCGGGGGACGAAGCCCGCAAGACCGCCGGGGAGAAGACTCGTGAGCGTCGAACCGCCGCCGTCCGAACGCCCGACGGAGCCGGGGTCGGGCCACCCGACCGGGCCGCCGTCGGGACCGCTGTCGGGGACTCCGCCGGGGCCCGGGGGTGTCCCCGAGCGCGGGTCCCGGCCGTCGGGGCCGCCGAGCGGTCCGACGGCCGGGCCGCCGAGAGGGCCGGCGGGTGGGGGCCCACGCGCTCCCGGCGAGGTGCCGGGCGGGGGAGGCCCGGGCGAGGGGCCCGGTGAAGGACGCGGTCCGTCGTGGTGGCAGTCGGTGCCCCGGATGGCGGGGATCGCCGCGCTGGTGGTCGCCGCGGTGGCCCTGGTTCTGGTGTTCACGCGCCCCCAGGGCGGGTCGGGCGGCAGCGGCGAGGTGTTCCTTCAGTCCGCGTCGAGCGCGGGGCCGGATCCGTTCACCACCTCGACCGCGCGCGGGAACGGCCGTCCGCCGTCGCCGCTCGCGCTGCCGAGCGTGTCGGCGTCCGGAGGAGTCAATGTGACGCGCGGCGTGGAGGGTTCGGCACCCGGCCTGTACGCAGGCACGCGTGAGGTGTCCAGCTGTGACGTGGAGCGGCAGATATCCGCGCTGACGGCGACGCGGGCGAGGGCCGGGGCGTTCTCGTCGGCGGTGAAGGTCTCCCCCTCGGCGCTGCCCGGATACCTGCGGTCGCTCACCCCCGCGCAGCTCCGTGTGGACACGCGGGTCACCAGTCACGGCTACCGCGACGGCACCGCCAGGCCCTATCAGGCGGTGCTCCAGGCCGGGACCGCGGTTCTGGTCGACGACCGCGGCGTGCCACGGGTCCGCTGTGTGTGCGGCAACCCGCTGGCCCCTCCGGTCGCGGTCCGGGGAAGACCGCGGTACACGGGGGTCTCCTGGCCGGCGTACGAGCCGTCGAGCGTCGTGGTCGTCTCGCCGGCGCCGCGCCGGGTCGACACCTTCGTCATGTACGACACCCACGGCGACAGCTGGTTCACGCGGCGGACGGGGGACACGACGGCACACGACGAAGGGACGGCGCCGCCGGCCAGGCAGGCGACCCCGTCGTCGGCGGTGTCCCTGCCCGCGTCCAGGACACCGTCCCGGACGTCGGACTCCACGGCTTCGCAGTCGCCGTCGTCGAAGGAGTCCTCGTCGCAGTCGTCGGCAGAGCGATCATCGACGCCGGAGTCGTCCAAGCCGGAGTCGTCCAAACCGGGATCGCCGAAGTCGGAGTCGCCGAAGCCGGAGTCGTCCAAGCCGGGGTCGTCGGCATCGCAGTCGTCGACGTCGCAGTCTCCCGAGTCGAAGTCCCCGACGTCGGCGTCGAACTCCCCGACCTCCCGGTCGCCGGGCTCGACGGCGCCGAAGTCGCCGTCCGGGAAGTCCGAGTCACCGGGACAGAAGACGTCGTCCGCCCCGTCGGCCTCGCAGCAGTCGCAACCCGGCACCGCGACGACGGCCCGGGCTCCGACCTCCGCGTCCCGGGCGTCCGGGGCCCCGAGCTCCGGGGCCCCGGCACCCGGCGGTTCCTGACCGCCAAGAGGGCCTGCGGGTCAGCTCACGTTCAACGACGTGTCGTCGACGACGAACGACGTCGGGAGCGTCGAGCCCTCGGTGCCGGTGAACTTGAGGGTCACCGTCTGCCCGGCGTACGCGCCGAGGTCGAAGCTGCGCTGGGTGTAGCCGGTCCCGGCGTTGAGGTTCGAGTACGTGGCGAGGGTGGACAGGACCGCTCCGCTGCCGTTCACGACCTGCACCTTCAGCGTGTCGTAGGCGGTCGTGGTGGTGGTCTCGTCCGTGTCGACGTGCAGGTAGAAACCGAACCGCGCGGTGGTGCAGCCGGCCGGGACGCCGACCGTCTGGGCGAGCGTGTCGGTGTGCGCGGATCCGTAGCCGTCGAGCCAGGCCTTGTACGAGCCGGTGCGCGCGGACTCGCCCGTGTCATTGGTGATGACGCCCGAGGTGGCGGACCAGCCGGTGCCGCCCGACTCGAATCCGGGGTCGGTGAGCAGCTGGCCCGCGGTGCACGTGCCGCCGCCCCCGCCCCCGGAGCCGCCGGTCCCGCCCGCGAGCCACTCGGTGGCGTTGAGCGCCAGTGCTGCGTCCGTGCCGGCCGGGTCGTTCCAGCCGTCGTACAGCGAGTTCCCCGACTGGCCGGTGCCGTCGTCGACGGGTGAGCTGTCGCCCCAGAACGCGACCCGGCCGCTGCCGAAGGTGCTGGTGGCGAAGAAGGCGCCGGTGTTGCCCGAGTAGCCGGTGCGGTAGACAAGGCCCTTGGCCGCGGGGTTGTCGGCGGGCTTGAGCGTGACGGTGGTGCCGTCGCGGAGGATGCTGCCGGTCACCTTGCCGAACGGGCCGTTCAGGACGGGGTTCGCGGAGTCGCTGACGGCGCGCGGGTTGTCGGTGCTCACATCGAGCGTGTCGACGGAGAATCCGAACGGGTCGGTGCTGTCCACGCTGTTGTCGGACATCAGGTCGTTGATGACCTCGACCGCGTCGTAGCCGTCGTTGTTGCGGTCGGCGCCGGTGTGGTCGGAGATCAGGAAGAGGCCGCCGCCGTTCTTGACGAAGTTCATGACGGCGGTCTTCTCGCTCGCGCTGAGCAGGACGTTCGGCTCGGGCAGCACGAAGGTGTCGAAGTTCTTCAGGTCGAGCGGCGACGACGTCCCGTAGGTGATCGAGTTGCCGGAGGGCAGCGTCTTGAGCGCGTAGTCGCCCGACGTCTGCAGGCGTACGCCCCAGGAGGAGAGCGCCCCGGTCCAGTCCGTCTCGGCGGAGGGCGTCGGGTCCTGCCCGAGCGGGTCCGGCTGACTGGTGCCGATGATCCAGTCGGCGTTGCCCGCGGTCTCGGCCTTCGAGTTGTCGAAGAGCACCCGGTGCGGGGTGGCGGCCGCGGCCGCCGGGGCGGCCTGGACCGTGGTGCCCGCGACGAGCGCGCCGAGGACGGAGAGTGCGCCGACGAAGCGGCGCCTGGTTCTGCCTGATCCGAGCATCCGTCGTACCTCCATGAGGGGTGGGGGAAGGTGGTGCGGAGGGTCGAGTCTGCGCGCGTAGAAACTCGGCCGGGGAGCGCCCGGGCAAGATTGGTTGAACAGTACATGGCAATCGCGTGCAGTGGCAGAGGGTGACGCGGCGAAAACGGAAGGCGCCCGAAGTGCCCGCTCCACGGCGCCGCCCCGTCCAGGGGGTTGCGCCCGGGCCGCTTCGGGTGACAGTGGAAGGGGAGCGGGGGGCGGCCCGGGCCAGCGGGCCGTCACCACGAACGGACTGAGAACCATGCCGCAAGCCACCGAACAACAGCCGGACGCGTCACATCACCCCGCCACAGCTCGTCACACGGTCACCGCCCACGCCCATGTCGCCGGGATCCTGCACCACCCGGCCACCGACATGGGCCGGCGGGCGGCCGCGCGCCGCGAGGAGCTGGGGCTGACCCGCGAGGAGGTGGCCCGGCGCTGCGGCGCGGCCGCCACCTACATCGAATACGTGGAGGAGCACGCGGCGACCCCCGGTATCAGCGTGATGCTCAGGCTCGCCGCCGCCCTCGACACCACCGTCGCCGAGCTGAACGGCGGCACCGCCGACCTGCCGCCCGGGCACGGCATGGTTCCCCGCAACACCGAACTGCGCGAACTCGCCGTGGCGGAGTGCCATGCGCTGCTGTCCACCCACGGAGTGGGCCGCCTGGGGCTCGTCACCCCCGACGGTCCGGCGATCGTGCCCGTGAACTATGTGATGACGGGTGTGGAGCTCGCCTTCCGCACCGCGCCGGGGCCGGTGCTCACCGCGGCCACCGGCGCCGTCGTCGCCTTCGAGGTCGACCACATCGACGACGCCTGCTGTCAGGGCTGGACCGTGCTCGCCGTCGGCCGCGCGAGGGCGGTGACCGACGCGGAGAAGACGCACCGTCTGGAGATCCGGGCCGGCGGGCTGCCCTGGGCGGGCGGCCGGCGCGGTCTGTGGCTCGCCCTCGTCCCCACGCGCATCCGCGGACGCCGCCTCGTCAACCCCCAGTGCGCACACCCCTGCGAGCCCTCCCACTGACCCGCGACGCTGGCAACCGGGCACGGCCGGGTGGATCATTGGAGGTGGGCCGGTCGCCGTGTCGCGTGGCGGCCGGGCGCAGGTGAGGAGGTACGTCATGACTCGGGACCTGGACTGGACGGTAGGCCTGCACCTGAGGGAACAGGAAGGCACCACCAAGGCCAGCGCGACACTCGACACCGGTACCGCCATGCTCACCGGGCACGGCAGCGCGCGGTGCAATCCCCAGGACGTGGACGTCCCGCAGATCGGCGACGAACTGGCGGCGAGCCGCGCGATGAGCGACCTCGCCGGCCAGCTGATGCGGGTCGCGGACCGCGACCTGGCGGCGGCGGGCGCGGGACCGGAGAACGCGCCGACGGGGCGCGGCAGCGGTTGGCCGGGCACGGAGACCTAGGACGTGCCCGGGGCCTGCCGTCGAACTCGCCCCGCCCCTCGGGTGGACGACAGCGTCGACGGCAGGCTCCGGCCGAACCTTCGCCCGGCCGCGGCCCCGCGCACGACGCATCGGGCCCGGGGAATCGTCCCCGGGCCCGACGCATGCGTACCGCTGCGGTGCGACCGTCACGTGCTGCCGCTCCCGTAGGGCGCGTACGTGTCCAGCAGCCGGATCCGGGCCGCGTGCAGCCGGTGCGCCAGCACCCTGCCCACCCAGTGTCCGAACGCCGAGCCGAAGGACGGGTCCGCGTCCATCATCATCCGGACCCGGGCCGCATCGAACTCGTGGGCGCGCACCGGCGTCTCCGCCTCGGCGCCCATCTGCCACACGTACGGCGGGAAGAGCCAGGACCAGCCCACGAGCTCCCCGAAACCGAGGTTCTCGATGACCACCGGCCGGCGACCCGGTACGGCGAAATCCAGTGTCACCGTCCCGGAACGGATGATCCAGAAGTGGTCCGCCACCTGGCCCTCCTCGAAGATCCGCAGACCTTCGGGAAAACTGACCTCCTTGGCGATGGCCATGAGCCGGGCACGGAATTCGGCGGGCAGCGCGGCCGCCATGCGGGTGGGGGAGGGAGTACTCATCGCAGGGCTTCCGTTCTCGGGGGTGCGGATACGGGGGATCTGCGCCGGCCTACGGGTGGGATCCCTCCATTGTCGGCGCGTTGCCCCCTCGGGGCGCCGGGGAAGGGCCGACTGGTCGAACAAACGCCCCGCGAACGTCATGCGTCCTGTCCGCTGCGGTCGCGCGGGCCGCGCGCCGGTGCGGAAACACGCGTGCCGGGCCACGACGTGGGGTCGTGGCCCGGCACGGTGGTGCTGCCCGGTGGCCGGCCCGGCGCGGCCGGGCGTTCAGCCGACGTGGATGCGCGGCCGGCGCGCCAGGTCCGGCTCGGCCCGGCGCAGGACCTCGCGGGTGACCGGTGCGACCTCGCCGTCGCCGAACACGAGGAAGCGCAGCAGATGGCTGACGGGGTGCCCCTCGGTCCAGTTGAAGTAGGCGTGCGGCACCTCCCCGGTGCGGTCGCGCAGCTGCATCAGGATGGCCGCGATCGTGTTGGGCACGACCGGCCCCTCGACGCGCAGCTTGCGCACGCCGTGCTCCTCCACTCCGTGCACGGCCAGATCGGCCGCGAAGTCGGACGAGTCGTGCAGGAACACCTCCAGGAACAGCACAGGACCGCCGTCGGGGATGTGCGCCTGCTCGCGCTGGCTGTACTCCTTGGCGCGGTACTCGGCGGCGCTGTGCTCCTCCGGCTCGTTCGCGATCAGCCGCAGCGGCCCGGCGGCCGCGCAGTCGTCGATCAGCCGCGTCGCGGCCTCGTCGAACGTCACCCGCGCGGCCCGCAGTTCGAAGGCGCGGTGCACGCGCGAGGCGAACGACATCAGCAGGATGCCGAGGATGAACAGCAGGGCGATCTTGATGCCGTCGGGGCGCTCGATGACATTCGCGACCAGGGTGTAGGCGAACACCGCGGTGATCACCGCGAAGCCGTAGGTCGCGGCGCGGTGACCACTGTGCCGGGCGGCGACCGTCGAGGCGAAGGACGCCGACAGCATCAGCACGAGCACGCCGGTCGCGTACGCACCGCTCTGCGCGTCGACGTCCGCGTCGAACCAGATCGTGATGCCGACCGCGATCGTCATGAACAGCAGCACCAGGGGGCGCACGCCCCGCGTCCACTCGGGCGCCATGCCGTAGCGCGGCAGATAGCGCGGTACGAGGTTGAGCAGCCCGGCCAGGGCCGAGGCTCCGGCGAACCAGAGGATCGCGATGGTCGAGACGTCGTACACCGTGCCGAACCCCTCGCCGAGGTTCTGGTGCGCGAGATAGGCGAGCGCGCGGCCGTTGGCCGGGCCGCCCGCCTCGAAGGCGGACTGCGGGATCAGGATCGTCGTCGCGAGGCTGGAGAGCAGCAGGAAGCCACTCATGATCACCGCGGCGGTGGTGAGGAGCTTCCGGGTCTCGCGGATCCGGCCCTTGGGCTCCGCGTGGGTGTCCGAGGCGTCGCCGCGTATCTGCGGCATCACCGCAACACCCGTCTCGAAGCCGGACATGCCGAGCGCCAGCTTGGGGAAGACGAGCAGGGCCACCGCGACCATGGCGAGCGGCGAGGAGTGCTGGGCCGTCATCGCGTGCGTCCAGTCGCCGACCTTGACCGGGTGGCTCAGCACCTGCCACACGGACGTGGCGAGGACGACCAGGTTGAGCACGAGGTAGGTCGCCACCAGCGCCACCGCGACGCCTATCGCCTCACGGAAGCCCTTGAGGAACACCGCGCCGAGCGCGGCCACCAGGAACAGGGTGATCCACATGTTCGCGCCGTGCATCCAGTGCGGCGCGAACGGATTCTCCACGACGTGGGCGGCGGCGTCCGCGGCCGACAGCGTGATGGTGATCATGAAGTCGGTGGCGGCGAAGCCGAGCAGCACCAGGACGAACAGCTTCCCGGCCCACCACGGCAGCAGCCGCTCCAGCATGGCTATGGAGCCCTCGCCGTGCGGACTCTCCTTGGCCACGCGGCGGTACACCGGCAGCGCGCCGAGCAGCGTGAGGGCGATCAGCACCAGCGTGGCCAGCGGTGACAGGAGACCGGCGGCCAGCGCTGCGATGCCCGGCTGGTAGCCCAGCGTGGAGAAGTAGTCGACGCCGGTGAGGCACATGACCCGCCACCAGGCCTGGCCCTTGTGCTCCGCGGGGGGTGTGCCGTGGGGGCCGGGATGGCGGGCCGACTGCTCGCTCAGGCCCTCCAGGAGCCAGGCACGCCAACGGGGCGGAGCCTGTTCGTCAGGCTCCGGGTCGGTCGTGTCGACGGTGGCGGTATCCATCTCTTCTTCCTGTCGTTCTCGTATTGCCGGGTCCAGGCAACGAGCAGCGAGTATTCAGCACGGCGCGTTCGGACCCGCCCCTGGGGGACGCGACCGGGGAGGGTCTTAACGCATCCTTAGCGCTTCTGTCCCGACGGGCGTCGGGTACGCACACTCCGTCGGCCGGGCCGCCGTGCGGAGACCGGTCGCCGCGCTGCGGGGAGCGTGCCGCGGCGCCGTGCGTCGGACGCCGCGTTCCTCGTCTCCGGAGAGGAGTCCGGCGCGGCCTTCGCACGGACCGAGGAGGCCGGGCACCTACCGGGCCGATCCCGCACGCGACTGCCGACGGCCGGCCGGGCCGACCGCACGCGACTGCCGACTGCCGACTGCCGACCGGGCCGGTCCGCACGCGACTGCCGGCCGTGCGCCGCCGGTGCGGACCGGGCAGTGGCCGCGTCCGGCCGGCCTCGGTCGCCGCGGACCGCTACGCCGACAGCGATCCGTACACCGCGTCGATCATCGCCATCTTGCGGGGGTCGTCCGCGATGTGCGGGCCCATGCGGTTCATGACGTAACCGATGCTCACCCCCGCCTCCGGGTCGGCGAGCCCGAAGGAACCGCCGAAGCCGTCGTGGCCGGCGGCACGCGGGTTCGGCCCGTAGGAGCCGTTCGGACCGCTCAGCCACAGCCCGAGGCCGATCTCCAGCTCGTACTCCAGGCCGACGCCGAGCACCAGGTCCCGGCAGCTGCCCTGTCCTTCGCGCACCCGCTCGGTCGCCGACGCCGACATCACCCGCCGGTCGCCGTGCCGCCCCTGCCGCGCGATGATCCCGTACAGTGCGGCCACCGCGCGCGCCGTGCCGTGGCCGTTCGCCGCCGGCAGCTCGGCGGCCCGCCAGGCGGTGCTGTTCGCCTCGACCGGGCCGACCACGGGGTTGGCCAGCGCCGCCAGCGCGACCGGGGCCAACGAGACCAGGGACTCGGCCCTTTCGGCCGTCACCGGGACCGGCGGGCGCACCAGCTCCGCCACCCGGCCCGCCTCCCTGCCCGGCAGTCCGATGGTGAAGTCGATCCCGCACGGCCCGGCGATCTCCTCGAGGAGGAACTCGCCGGGCATCCGGCCCGCGACCCGCCGGATCACCTCACCGACCAGGAAGCCGTACGTCAGCGCGTGATAGCCCGACACCGTGCCGGGCTCCCACCAGGGCTCCATCGCCGCGAGCCGGCCGGTCGTGACCTCCCAGTCGTACAGCTCCCGAAGGGTGTGCCGCCCGCGCACCCCGGCGAGACCCGCCCGGTGCGACAGCAGATGCCGTACGAGGACGCTCTCCTTGCCCGCCTCGGCGAACTCGGGCCAGTAGGACGCCACCGGGGCGTCCGGGTCGAGCAGCCCGCGGTCGATCAGCAGATGGGCGGCCAGCGCGGTCGGCCCCTTGGTCGTGGACCAGACGTTGACCAGTGTGTCCCGTTCCCACGGACGGGTGCGCGCCCCGTCCGCCCAGCCGCCCCACAGGTCCGCGACGGTGTGACCGTCCACCACGACCGTGACGGCCGCGCCCAGTTCGTCGCGGCGGCGGAAGTTCTCCTCGAACGCCTCACGGACCGCCGAGAAGCGCGGGTCGCACTGGCCGTGCACGGGCGTCGACGACGACTGGGGCATGGCACGGACCTCCGTGACTGTGGGGGTGACGGGTACGCCCGTCCCTGACCACGAGGAACGTACGCCGGTTTTCCGGCACCCAGGAACATACCGACTGGTCGGACTGCGGGGAAGGGGCCGGAGGGCCCGGTGCACCGCCCGGCCCCGCGGGCCGGCCCCAGTTCCGGGCCCCGCCCGCGTGCTCCCCGGCGTCCGGTAGCCAACTTCCCTCCCGTGTACGGTGGTTCGCAGTCGAAGTGATCGAGAACGAGCAACAGCGAGGACGGGGAGAGCGTCGTGGCCGACGACAGGACGGGCGACACGCCCATGCGGATGGAGATCCCGTACGACGTGCCGACGTCGGCGCGCGCCTACGGCTGGATGCTGGGCGGCAAGGACAACTACCAGATAGACCGGGACTTCCTGCTCGGCACCCTGCCGTCGTTCCCCGAGTGCGTCGACATCGCCCGGCAGAACCGGCAGTTCCTCTACCGGGCGGTCCGCCATCTCACCCAGGAGGCGGGTATCCGTCAGTTCCTCGACATGGGCTGCGGGCTTCCCTCCGACGACAACGTCCACCAGGTCGCCCAGCGCTTCGCACCGGACAGCCGCGTCGTCTACGTCGACATCGACCCGATCGTGCTCGCGCACGGCAGGGCACTCCTCGCAGACGACGCCACCACGACCGTGATCACCGCCGACATGCGCGACCAGCAGTCCGTTCTCGACGACCCCGAAGTGCAGCGGCTCATCGACTTCGACGAACCCGTCGCCGTGCTGTTCCTCTCGGTCGTGCACCACCTGGTCGACGCCGACGACCCTCGCCGCATCCTGCGCACCATCCTCGACCGTGCGGCGCCCGGCAGTCATGTGGGCCTGTCCCAGGTGGTCTCCGACGACCCCGCGCGCGGCGCGGCGATGTCCGCCCACATCTCGGGCGGCGGCATCCCCTGGCAGACCCGTACGCCGGACGAGGTCGACGCCCTGCTCGACGGGCTCCGCCCGGTGGAACCCGGCCTGGTGAACCTCGTCGACTGGCGCCCGGACCCGGACCAGCCCGCGCTGCCCCCGGTCGACCCGGAGCTCGCCCCGTACCTCGGCGCGACCGCGTCCAACAAGGGGATCTACGAATACGGCGGGCTGCTGCGCAAGGACTGACCTGCGTGCCCGTCGGCGCACGCTGCGCCGTCCGCCGAGGGCGCGGCGGCGTGGGGGCGGCCGGCGGCCCCGTCCCTGCCGCGGCAGGTCGCCCGTGCGCCCGGCCGCGGGGGCCCGTGCGGCGCCGGCGGTTCGCCTGGGGGCTGCGGGCCTCACTCGCCCTGGGCGATCCGGTTGTAGCGCAGCAGGTAGTCCGCGAACCGGTCGAGATCGTCCCCGGGCCAGTCCGCGAGGCGTTCGCGGAACACCTCCCTGCGGGCGGCGGTCACCTGCGCGAGGATCTGCGCCCCGGCCGCCGTCGTACCGAGCACCTGGACCCGGTGGTCCTCCGGGTCCGGCCGCCGCTCGACGAGTCCCGCCCGCTCCAGTGCCGCGACCTGCCTGCTCACGGTCGACTTGTCCAGCGCGTAGTGCGCGGCCAGATCCGTGGCCCGGCAGCTCCCGCGTTCCTGCAGATGGCTCAGCAGGGTGAACGACACCAGTGAGAGCTCAGGGTGCATCCGCGCCGCCGTGGCCCTGGCCCGGCGGGCGAACGCCGTCATCTCCCGCTGGATGATCTCGACCGCGTGCTCGCGGGCCGTCCCCGGCCGGGGCGCCCCGGTGGCGGTTGTCTCTTCGGCGTCTGCGGCGGGCTCCACTGCGTTGCCTCCTCCCATTGGTTGCACGGTACAACTTCTCGGGCGCGTGCGACCGAGGGTGCCGGGGTGTCCGGGTTCTCCGCGTCCGACGCCCCGGCGCACGGCCGCCGGGTCCGGGTGTGACGCCCGCCGCTTGTGCAACTAGTTGCATAAGCGGCGGGCCGTCGTCTACAACTGTCGGAACGACACCGCGCACGGAGGGCCCCATGAGCCGCTACCCCCATCTGCTCACCCCGCTCGACCTGGGCTTCACGACGCTCCCCAACCGGGTGCTCATGGGCTCCATGCATGTCGGTCTGGAGGAGGCCGAGCGCGGCTTCGAGCGCATGGCCGAGTTCTACGCCGCCCGGGCCCGCGGTGGTGTCGGCCTCATCGTCACCGGAGGCATCGCACCCAATGACGCCGGGCGCCCCTATCCGGGCGGCGCGAAGATGACCACCGAGGCGGAGGCCGACCAGCACCGGCAGATCACGGATGCCGTGCACCGCGAAGGCGGCCGCATCGCGATGCAGATCCTGCACTTCGGCCGGTACGCCTACCACCAGGACCTGGTCGCGCCGAGCGCCCTCCAGGCGCCCATCAGCCCCTTCACGCCGCACGCCCTGACCGACGACGAGATCGAGCGGACCGTCGACGACTTCGCGCGCGCCGCCGAACTCGCCCGGCGCGCCGGATACGACGGCGTCGAGATCATGGGCTCCGAGGGCTACCTCATCAACGAGTTCATCGCCGCGGCGACCAACCACCGCGACGACCGCTGGGGCGGCTCCTACGAGAACCGCATCCGCTTCCCCGTCGAGATCGTCCGCCGTGTGCGCGAGCGCGTCGGCACCGACTTCATCATCATCTACCGGCTGTCCATGCTGGACCTGGTGCCCGGTGGCTCCACCCTCGACGAGGTCATCACGCTCGCCCGCGCCGTGGAGCAGGCCGGCGCGACCATCATCAACACCGGCATCGGCTGGCACGAGGCCCGCATCCCCACCATCGCGACCTCGGTGCCGCGCGGCGCGTACACCTTCGTCACCAAGAAGGTGATGGGCGCCGTCTCCATCCCGCTCGTCACCACCAACCGCATCAACACCCCGGAGCTGGCCGAGCAGTTGCTCGCCGACGGCTACGCCGACATGGTGTCGCTGGCCCGCCCGATGCTCGCCGACCCGGACTTCGTCGCCAAGGCCCGCGACGGGCGCCCCGAGGCCATCAACACCTGCATCGGCTGCAACCAGGCCTGCCTCGACCACACCTTCAGCGGCAAGATCACCTCCTGCCTGGTCAACCCCCGCGCCTGCCACGAGACCGAGCTCGTGCTGTCCCCGACCCGGCTCCGCAAGCGCGTCGCCGTCGTCGGCGCCGGCCCGGCCGGCCTCGCCTGCGCGGTCACCGCCGCCGAACGCGGCCACGCGGTCACCCTGTTCGACGCCGCCGACGAGATCGGCGGTCAGCTGAACGTCGCCCGCAAGGTCCCCGGCAAGCAGGAGTTCGACGAGACGCTGCGCTACTTCCGCACCCGTCTGGCCGACCTCGACGTGGAGGTGCGCCTCGGCACCCCCGTCACCGCCGCCGACCTCACCGCCTACGCGTACGAAGAGATCGTCGTCGCCACCGGTGTCAGCCCCCGCACCCCGGCCATCCCGGGGACCGATCACCCGAGCGTCGTCGGCTACCTCGACGTGCTGCGCGACGGCGCGCACGTCGGCGACCGGGTCGCCATCGTCGGTGCGGGCGGCATCGGCTTCGACGTCGCCGAGTACCTCACCGACGGCGGGGAGAAGGCCGGCGAGGACCCGGCGACGTACTTCCGGCAGTGGGGCGTCGACATGGACTACCGCGGGCCGGGTGGGCTCACCGCGCCCGAGCGGCCCGCGCCGCCGCGCCAGGTCCACCTGCTGCAGCGCAAGGCCTCCAAGGTGGGAGCCGGACTCGGCAAGACCACCGGCTGGATCCACCGCACGGAACTGCGCCACCGTGGCGTCACGATGGTTGCGGGCGTCCAGTACGACCGGATCGACGACGCCGGACTGCACATCACCGTCGACGGCCGCAGCGACGTGCTCGAGGTCGACACGATCGTGCTGTGCGCCGGACAGGAGCCTCGCCGCGGTCTGTACGAGGAGCTGCTCGCCGCGGGCCGCAGCGTCCAGGTGATCGGTGGTGCGGACGTGGCCGCCGAGCTGGACGCGAAGCGGGCGATCCGGCAGGGCACCGAGGTCGCGGCGGCGCTGTGACCCGGCGGTGCTGTGACCCGACGGCCCGCATCCGTCCCTAGGATGCGGGCATGTCCCTCCCGCACGCGATCCTCACCGCCCTGCTCGAAAAGCCGTCCTCAGGTCTGGAACTGACGCGGCGGTTCGACAGGTCGATCGGCTACTTCTGGTCGGCCACGCATCAGCAGATCTATCGCGAGCTGGGGAGGCTGGAGCGGGACGGCTACATCCGTGCGCTGCCCTCTGTGCAGCCGTCCCGTGGGCAGAAGAAGGAGTACGAGGTCCTGCCCGCGGGCCGCGCCGAACTCACCCGCTGGACCGGCGAACCCCAGGACCCGAAGGCACTGCGCGACCCGCTGTTGCTGCGGCTGCGGGCCTCGGCCGTCGTCGGCACCGCCGGCATCGCCGACGACCTGCGCCGCCATCTCGACCTGCACCGGCGCCAGCTCGCGGAGTACGAGGCCATCGAGCGGCGCGACTTCCCACCGGAACGCACCAGTGCGCAGGACCGCATCCAGCATCTGGTCCTGCGTGCCGGTATCGACCTGGAGACCTTCTGGATCCACTGGCTCACCCACGCCCTCGCGGAGCTGCCCGCCGACCACGGCGGACCGCAGTCCTGACCCGGCCGCCGGGCCCCCCCGCGGCCCCGGCGGCGGCGC
>NZ_JBSFDP010000030.1:0-81751 GCF_053593975.1 Streptomyces sp. NPDC002004
ATGGCGGCCCGGCCGCCGCCCAGCGGCTGGAAGTTGAACGCGGTCGTCGACCCCAGGCCCGGGGGCAGCACCACGTCGCCGTCGACGATCTTCTCCCGGCGGATGAAGAGGGTCTTGTAGATCCCGTCCTCCGTGGCACCCCTCACACCCAGCGCGGCATCGATGCCCGCGGTGTCCAGGTCGATGCGCTGCTGGGCGGCGGGCGGACGTGCCGGCGGTGTTCCCGTACGGTCGAACGCCGCGCGCAGGCCTCGGGCCACCGCCACCGGGTCGTGGCCGTGTGCGTGGACATGGATCCACCAGATGTCGGGGATCTGGGACAGCAGATGCTTGTGGATCGCGGTCTGCTCGATCCCGCGCTCGTGCAGGACGTCGATGAACGACTGCAGTTCGCGCTCGGTGACCACCACGTCGCCCATCATCATCGTGCTGCCGTCGGTGTAGCGCACGAAGGACACGTGCGAGCCCAGCGCCAGCTCCGGCTTGACGATGATGCTGTGCGAGACCACCCGGAGGTCCCGGCGGGGAAGCCCCGTGTGGTACATGATGTTGTGCTTCATGTCGCCCGTGCGCCCCAGCGCATCGGCCACGGCCGTCCAGTCCGACAGAGCGGTGGGCACCGGGGTGACCGGCGCGTGTCCCATGGCATGGTGGCCGTCCCCGCGGGACAGTGCGCGAGCCGGGGCAGATGCCCCGGCCAGCGCCGGCGCCAGGGCCGCCGCGGCCAGCAGACGCCGCCGCGGCGCGCCCGCGCTCGGGGGGATGTTCCGCTCCCGGTCTCCAGTCATCAACTCAGCACCTCCATGGCCAGATCGAAGCACGGCGGAGCCGGGTTCCCGGACCGGCCGCCATCGCTTGGGGCCAGGTGGGCTAAGAAGTGCTCACGTACGCGCCCGGTGTGCGTCCGGCCGGGTGGAGACGAGGGGTAGCCGGGCCCCGTCCTGTCCCCGTGGCCGTCCGGTCGCGTGGGCGGCACCTCGGATGTTGTCCCCGTGGCCGTCCGGTCGCGCGGCCCTCCTCCGGCCCCGACGCACTCGCCGGGCGCGTCCCTTCGTGCCGACTTGCCGACGGATCCGGTGCGGTGCCGGGGGATCCGCGACGTGAGCCTCCAGAATCCTGATCACTGCTCGTACCGGTGGCGGTGCCGACACAAAGGACAGGTCATGGAAGACAGGCTCGCCCTCCGGATCCACACGTTCCGCACCACCGGTCAGGTCGGGCCGCACGTGGCGGAGTTCGTCACCACCGAGCTGGAGGCGCTGGCCGCCGAGGGGGCCACCGTCACCGAGGACACCGCGGGGATGCTCACGAGCCATCTGATGATGGCCCTCACCCGGCTGCTGGACGGCGAGGCGATCGAGCGGTTCCCCACCGACGAGCAGGCCGCCGCCGAACTCGCGGGTCACCCCGCGGCGGCCGAGCGCGCCCGCGCCGTGGCGGCACGTGCCCGGCAGGAGCTCGGGGCAGCACTCCCCGAGTCGGAGATCACCTTTCTGGGCCTGCACCTCGCCGTCCTGGCGCAGCGCTCGCCCGTGACCTGAACCCCCACATCAGCGTACGAGAGCGAGGAATGACCATGGCGAAGATCCTCACCGGCGGCGTCGGCAAGGTCGAAGTTGCCCGGACCGCCAGCGAACTGGCGTTGAGCGGCGTCGAGGTCGCCGTGTCCAACGACATGGACGCGGCCATGAAACTGCGCGCCGGGCAGGCCGACTACTTCCTGGGAACCTGCCACACCGGCGCAGGCGCTTCCCTCGGCGTTCTCGTCGGACTCATGGGCCAGCAGACCTGTCACACCTTCGGGCGCTCCGTCCCCACCGCCGACGAGGTGCAGGACCTGCTCGCCGGCGGGAAGAAGGTCTTCGGCTTCGCCGTCGACCAGATCGACCTGATCGCCCCGGTCCTGATCCACGCCATCGCGGCCAGGACCGCGTAGCCACGCTTGCGGCGCGCCGCGCACCACGAAGGCACCGCGACCATGCACCTGTCGGCCATGCACGCATCGGCCATGAGCCCGTCGGCGCCGCACGTCTCCGGCGGACACATCTCCCTGCACCTCACCCCGCTGCAGACCGCGCTCGTCGTGGCGGTCTGTGCCGTGTCCGCACTGCTGGCCAACATGGCGGTCGCCGTGTTCCACGACGGTGTGCGGCCGTTCATGCTCGACCACCGGCAAGGCCGGATGAAGCGCAGGGAGATCGCTCCCGTCGCCTTCAGCCTCTCCTCCGGATTCATCTTCGGCCTGGGTGCGCCGATGGCGTTCTCGACCGGTGTGCTCAACCCATGGATCCTGTTCCTGCCCACCGACGTGCTGGGCCTGCTGGCGCCCAGACGCTGGATGGCGCTGCTGCTCGGTGCCGCGTGGTCGCTGCTGGTGGTGTTCGGCCTCTCCGGAGCCACCCGGGCGGCCCAGTCGCTTCCCGTCGACTTCCTCACGGCCATGGAGTCGCTGTCCGACCCGGTGATGTACCTGTTCGCGTTCTTCCCCGCCGTCGCCATCGCGTACCAGTTCGACAAAGTGCGCGGCGCGGTCGCGTTCGCCGCCGAAGGCGTCATCATGCTCGCCTCCGCACAGATCTGGAAGGGACTCTTCCCCGGTGCGCTCTCCATGGCCGCCGGCATGCTGCTCCTCGTCGCCCTCGCCGTCCAGCGGGATGTGGTCAACCGTCGCGCGGAGCGCAAGGCGGCGCGGGCCCGCGGCGAGGAACCACCGGTCCCCGACACCTCGTCCGCCGACTCCCTCTTCGGTGCCAACGCCAAGCGGCTGCGCACCCACCTGCCGTGGCTGATGGTGCTGGGCGGGCTGGTCGGAACACTCTGCGCGACCGGCGCCTTCGCGGGCGGAGAAGCCACCAGCTACCTCGTCCAGCACGGCGACATGGTCGACGCGGCGCAGATCGACTTCTACCGCACCTTCGGCTTCATCCCGCTGATCGGCCTGACCTCTCTCGCCTCCGGCACCTTCGCCACCAACGGCGTCAACTTCGTCTACGCAGCGGGATACATCGCACCGAACGTGGTCGTCGGCGCGCTTGCCGGAGCGGCCGTCTTCGCCCTCGAAGTCCTCGGCCTGGCGCAACTCGGCAGGTTCTTCGCGCACGTCCCCTCGATCCAGGACGCCTCCGACCATATCCGCCACGCCATCAACCAGGTGCTGGAGATCGCGGTGCTGTTCGGCTCGATCCTGGCCGGCATGCGTATGGGCGGCGGGATCGGGGTCGCCCTCGTGGGCGGCCTGTACGTACTGAACGAGGCCATGGGGCGGCCCGTGATCCGGCTGGCCGCCGCGCCCGTCGCCATCATCTGCACCGGCCTGCTCCTCAACCTCGCCCACTGGGCCGGCCTGTTCACCCCCCTCAAGGGCTGAGCGATGACGACCGCACCGGAACACCCCGCCACCCGCCTCGTCCGCACCGTCACCGGGCCGGTCCGCCCGTCCGACCTGCACGGCCCGGTCCTCGCGCACGAGCACCTGATCCTGGACCTCGGCCGCGAAACGGACCCCGATGCGGTCCTCCTCCCGGACCCGCACGGCCCGCACGTCATCGCCGAACTGGCCCGGCTGCGGGGCGACTTCGGCCTCGCCCTCGTCGTCGACATGACCTGCCGCGGCATGGGGGGCGACCCCGGTGAGCTGGCCCGCATCTCCGCGGCTTCGGGCGTCGCCGTGATCGCGTCCACCGGCTGGTACCACGAGCCGTTCCACCCCGGCGAGGTCGCCGGCGCCGGAGTCGACGAACTCACCGACGCACTGCTGCGCGACATCGACCGCGGCATCGGACCCACCGCCGTCCGGCCCGGACTGATCGGCGAGGTCGGCAGCCTCGGCGAACAGCCCAGCGAACCTGAGAGACGGACGCTCGTCGCCGCCGCCCGCGCCGCCGTCGCGACCGGACTGTCGGTGGCCACGCACGCCCACCTGGGCGCAGGGGGCCCGGGCCAGCTCGACCTGCTCACCGCCGCGGGCCTGCCCGCCCACCGGATCGGCATCGGTCACCAGGACCTGCTCGACGACCCGGCCGTCCACCGCGCCCTGGCATCGTCCGGCGCCTACGTCGCCTTCGACACCGTCGGCAAACAGCGCTACCAGGACGACGCCACCAGACTGCGGCTGCTTCTCGCGCTGCTGGACGCCGGGCACGCCGACCGGGTCCTGCTCAGCTGCGACATCTCCCGGCACGGTTACCTCCTGGCGGAGGGCGGCCACGGATACGGGCACCTCTTCCGCTCCTTCCTGCCCGCGCTGCGGGCGAGCGGCGTCGACGACGACCTGATCGACCTGATGACCCGCCGCAATCCGCTGCGCTTCCTGACCGGCGCACTGGACGACGGCCCCGGCACGAGCGGCACGAGCACATGACACAAGGAACGCACCCACTCGCGACGCATCCGGACGACGCGGCGCTGCCGCGGACCTTCCCGCTGCCGACGGTGCCGCTGCAGGACGCGATCGCCACACAGTTCCGGCTGCTGGAGTGCATCGCACGGCACTTCGAGGGCCAGCAGCTCTTCGAGGCCGACGGGGGAGTCGTACCGGGCCTCGGCAGACCCCGTACGACGGCGAAGGCGGAGGCCGTCCTCGCGGACTTCTTCTCCTGCGCCGAGGCGGCGCTGGTCCAGGGCGCGGGCACCGGCGCCATCCGCGCGGCCCTCACCGCCGCCGTCGACGCCGGGGGACCGCTGCTCATCCACCGCGCACCGGTCTACCGCAGCACCGAGGTCACCCTGCGCGGGATGAGCGTGGAGACGGTCCAGGTCGACTTCAACGACGGCCCGGCCCTGCACACCGCGCTCGCATCGGGGCGGTTCTCCTGGGCGTACGTTCAGCACACGCGGCAGCGCCTCGGCGACCGCTACGACCCGGGCGAGGTGCTGGCGGCCTGCCGGTCGGCGGGAGTGCGGACCCTCGTCGACGACAACTACGCGGCGCTGCGCGTGCCCGCGTGCGGAGTCGAACTCGGCGCCGACGCCTCCTGCTTCTCGCTGTTCAAACTGCACGGCCCGGAGGGCGTCGGTGTCGTCGTGGGCGCCAGCGACCTCGTCGAGCGGGTCCGCCGGGACAACTACTCCGGGGGCGGGCAGGTACAAGGACACCAGGCGCTCGACGCCCTGCGCGCCCTCACCCACGTCCCCGTCATGTGGTCAGTGCAGTCCCAGGTCGTCACCGATCTCGCGCGGCGGCTGACGGCGGGGGAGGTGCCGGGGGTCGCCGAGGTCCGCGTCGCCAACGCGCAGGACCGCTGCCTCCTCGTACGTCTCGAACGCCCCGTCGCCCGGCTGCTTCCCGCTGCCGCCGCCCGCCACGGCGCGGCGCCCTACCCGGTGGGCTCCAACTCCCGCTACGAGGTGGCCCCGCTGTTCTACCGAATGTCCGGCTCCACCCTCGACGACGCCCCGGCACTCGCCGGGACGACGGTGCGGATCAACCCCATGCGGGCCGGTGCCGACCTCGTCCTGGACATCCTCCGACGCTCCCTGTCCGACCTGAACCCGTGCGAGGACGACTGACCGTGTTCCTGGACACCGTGCTCACCCGGGCGCCCGAGCTGGTCGACACCGCCGCCGCGCTGCACCGCAGCGGCACCATCCCGCCCGACACGTACGTCATCGACCTCGACGCCGTGGAGGCCAACGCCCGGCTCCTCGCCACCCGCGCCGAACGGCTCGGCCTGACCCTGTGGTTCGTGGTCAAGCAGGTGGGACGCAACCCCGAACTGATCAGGGCCGTCGCACGGCACATCCCCCGGTACGCGGCCATCGACCCCCCCGAGGCGCGTCGGCTGCACGCGGCCGGCGCACGGGCCGGCAACGTCGGCCACCTCGTGCAGATCCCCCGGCGCGCCCTGGAGGAGATGCTCGCCTGGCGCCCGGAGACCGTCACGGTCTACGACCTGGCCAATGCCCGCGCCGTCTCCGTGGCGGCCGAACGTCTGGGCCGTGTCCAGGACCTGCTCGTGCGTCTGGAGGGCGCCCCCGGCACCGGTCACCCCGGGCAGGAAGGCGGAGTGCCGCTGAGCGGCCTCGACGCCTTCGCCGCGGAGGTCGAGCGGCTGCCCGGCGTACGCATCGCCGGAGTCACCGCCTTCCCCTGCCTGCTGTGCGACCCGGCCACCGGCGAGCCACGGCCCACCCCCAACCTCGCCCTGGCGCTGGCCGCGCGCGACGCACTGGCCGCCCGCGGCCACACCCGCCTCAAACTGAGCGCGCCCAGCGCCACCTCCATGGCCGCGCTGCCCCTGCTCGCGGAACTCGGCGCCACACACGCGGAGCCCGGCCACTGCCTCACCGGCACCACACCCCTTCACGCGCGGGACCCGCACCAGCCCGAGCGGCCCGCATACGTCTACGTCAGCGAAATCGCCCACACCCTCGCCGACGGCCGCCCGGCCCTCTACGGCGGCGGCTTCTACCCGCGCTCCGGCGTCAAGGACGCGCTCCTCCCGCGCACGGGCGTCCGGCTGCCGGTACAGGACGCGCCCGCCGAGAACATCGACTACTACCGGCTCCTGGCCGCACCCGCTGCGCCTGGCGACGCGCGGCTCGGCGACACGGCCGTCCTCGCCTTCCGTACGCAGATCTTCGTCACCCGCAGCAACGTCGCCGTCGTATCCGGACTGTCGCACGGCAGGCCACGGACGCTCGGCCTCTACGACCCCTTCGGCCGGACGATCTGAGGAGTCCCCCGTCATGAGCAGGACCGTCATCGTCGTCGTCGACGGATTCGGCGTCGGCGCCATGCCCGATGCCGGCACGCCCCGCACGGGGGATCTGCGGGCCGACACCTGCGGGCACGTCCTCGACCACTTCCGGCGGGCACACCGGCGTCCGCTGCGTCTCCCGGCGTTCGGCGCCCTCGGCCTCGGCACGGTTCGCCCGCACCCGGACCTCGCCGACCGCACGCGGCTGCCGGTGGCCGCCGGCCGCGCCGCGCTCGGCTACCCGGGCGCCGACACCTACGCAGGCCACCAGACCATGATGGGAGCCGACTTCAGCGCCGTGACCGTGGCCCCGCTGGGGCGACACATCGACGAGGTCGCCCGAGCCCTGCGCGCGGCCGGACACACGGTGCGGCCACTGGACGGCGAACCCCTGCTCGTGGTGGACGGGTCCGTACTCGTCCACGACAACCTCGAAGCCGATCCCGGCATCAACTGGAACGCCTCAGGGCGCCTGGACGACCTGTCCTTCGACGCCGTCCTGTCCATCGCCCGCACGGTCCGCGCGAGCGCGCCCGTCGCCCGCGTCATCGCCGTCGCAGGCCACGCCGACGGCCCGCTGACCGCCTTCGTGCGCCCCGGGGACGGCGGTACGGTCGGTCTCGACACCCCTGCCTCAGGCTTCTACCGCAATGCCGGCCTCCGGGTACGGCACCTGGGCGCGCCGCTGGACCACACGCGCCAGCTGCCCGAGCTGGCGGCCCGTGCCGGGATCCCCGTCACACTGGTCGGCAAGGCTGCGGACATCCTCGTCTGCGGGCCGGCGGTGCGCCGCCCGGCAGTGCCCACCGCGGATGTCGTCGCGCACACCCTCGACGCCGTGCGCACCGGCGAGGACGCGCTCGTCGTCGCCAACGTCCAGGAGACCGACCTGGCAGGTCACCAGCAGGACCCCACGCGCTACGGCGCCGTGCTGGAGCAACTCGACGCGGGGCTAGGCGAACTGATCGCCCTCCTCGACGCGCCGGGCGACCGCCTCGTCGTCACCGGCGACCACGGCAACGATCCCGCCATCGGGCACGCCCACCACACCCGTGAGTACGTGCCCGTGCTGATCCACCGCCCGGAGGCCGCCGGTCCGGAGCGACTGCCCGACGCCGTGACACTCGCCGACGTGGGCGCGACGGCCGCCGCCTCGCTCGGACTCGACCCGGCCGGGCTGGCCTGCGGCTCGGCGCTGCGACCGGGAGGACATGCGGCCGGGACCGAGGCGCACCCCGCGCGGGGTCCCGGACCGGCCGTGGCTCACTAACCGGGCGGTGCGCGCGGCAGGCGGACGCACGGCTCAGGACGCGCTCCAGCCGCTCCAGCGCACCACCGACACCTCCACGACGGGACCGTCGGGCGGCCGGTCCGCGTACTGCGGGTACTTCGCCGTGAGCAGTCCGACCCCGCGCGCCGCCTCGGGCGACCCGTCCCGTGGGGGCAGCACATGCGCCGCGCCGTCGGCACGGACCCACCACAGGACGTTCCAGTCCTCCTCGTAGTGGTCGGCGAGCAGACAGACGTTCGGGTTCGCGGCGATATTGGCCAGGCGCCTGAGCCGCGTCGTCCGCTTGGGCTTGTGGTCCACCGCCAGGAACACGGTGTCGCCCTCCACGGCGAACACGACCGGAACCTGATGGGGGCGCCCCGCCGCGTCGACCGTGGCGAGGCGGGCGATCCGCGCCGCCGCGAACCGCTCCCGCGCCTCCGTGCTCGTCACTGTGGGCATGGTGCTCCTTCCCTGCCGTTGCGGCGGCCACGAAGGGCATCGCCGGCCCGGCCATGTCGGTACCGGCCACGCCGCCCCGGCGCGGCGGTCGTACCGGCGTCTCAGCGGAACCGGGCAGCGACCTCGGCCAGCCGGTCCAGATGGTCGAGCGTCTCCGCCTCGGGCATCGTCGGTACGTAGAACAGCAGCCGCTCGACGCCGGCAAGGCCGTATCCCTCGATCTGCTCGGGGTCGTCCTGCACCCCGTACACCGTCACCGGCACCTCACGCCCGGCAAGGGCGCGCAGCCGCTCGATCTGCGGGCCGAGCTCCCGCGGCGGCACACCGAGTGCCAGCCAGGCATCACCGAGTTCCGCCACGCGCCGGAACGCGCCCTCGCCGCCGCCGACGTAGACCGGCGGATGCGGGCGCTGCACCGGCTTGGGCCAGGAGTAGACCGGGTCGAAGTCCACGAACTCGCCGTGGAACTCGGCCTTCTCCGTGGTCCACAGCTCCTTGATGGCCCGCAGCCGCTCGTCCGCGAGCCGGCCTCGGGTCGCCGGGTCGGTGCCGTGGTTCCGCATCTCCTCACGATTCCATCCGACACCCACGCCGAAGACCGCGCGGCCGCTCGACACCAGATCGAGCGAGGCCACTTCCTTCGCCGTGATGATCGGGTCGCGCTGGGGGATCAGGGCGATGCCGGTGCCCAGCAGCAGCCGTTCGGTCACCACACCGGCCGCGGTGAGGGCGACGAAGGGGTCCAGGGTCCGGTAGTAGATCTCGGGCAGGTCCCCGCCCATCGGGTACGGCGTCTCACGCTTCACCGGGATGTGGGAGTGCTCGGCGATGAACAACGAATCAAACGCGCGTTCCTCCAGTGCGGGTCCGATCGAGGTCGGGCCGATGCCCTGGTCGGTGAGAAAAGTCGAGACTCCGAATTTCACGGCTGCTCCGTAGAAGAGGGTCGGAAGAAGAGGGCCGGACGAGGCATCGTGCAAGGCCCCGTTGTCCGACTACCCGTCCCGGGCGGGTTCCGCCTCCACGACCACCCGGGAGAACCATCACCGCGTACGCCTTCACAGCCGGCGACACCGGTGCAGCGGCGCACCCCGGCCGGCGCCCCCGGGCCGGGGCAGCGCACCCTGTGGTCGGCGGAGCGGACAGCCTCTGGCCTCGGCGCGCGGTCGTCGCTCGGGCTGGTACTTCCCAGGAACCGCGACGACCGCCCGGGTCACGTCCTACGGCGACACGGTGGCAGTGCGCTGACACGCGGGTCGCCGTCCGGTTTCGAGCGGCGGGTCAACACCCTTCCCGGGTGGGCCGGTTGGCCCGCCCCGTTCGGGTGGCTGCCGGATCCTTCACGTGTGAGCCGCGCTGACGGGGCCGCAGGGATGGGAAGGTGAGAGGGTCGCATCCCCTCAGCGGAAGAGAACCTCCGGCATGGCCGTCGTGCACGACACCGTCCTCAAGCCGACCAAACTGGAACTGCTCAGCGCCTGGCTGCCGTCCCGCCCGTGGTTCCGCGGTGGTGCGGGCGGAGCGGAGCCGGCCAAGGCCGGCGGCTTCCGGCTGGACGATCCGCAGGGCGAGGTCGGGATCGAGTTCGTTCTGGTCACCGATGCCTCCGGCCCCCGGCCGACCACCTACCTGGCGCCGCTCACCTACCGCGGTGCCCCGCTCGACGGGGCGGAGCACGCACTCGTCGGCACCATGGATCACGGGGTGCTGGGGCGGCGCTGGGTCTACGACGGCTGCCATGACCCGGTGGCGGTCGCACAGTTGCTGGCGCTGATCGATGGCCGGGTGCAGGCCCAGGACCAGAACACCAGCGGCGTCCTCGACGGGGACGTCGTCCGGTCCTACGCGGGCGAGGCGTCCGTCGCCGCGGACTTCACCATCGCGACCGACAACCAGGACTGCACCGAACTGACCGCGCCACAGGGCACGACCCTGCGCCTGCACCGGGTCCTGCGTCCTGCACCGGACAACCCGCCCTCCGCTCCGCGGGGAGCGACCGGCCACCTCGCCGGCTCCTGGCACCTGCCGGACGGCACCCGCTTCCGGGGGCTGTTCGCGGTCCTCCACGTCGGCACTCCGGCCCAGGGGCTCGACCCGGCCGAAGAGCCGTCGGGATGACGCCGGCCCGGCGCCGGGACATGGGCGTCCGCGCCGCGGTCGAGGCACTGCGTGCGGCGGCGCGAGCGGCGGGGCGCGGCGCGGCACGGTGGTCGAGGTCGGGCAGGCCCCGCTATGCGGGGTGTCCCTGCGCCCGGACGGCCCAGGTGCCGGGGAGGCGTACGGCGAGGGCGGCGACGTCGTCGCCGAGTCTTCCGTCGCTGTAGTGGACGAGGTCGTGGTGGAGCCGGTCGAGGAGGTCTCCCGGCCGGATGGGGCTCTGGTGACGCATCCAGTCCGGCAGAGGGAAGAAGTCGCCGGTGCGGTTGCGGGTTTCGGTGACGCCGTCGGTGTAGAGCAGCAGGTGGTCGCCCGGGGCGACGGTGACGGACTCGATGCTGTAGTGGTCCCCGAGAAGTGTGGCCAGGTGGAGCGGAGGTGACGGGGCGATGGGATCCAGGACGTGGATCTCGCCCTCGTGCACGAGGAGTGGCGGCGGGTGCCCGCAGTTGAGGATCTTGAGAGGCCCGCCACTGTGGGGGATCTCGGCGAGGATGGCGGTCGCGAAGCGCTCCGGCAGGTCCTGGGTGGGGAACGCGCTGCTGTGCCGGGTGATGCTGGTCTCCAGCCGGTGGATGATGCCCGTCAGGTCGGGCTCGTCGTACGCGGCCTCCCGGAACGAGTTGACCACGGCCGAGGCCGCCCCCACCGCGGCCAGTCCCTTGCCGCGTACGTCGCCGATGAGCAGCCGGACCCCGTACTGCGTGTCGGCCGCCTCGTAGAAGTCGCCGCCGATCCGGGCCTGGGCCTGGGCGGCCACGTACATCGACTCGATCTCGACCCCGCCGATGCTGCCGGTCAGGGGGCGCAGCAGCACCTTCTGGGCCGCGTCGGCGACGAGCCTGATGTGGAACAGGGCCTCTTCCCGCTGGAGCCGGAGGTGGCTCGAATACGCGGCCGCCGCGGTGACCGCGACGATCGCGGCGGCGGTGTAGGCCGTCCCGAGGTCGGTGTAGACGAGGCTGAGGCCGATCATGATGAGGAGGCAGAGCGCCCCGAGCAGGACGGTGGGGACCACAGGCCACAGGGACGCGGCGAGTGCCGGGGCTGCGGGCAGCAGGCGGCTGAAGGCGATCTCCCTCGGTGTGGCGAACGCCAGGGCGGCGATGACGACGGTCAGGATCGCCGGCGACATCGGGAGGAGTTCCCAGGTGCTGCCCGCGCGGTGACGGCGGCGCCGCAGCCGTTCGAGAGTGATCACGAACTACAGCATATCTATGTAAATCGGGCACACGACCTCGAGGGGGAGTGGCGCCCGGCGATGACGGCCCCTTGAGCCTTGCCCTCCGGCGGATTGCGCCCGCCCCTCCGGCGGTGGCGATTCCCGTCGCCGCATCGTGCGGCGGGAATGCATCGGGCCCCTCCTCGGTGATCGGTGCACCGGGTGCAGACCCGACAGTATTCGAACGGGCATCCGATTATCTTGCCGGGCCCGGCTACGGGCCCGGCAACCTGTGCCGACGTTCAGTTCCCCGTCGGTGTGGCGCCCTCGGGAGGCGCCGAGACGCTGGGGGACGGGGAGAGGACGAGGGTCGGCGCACCCGGTGACGGCGGCGGCGGGGTCATGCTCTCCGAGGGCAGGGTCGGGCTCGCGGTCACCTGGTTCTGGACGGAGTTGAAGTCGACCATGCCGGTCTTCTCCAGCACCGTCATGTGGTCGAGCACGGTGTCATTGGCCTGGTCGGCGAGCTGGCGCACCAGCGAGTTCTTGGTCGTGGCCCGTACCTTCGCGATGGCCGGGAAGATCTGGCCGTGCGTCACCCGCAGGATGTTGGCGAGGTCGGTGTCGAACTTCTTGCCGCTGTCCGACGCCAGCGTCGCCACGAACCCCTGTTGCTGGGGGGTGGCCAGGTTGGGCAGGGTGATGCCGAGCTGAGGGGAGATGGCCCGGCAGGTGGCGTCGAGCCCGGCGTGGCCGTCGATGAGATGTCGGCCGGCGGTCCTGACCGCCGGTGTGGTGCCCTTCTGGAGGGCCATCTGACCTGCGGGGTACTCCCACAGGCCCGCCGATCGCACCTTGACGACGAAGTCACGATCAGCCTCTGTCAGCGGGCCGTACGGCGTGTTGGCGACGACCCGTGCCGGGGCGTTGGCAGTGTTCTGCACCCCGAGCATCAGAGGGTAGGCAAGCGCGGCGGCCGTCAAGGTGATCGCGCCGATCACCATGCCGTTGCCCGCCATGCTGCGCGATATGTGCATCGTGCCTCCAGTTGCCGGCTCCGCCCGTGCGGGGCAGGCCTGTTGAACTGCGTCGTAGATCCGGTCATGCGTGTGGGACACCGTGAAATACGTTGATGCGACGGTAAAAAACCTTTGCCTTAGGTAAAGAAATCACGGCCGTTGAGGTGCCGACGCACATCGGCCGGGTAGCGCCGTCGAGAATGCGCCGATGCCCGGCGCGACGCGCCGTCATCCGGCTCGCTCGGTTACGGGCCGGTGCCGCCTCCTTCGTCACGGCGCCAGGCGCGGTACGCCGCCACCGCGGTGTGCAGGGTGGGGAAGATCCGCTCCTCGCCGATGGCGTCACTGAGCCCGTAGGCGTCCAGTTCGGTGCGCAGATCCTGTTTGACCCGTGCCAGGGCGAAGACGATGCCGCGGTCGGTGAGTTCCCGACGCAAGGCGTCCACTGCGTCCAGTGCGGTGATGTCCACCTCGACGTTCGCCTCGGTGCTCAGCACGAACCACTTCACGGGGCTCGACTGGTCGGTGACGGCGGCCAGGGCACGTCGACGGAAGTCCTCCGCATTGGCGAAGAACAGCGGGGAGTCGTAGCGGTAGACCACCAGCCCCGGGATGGTGCGGGCCTGCGGGTAGTCGTCGACGTCGTGCATCCCCGCCACGTCGGGTACCTGCCCGAGGACGGCGTCGTGCGGTCGGGCCACCCGGCTGAGCAGTTCCGCCACCGAGAGGGCCACGGCCACCAGTACGCCGTAGAGGATGTCCAGCACCAGGACGCCGGCGAGGCAGGCGAGCGCGAGCAGAAGCTCCCTCCGGCGGAAGGAGGCCAGCCGTCTGAACCCCGCGATGTCGATCATCCGGGTCGCGGCGTACACGACCAGGGCACCCAGCACGGCCGTCGGCGTGTGCCTGAGCAGGGGGCTGAGGAACAACAACACGGCGAGTACGGCCGTTCCCGCGACAAGGGAGTATCCCTGGCTGCGGGCGCCCGCCGACTTGGCGAGTGCGGTACGGCTGGCGCTGCTGCTGACCGGGAATCCCTGCAGGATTCCCGCGCCGACGTTCACGGCGCCCAGCGCCATGAGTTCCTGGTTGGCGTCCAGCCGCGGCCCGCTGCCGGTGGACTCGAACGCGCGCGCGGTGAGGATCACATCGGTGTACCCGACGAGGAGAACACCGGCGGCGGGCAGCAGCAGTCGCGGGAACTCGCCCGGAGCGGGCAGGGCGGGGCGGGGCAGTCCGGTCGGAATGCTGCCGATCACCGCGATGCCGTACTTCTCCAGGCCGAACGCCGCCACCACCACCGTGCCGAGCACGAGGGCGAGCAGGGGCCCGGGGAACGCAGGCGGCAGGCGGCGGGCCGCAAAGAGGAAGAGCAGCAACGCGGCGCTGAAGATCACCGTCGCCGGGTGCGCCGTGGACAGGTTCTCGGCGAACGACACCAACTGCGGGAAGAACCCCGAGCCCTTCGTCTCGACGCCGGTGAGTTTGGGCAGCTGATCCACGATCATGATCAGCGCGACCCCTGCCAGGTATCCGACGAGAACGGGCCGTGAGAGCAGATCGGCGATGAAGCCCAACCGCGCCACCCAGGCCACCAGGCACAGCACTCCGACCACCACCGCGAGAGTGGCGGCGAGCACCGCATAGCGCTCGGCGTCGCCGGCGGCCAGCGGCCCGACCGCGCCGGCGGTCATCAGCGCGGTCGTCGACTCGGGCCCGACCGACAGCAGTCGTGACGAGCCGAGAAAGGCATACAGCACGAGCGCGGGCAGGATGGCCCACAGCCCGACGACCGGTGGCAGGCCCGCCACGCTCGCGTAGGCCATGACCTGCGGCACGAGGTACGCCGCGACCGTGGCGCCGGCCAGCAGGTCCCCCCGGAGCCAATGGCGCCGGTACGTGCCGAGCACGGCGAATCCCGGTGCCGCGGGCACGAGCCGATGCCACCCCGTGGCGGGGGCACCGGCGTGCTGTGGCATGGGCTTCCTTTCGCCGTCCGGCTTCAAGGATGCCGCCGAAGCCGGGGGTGGGCCTGCCGGGGTGAGGTGCCCCGGGCCCATGACCGGGCGCGGTCCGGGGCGGGACCGCGCGGCCGGGGCCCGGGGACACGCCGTCGGTGCGGGGGCCCGCCCGTGGGCATGTGCCACGGCGGCGGAGCGGACTGCCGGTGGCGCGGCCGACGTCGATGCCTGCGCACACGGAGGGGGACACCTGCGCGGGTCGGGACACCTGCCGGGGCAGGGACGCCTGCCCGGACGCGGACACCGAAGACGTCGAGGACCCGGGCGGGCTCTCCGGATGTCAGCTGCGGGAGGCCTCCGCGGGGCGTCCCAGAGCGAGCCGGGCGATGCGGGGCCAGTGCAGGCCCGGAGCCCGTGGTGGGACACCGGGGCGGTGCCGTGGCACCCGGACGCGCAGCGCCCGCGGCCGGATGCCGCAGCGTATCGGCGTGGGCAGGGTGAGCGCCTCGCCGTCCAGGGCGACCGGAATGGTCTCGGTGTCGGCGGTCACGACGACCTCGTGAGCGGTCATCGTGGTCACGGCGTCGGCCCGTTCTCCGCGCAGCGCCACGTCCGCGGCCTGCGCTGCGGTGGCCACCCGCACCCCCAGGACCCCGAGGCGGCCGCTGTCGATCCGGGGCCGCCGGCCCGCGTCCAGAGGGTCCTCCACCGCGTAGGGGTTGTTGCTCACGAGCAGGGCCTGCGGAGCCTCCAGAGGGGCGCCGTCGACCAGCACGGACAGACGTGCACCGCTGGCCCCGGACAACAGGTCCGGAAGGGCGGAGAGCGCCGTGGCCGCCTTGGCGTCGCGGTATTCGGGGTGCTGCACCACCTCGGCGTACGCGCCGAAGGAGGCCGTGTTGACGAAGGTCCGCCCGTCGATCCGGCCCAGGTCGATCCTGAGTTCGACACCGTCGACGAGCGCGTCCAGGCAGAGGGCCGGATCCGTGCGGTCGAGTCCGAGGTCCATGGCGAGGTGGTTGCGGGTGCCGGCCGAGACCACGAGGAAGGGCAGGTCGTGCTCCGCGGCGACGGCGGCCACCAGCGCCTGGGTACCGTCCCCGCCCGCGACACCGAGCAGGTCCGCGCCCTCGGCCACGGCCTTCCGCGCGATCGCGGCGATGTCCTGGTGGGTCGTCGTGTCGAGCAGAACGACCCGGGCTCCCAGGGATTCGGCCTTCTCGACGAGCGAGAAGCGGCTCACCTTGCCGCCCCCCGAAGCCGGGTTCATGATCACCACCGGGCGGCGGGGCGGCGCGACCGTCCGCGTTTTCATCCCGCGGTGCGACCGGTCCCTGGCGAGTGCCGTCCGGCCGCACCCCACCCCCGCTGCCCAGAGCCCCAGTGCCGTGAGCACGGCCGGCCACAGACCGCTGTGGACGTAGAGGAGCACGGTGCCGACCGGAGCGGCAACGGCGACCACGATTCCCAGCAGTCGCCCGATACGCCGACGGGTGAGAGCCCACCACACCCCGGCCCCGGTCAGCGCCGGCGCGAGGAGTCCCACGAGGAGGACGAGGCCACCGGCGAATCCCGTCCCGGCCACCAGGACGGTGACCGCGCCGAGGCCGCAGAGCAGCGACGCCAGGGCGAGCAGCCGGGCACCGATGCCGGGTTCACCGCTCGGCGTCGTCATCTGCGGCCTGCGCTGTCAGGGAGCACGGGCGATCCCGTGTTCCGCCGTGTCGGCCGGACGGGCGGGGGAGCGCGTCGGCCTCGGGTACCAGGGCGAGCATGGCGCGGTCCTGTCAGTCCGGTCGCGGGGGTGCGGCGGCGGGTGGCGGCGTCGCCGGACGGGCCTCGCGCATGACGGCGACGAGCAGGAGTCTGGCTCGCCGTTCGACCAGAATCGGGACGTAGGTCCGGATCCTGGCCGCGCTGAGACGGGAGTGGGCCTGGTGGACCAGAGCGTCCACGGTGGCCGCGTCGATCGACGGGTAGACGGACTGCAGGTGCTCGGCAACGCGCCGGACCGCCGCCAGTTCGTCCTGCTGCTCATGCCGGGCCGCCGACTGCGCGGCGGAGCCCGGAGGTTCCGTCGGCCGCTCCTGCCAGGGTCCGACCGTGTCCTCCCGGGACGGAGGACGGTCATTGCCCCGGTGCGGCTGGGGTGCGGTCGTCACGGCCGTACCCACCCGGTGTGCGCACCTCGGCGAAGGGCACCGGAGACGACCGGCGGGGCGGCAGCGTGAGGCGCACGGCGGCCGTCGGCGCAGGGCCCGGCGGGTGTCTGCTCCGACGTCGTCGGAGCGGAGCGCGTGGCCCGGCCCACTGCGAGATTCTCGAACCGCACGGACTGCATGGCCCATGGCCTCCGGATCCGGCAGCCCACCGGCGAAGAAGCGGGTTTGCCGCTCCCATTGTCGGGCTGACCCGCCGGGGGAGCCAGCCGGAACACCGACCGGGGGCGACCATCGAGCGGACAGGGCCTGCCCGGCAGGAGGCCCCGAGCGACGGGACCCGCCTCCGACCGGCACGTGGGGGCGTGAGCGTCGGGCAGGGTGGCGCCGGCAGGTGCAGGTGTCCGGACGACCGCCGGGCCGCCGAACCACCGGAACACGCGGCAACCGGACCGCCGGTCCGGGCGGCCGTCGGTGGCCGGATCCGGACATGGGGGCCGCTGCTCTAAGGAGCCCGCGTGCCGTCCGCGGCCGCGGAGCGGTCGGCGCCCTGAGGACGTTGGGCGGCGCCGAGAACCGATTCCGCGACGGAGGTGCGTGCATACAGCACCGAGCGGCCCGCCCGGTGGGCGCTCACCAGACCCGCATCGCGCAGCGCGGTGAGGTTCTGGGAGACCCCGGCCGGGGAGAGCCCGGTGCGCCGGGAGAGCTCGGTGGTGGACGCCGGGGTGTCCAGCTCGGCCAGCAGCAGGGTGCGTGAGCGGCCGAGGACCGCGGCGAGCGCGTTGGCGGCACCGGTGGTCGGCGATTCCCAGAGGGTGCCTACGCCGCGGGCGGTGTAGGCAAGTTGGGGTGGGTCCGGCGGTGTCACCCGGGTGAGCACGTCCCGTCCGGTGAACACCGAGGGAATCAACAGCAGACCCTGGCCCGCAGTCCGCCGGGAGAGGGCGCCGTGCCGGCGGAGCAGTCGCAGCGTGTCGTCGTCCCAACTGAGCGAGGCATGGAGTTCGTTGAGCAGGTGGGCGGCGCCGCGTTCGGCGACCTGCCGGGCCCGGTGCGAGACATCGGCGTCGAGCACGGCGCGGATCCGTGCCCAGTAGGGCGCGAGCGCCACATCCCAGTAGGCTCGTATCTCCTCCGCGACGCGGGGCAGGCGGTCCCCCGGCCGGGCGTGCAGGGCGCGGCAGCGGGGGCCGAGACCGCCCTGCTCGGCCCCGAGCCGGTCGAGATCGTGGCGCACCCGGTCGGCGCGGGAGGCGAGTACGCCGTCCAGCTCCGCCGTCAGTGTCGGGGCCGGCCCGGAGGGCGTCGGATTGAGGAAGTCGGGGACGTAGCCCGACGACGGGATGAGCTCGGCAAGCCATCCCCGGTCCAGCCCCGCGGCCGCCACCCGTGGCCGCACCTGCTCGGCCCAGATCCGGTGCACGGGATGCGCGGACCCGGAACGCAGAAGCCGGAAGCCGGGCCCGACCTGCCACATGGGCGAAATGGCGAAGCGCATCTGCGCCAGGTCCCGCACCGAGAAGACCAGCTCCGCCACGACGCCTCGCAAGGATTCACTCATACACGAATCAATGGCGGTGATCCTACGGTGTCTGGATCATTCCGCCATGACCTCACAGATGATCACTGCGGCGGCGTCAGGCACATGGAAGCTCGGCGACCTCGTGGTCAACCGGATCGGTTTCGGCGCGATGCGCCTGCCGCAGACCGGCGAAGCACTCGTCCCCGACGCCGTCCCCCGCGACCGCGACCAGGCCATCGGCGTGCTGCGCCGTGCGGTCGAGCTCGGCGTGAACCACATCGACACCGCCGCGTTCTACTTCTCCCCGCTGCGCTCCGCCAACGAGCTGATCAACAGCGCCCTGGCCCCCTACGCGGACGACCTCGTCATCACCACGAAGGTGGGGCCGGGGCGCGGCCCCTCGGGCGAGTGGATTCCCCATGCCACCGCCGAGCAGCTGCGGGGCCAGGTGGAGGAGAACCTGCGCCAGCTCGGCCGCGACCACCTGGACGTGGTGAACCTGCGCATCCTCGGGACCGATTCGATCGCCGAGCGCTTCGGCGCGCTGGCCGCACTGCGCGATGCCGGGCTCATCCGCCACCTGGGCCTCTCCAACATCACCCCCGCACAGCTCGCCGAGGCCCAGGCCATCGCCCCGGTGGTGTGTGTGCAGAACCCGTACGGCATCGGGCTCCGGCCCGACCAGGACGCCTTCGTCCGTACGTGCGGTGAGCAGGGCGTCGCCTTCGTGCCCTTCTACGCGATCGCCGGCCTCGGGCGCCAGGCCGGGGCGAGCGGCACCGAAGCGCCCGGGATCGAGGCCATCGCCCGGGCGCACGGGGCGAGTCCGGCCCAGGTCCGAATCGCCTGGACGCTGCACCGCGGCCCGCATGTGCTGGCCATCCCCGGGACCGGCGACCCGGACCATCTGGCATCCAACGTGGCCGCCGGCGCACTTCGCCTCACCGGTGACGACCTGGCCGTTCTCGACTCCCTGCACCACCGGGAGTCCTGAGCTCCGGCCCGGGCCGCCCGGCCGCCGGGACCGCAGCGCCCTGCCGCGCTCGTCCGACGGACGACCGCGCCGCAGCCGGACCGGCCGGGGGGATCGGTGACGTTCCCCCCGGCGGGCCCGTCACCGGAGCCCGCCCGCGGTGGTGCGTCCGGCCGCGTCGCCGTGCGTGGCCGACCGGGGCCGGTGGGCATGGCCGGCCGGGATGCCCACGGGCGACGGACGCCTTCCCGACAGGCGCAGCACCGGCCGGGGCCGGGGTCGACCCCGCGGCCGGCCCCTTACTGCGGTGCGGGCGCACCGTGCAGCCGGCGGTAGGCTGCGGCCCTCTCCTTGTAGCCCCGGTGTTCGGCCTCGTGATCGGGGATGTTGTCGCCGGTGCCGAAGAACCCCTCGAGGGCTTCGTTGGCGCTGACGGCCAGGGGACCGGAGCGGGGCAGCATGACGGCTTCATAGCGCGTGATCGCCGCGTCCGGGGTGGCTTCCTCGGCTATCGCCCGGGCGAGTTCCGCCGCGTCGAGCAGGGCGAGGTTCGCCCCGTGACCGCCGAAGGGCGACATGACGTGGGCCGCGTCCCCGAGCAGGGTGACACCCGGTGTGCGCTGCCAGGTCAGGGGAGCGGGCAGCACGTGGATCGGGCGGTTGACGTAGCCGTCGCTGTCGGCGAGAAACGGCAGCAGCCGTTCGGACCAGCCGCTGAACTCATCGAGCAGGAACCGCCGTACCGCTTCGGTGTCCGAGAGGTCGATTCCGGCGTCGCCGCACCAGTCGAGATCGGCGCGCAGGCCGATGTAGCCGCGGACGTGACCGCTGCTGTTGCGCTGGCCGATGATGCCGCGGCCGTCGCCGTCGTTGGCGAACACATGGCCGTCGCCGACGAGTTGTGCGATGCCCGGGTGGCGGCGCTCGACGTCGTCGAAGCGGACCTCGACCAGTGAGACTCCGCTGTACCGGGGGGTGGCGTCGCTGAGGAGCGGGCGCACCCGGGACCAGGCGCCGTCGGCGCCGATCAGAAGATCCGTCTCGGTGACCGCGCCGCCCTCGAACTCGAGCCTGTGCCTGCCCCCGCCGAGCGCGGTCGCGCCGAGGAGTTTGTGACCCCAGCGCACGGTCCCGGGCGTCACGTGCGCGGCCAGCAGGGCGCGCAGCTGTCCGCGGTCGATCTCGGGCGCGGCGTCGTCGTCCGCGTCGGGCTCGAACGACGCCAGCACGTTGCCGTGGTGGTCGAGCCGGGTCTTCGCCTGGCCCTCGAACCGGGCGAGTTCGGTGAACGCCTTCAGCAGGCCGGCGTCCTCGAGCGCGATCTGGCCGGTGTCGGCGTGCAGATCGAGGGTGCCGCCGGCATCCCGGGCGTCGACGGCGGCGTCGGCCTCGTACACGGTGACGTCCACACCGTGGAGTTGCAGGACGCGTGCGCAGAGCAGGCCCCCCGGGCCCGCTCCGATGACGGCGATGTGCGCGTTCGTGGTGGTGGTCATGGTCGTTCCCCTGGTGGTCGAAGAGAAGCGCCCCCGTGGCTCGCCGCCACGGGGTGCTGCGGTCCGGGCGGCCCCTTGCACGTCTCGCCGTGCGGAGACACCGAGGCATGGAGAGGGCCGGCCCGTCGGCCTACACGCTAAGTGCAACCGCTAAAAAACTGCAACCATTCAACTTTGCTACCGGTTCAACGTCGGGGCTAGGATGAGGGCGTGACCGAGACGTTGGGGCGCCGTGAGCGCAAGAAGGCCGCCACCCGCCAGGCCCTGGCGGACGCGGCATTGACGCTGTTCCTGGAACGCGGCTACGACGCGGTCGGCGTACGGGAGATCGCCGAGGCCGCCGACGTGTCGGTGACCACGCTGTTCAAGCACTTCCCCGAGGGCAAGGAAGCCCTGGTGTTCGACGAGGACGCCGACCGTGAGGCTGCGCTGGTCGCCGCCGTGCGTGAACGCCCCGCCGGGCAGTCCGTGCCGCAGGCGCTGTGCCACCTGATGGGCGATGCCCAGTCACGGCGGCGCCGTGCGGACCCCCGCTTCGACGCCTTCCTCCGTCTGATCGACAGCACCCCGGCCCTGCGTGAGCACTCCCGGCGCATGTGGCTGCGACATGAGGCCTCCCTGGCGGCGGCGATCGCCGGCGATGCCGGTCTGTCCGCCGATGACCCCGCCTGCCGGGCGCTTGCCCACTTCGCACTCGAGGCGGTCACCCTGCTCCGCGGGTGTGACGACGACCAGGCGACGCTGGAACGGGTCTTCGCCCTGCTGGACGGCGGGTGGACGGCCGTCGCCTCGCCGGGGAGCCCGTCCGTCTGAGCGCGTGTGCAGGGCGGCCTCGACCGACGGGCACGGCGGTGACCGGGTCTGCCGCCCGATGACGGGAGGTCCGTGGAGAGCCTCAACTTCCACGCCTTCCGGCGCCGTTGTGGCTCATGGCCGCGGATGCGGCGATCGCCGGGCCCTCACCTGCCCTTCCCGCCTGCCCTTCCGTCGCAGCGGATCGCCGGGCGGGGAGATCGCCGCCTGGTGTCCGGCGATGGCCACGCGGACACGGTAGGGCTCGTAGGCCTCCGCGGCCTTGGCTGCCTCGGCCGACGTCGCAGCTCCACACTGCGCAACTATTTTGCGTTAGCCTGGGGTGTGTGAATCCCAGACCAGGAACCCGGCCCGGAGGGCGCAGTGCCCGTGTGCAGGAAGCGGTGCACCGGGCCGTGCGTGAGCTCCAGGCCGAACAGGCCGCGCTCACCGTCCCGCTGGTCGCCGCGCGAGCCGGAGTGACGCCGTCGACCGTCTACCGCCGCTGGGGCGACCTCCAGGAACTCCTCTCGGACGTCGCGGTGGAACGGCTGCGGCCCGAGATCCCGCCGGCGGACCACGGCAGCCTGCGCGACGACCTGGAGCGCTGGGCCGCCGCGTTCCTGGAGGAGATGTCCTCCTCGCCCGGACGCTCCTACATCCGGGACGCCCTTGCAGGTGATCCGCACGGCCCGAACGCCGGGCGGTGCTCCGCGTACGCCGCTGAGCAGGTCGGGGCGATCCTCGACCGCGCCGGCCAACGCGGTGAGCACGTACCGGACATCGACACCGTGATGGATCACGTCGTGGCGCCCATCATGTACCGGGTCCTCTTCCGCCCGGAGCCGCTCCCGGCGGAGTACGCCCGAGGCCTGGTCGCCACGGTCTTCTACCGTCTGATGCCCCTGCCGTGACGACGGCTCCGGGCGTCTCCGCGCACTCTTCGGGGGTGCAGGAGAGAGGTGAAGCGCTCCGGCGCGCCCTGAGCCGTGCCCCTCGATAAAAGCTAAGAGTTTGCTTTAGGTCGCTGCAGAGGTCTAGGGTGAGCTAAAGCGAATAAGTAGCTTTTAGCGGCTGCGCTCCGGCGATCGGCTGCTCCGTGTTCGGATGACAGACAGGAAGCGCCCCCCATGAACGCCTCTTCGGCCTCCCAGGCGCCCGCCGGAACCCCGTCCTGGACGGTGGGGGACATCCGCGTCCAGCGCATCGACGAGATCGCCCTCCCCGCGCAGACCGGTCGCTGGCTGCTCCCCGAGGCCACCGCCGACATGGTCGCCCAAGCTCCGTGGCTGCAACCCGACTTCGCCGACGGCTCGGGCACCCTGCATCTGGCCAGCCACAGCTTCGCGATCTCGCACCAGGGTCTGCGCATCCTCGTCGACACGGGTATCGGCAACGGCAAGAGCCGGCCGAATCCCGCATGGGACAACCTGAGCACCGGCTACCTCGGGCGTCTGGCGGCCGCCGGATTCGCGCCGGAAGCGGTGGACCTCGTGATCCTCACGCACCTCCACACCGACCACGTCGGGTGGAACACCCGCGCGACCGGCGGCGTATGGAGGCCGACCTTCCCCAACGCCGGCTATGTGGTGTCGCGAGTGGAGTGGGAGTACTGGGCCGGCACGGAGATGGAGGAGTCCCGCCGCCAGATGTTCCGGGACTCCGTGCATCCGGTGAACGACGCCGGTCTCCTCCGGCTCGTCGAGGTCCCCGACGCGGGGGCCGAGGTCGCCCCGGGTGTCCGACTGCGCCCCACCCCCGGACACACTCCCGGTCACATCGCCGTGGAACTGCACAGCGGCCCGGCCTCGGCCTTGATCACCGGGGACTGCGTCCACCACCCCGTCCAGCTGCACGATCCCGCCGTCGGCAGCTGCGTGGACGTGGACGCCGAACAGGCGGCGCGCACCCGACGGCGGCTGCTCGCCTCCCTCGCCGACACCGGCACCCTCGTCCTGGGCACCCACTTCCCCCCGCCCACGGGCGGGCTGGTGGTGACCGAGGGTGACTCGTACCGCATGGTCCCCTCGCCCGGGCAGGACGAGCGCGTCGGTTCCTGCTGAGGTGGTGGCCGGGGAGTCGAGGTGTGCGGTCGGCGGACCTCCGTCGACGGCCGGTGCTCGCCCCGGACGGACGCGTGGCGGAGCAAGCGGCGGTCGCCGACTGCTACCGGGTGGTGAGGCGGGCGCCCGTCCGGCGCAGGTGGCTGTCGATCAGGGCGAAGGTCGCTTCCGGTTGTTCGATGTGCGGAAGGTGTCCGGCCTCGCGTACGACCTCGAGCCGGCCGTCCCCGAAGGCGTCGGCGTACGCCCGGCCGTAGGCGGGCGTGACGATGCGGTCGCTCTCCCCCCAGACGAGGAGGGCGGGCAGGTCGACGCGGCTCAGCCGGCGCAGCAGCTTGGGGTCGTGCATGTAGGGGTCGCCGGCCAGGATGCGCATCGTGGTCATATTGGCCTGCCGTACGGCGAGTTGGGCGGCCGGGATGTCGCCGGGGTCGACGTGGAACCGGTCGGGTTCGTGCCAGGAGTGCTCGGCGACGCCGCGCGCGTCGAGGGCGAAGAAGTCGGTGATCGGCTCTGCCGGGACGTGTACGCCCACGGCGTTGATGAGAACGACGCCGGTGATGATCCCCGCCGTGTCGCGTACGGCCATCTCGGCCGCGGTCCAGCCGCCGAGCGACGAGCCGACGACCAGGACGTCCTCCAGCCCGCGGTCGTGCAGGTGGTGCAGATAGGCCAGGGCGAGGTCGTCGATGCCGGTGAACCATGCGGGGCGGGGAGCGCCGTCCCAGCCGGGGTGGACGGGGGTCAGGGTGTGCGCGGTCGCGGAGAGGTGCTCGGCGAGGCCGGCGACCGTGGCGCGGCCTCCTCCGCCGTGCAGGAGCAGGACGGGCCTGCCGGTTCCGGCTTCGGAGAGGGTGATGGGCAGGTCGGGGTACACGGTTGTCGTGTGCTCTGTTGGCATGCCCACACAGTAACTAAACATCTTTATATAAGCTAGCTTGGTCGTCGCGTAGACTCGAGGCATGCATGGTGAGCTGCAAGTCCTCGGAAGAGCGGTCAAACAAGCCCAGTACCGGCAGCACCGGGCGCTCGACAGCGCCCTCGGCGCAGCCGGTACGACGCTGGCCCAGTGGGACGCGCTGCGCGCGATCAGCCGCTCACCCGGCGCCTCGGCCCGGGAGTTGGCAGCGGCGACGTTCCAGAGCGAGCAGGCCTTCGGAACGCTCGTGGGCCGTCTGACCGCGCAGGGGCTGGTCGAGCGCCGGCCGGGCCACGGCCGGCGGATCGAACACCATCTCACGCCTCCGGGCGAGCGGGTCCTCGCGGCCGGCCACAAGATCGCTGACGAGGTGCTTGCCACCTGTTTCTCCGCCCTGTCCGCCGCGGACCGCGCGACCCTCCTCGACCTGCTCCGGTGCCTCGCCGCGGAGCAGGACGCATAGCCCGGAGGACACTGCGCCCCGAGACGGAGGCGGAGATCATCGGACACGGCATGGGCGGCTCGGTCGCATCGTGCCGGCCCATCGCGGACCCGGCCTCGTGTCGCGCCTCGTGGGCACGGAGCCCTGCCGTCGAGGATGAGGCGGCGCCGGCGGGGGCCCGGCCTTCGGAGAGCCGACGGCCGACACCTGAGACCGGCACGCTCTTCACCGCGGTCCGCCCGCGTCGTGCCCGCGCACGCCTTTCGCCGGCCTGCCGCCCCGCTCCGACCGCGACCGCAGCGCGGGAAGCGCTCGCCCGGCATGTGCACCGCCCGTCCGGGATCGCGGGAACGCTGCCCGGGCGGCGGCGCACCACCCCGTCACCGGAGCGACTCCGCGGGCCACGCCACCTCGCCCAGGGAGTGCTGCGGTGGCGGCGCGGCCCCTCGCCGTCGGGTGCGGTTCCGTCAGAAGTCGGGTGTCACACCGTAGACGCTGACGCCCGGATCACTGATCTCCGCGTGGGCCTTGTACCCGGCGTCGTTGATCATCCCGGTCCAGGAGTGCGTGCCGTCGCTGACATCGCTGCTCGAGATCGAACCGTCGGACCGCTCGACCCGGATGACGTCCCCGCTCTGCCTGGTCCACGTCTCGGCCCACACCGACCGGCAGGAGGGACTGTAGTAGAGGTGGACGACGTCGCCCTGCTCGTTCGCCGCGCTGTACACCGCGCGCCCGTCGCCGGTGCAGTAGGTCTTGTAGGGGTTGAGGTGGTTGCAGCTGGAGGCGTAGCAGCTCGTCCTCCCCGCCGCCGCCTGTGCCGGACCGGCGATGCCGACGGCGCCTGCCACCAACACCGTTGTCGCAGCCGCTGTCGCGATCCTGCGCATCCGCATGACCGTCTCCCGTTGTGATGTGCCCCCGGTGTCCCCTGCGAACGCCGGCTTCGGGGCGTGGGCCAGTCTGTGGAGGCACGGCGCCGACGGACAACGGTCCCGGCGGCAGTGGGGACCGGGCGGGACGCGTGTGGGGCCGACCTGCTGCGACGTACCGGACGGTGGGACACCGTGGGACGGGGCGCGCACCCTCGTGACCGTCATTCCGCGGCCACGGCACCGCCGTTGGGCCGCGGCGCGTGCCGTTCCGGTACACCCGCCGACATCGGACGGCGACTCGCGCGTGCGGGTGCGGGTGCGGGGCTACGCGGGTGTCCGCCGGTCGGTCGTCGCCTCGCCCCGGTCCGGGGCGAGGGCCGCGGCGGGGCCGTGGCCGAAGCGTGCCTTCCGGCCGTACAACGCGAGGAGATGACGGGTCAGGGCGACTGCGGCGAGCACTGCGACGAGGGTGCACACACCCTTCCAGCCGGCCTCGTCCCAGGCACGCAGCCCCAGCCAGGAGCCCATGCTGCCGCCCAGGTACGCGCCGGTCATATAGGCGGTGTTGAGCCTGCTGCGGGCGTCGGGGCGCAGGGCGTAGACACGGGCCTGGTTGGCGATCATGCCGGACTGCATCGCGACGTCGAGCAGCAGCGTGCCGAGGGTCAGAGCGGCCAGGCCCGGAGTGCCGCCTCGGGCGCCGAAGGTGAGGATCGCGGCCGAGGCGAGCACACCGAGCATGCAGACGAGATTCACCGTGTCGGGGCCCCGGCGGTCCACCAGGCGGCCCGCGACGGGGGCGCAGAGCATCGTGACCCCGCCGACCAGCGCAAGCACCCCGACGGCCCGGGCGCCCAGGCCGTAGACGGGACCGGTGAGAAGGAGCGCCACGCACGTCCAGACGGCCGAGAATCCGCCGAAGAGGGTTGCCTGGTAGAGGCAGGAGCGACGCAGGTCCGGCTCGCTGCGCAGCAGGCGCAGGGGTTCGACCAGCAGGGCCGCGTAGCGCGGGCGGGGGGAGACCGGCAGGTGCGGCACCATGAAGACCAGGACGGCCGCGAGGAGCAGGGCCGAGACGGCGGCGACCAGATAGGGAGCCCGCCAGCCCAGCCACTCGCCCAGCGTTCCGCTGAAGGTGCGGGCCAGCAGCATGCCGCCGGTCGACCCGCTGAGCAGAGTGCCGATCACGGCCCCGCGCCGTTCGGCACCCACGAGACCGACCGCCAGCGGACCGATGACCTGGGCGGCCACCGTGGTGAGGCCGATGAGGCCGCTCGCGGCGACGAGATACGGCAGCGCCGGTGCGCAGCCCGCCGCGAGCAGCCCGCATCCGGTGAGGGCGAGCAGGGTGACGAGGAGCCGGCGGTGCGGCACCCGGTCGCCGAGCGGCACCAGCAGGACGATCCCGGCGGTGTAGCCGATCTGGGTGGCGGTCACAGCCAGGGCGGCCGAGCCGGGCGACACATGCAGCCCGGCGGCGATCAGGGGGCCGATCGCCTGCGGAAAGTAGATGTTGCCCACGGCGACGGCGCAGGTCGCGGTCAGGATCAGGAGCAGTCGACGGCTCATCACCGGGCCACCGGCCCGCCGTTGACGTGTACGGCACGGCCCGGGACGAAGCCCGCCCCCGGGCTCACCACGTGGTGGACCGGTACCGTCGGCGGCCCGGGTTCCATCGATTCCCGGGCGACCGTGGCGGCCACCGCGGACTCGTCGGCGACATCCGCCGCAACCGCCGGCGCCGAACCGCCCGAAACGGTGACGGCGCTGACCGTGTCGGCGCCGTCCGCCGTGTCCGGGTCGATCACGGCGACCGCCAGTCCGTCGCGCGCCGGCCGCCCGGCCACCGCGACGCCGATGCCGCGCGGCCCGCCCGTGCCGATCGCCGTACGCCGCTCATGAGTTGTGTGCGTCATGGGCGCCAGTCCACGGCACCGGCGTCGCCGTGCCAATCGATGTAGCGTACGGCTTAATGATCGACTTTATGCTCGGAGTCGAGGACCTGGCGGACACCCGGTTCGCCGTCTCGCCCCTGACCGAGACCGTGTTGAGCCTGCGCGTGCTGCGCGAGCCGGGCCTGTCCGCCGTGCATCTGCCGTGGCGCAGGCCGGTGCTCGGCAGGCTCGGCGAACTCGACACGGACCTGCTGTTCTCGCTGGTGGCGGAGCGGCTCACCCTCCCCGACTTCCTGACCCCGAGACCCACGGGTTTCTCCGCGGACTTCGAGGAGGAGCTGGCGGTCGTCGGGCGGACCCCACCCGAGCTGGTGCGCCGTGACTTCCTGGCCGCCCATGCACCGGACCCGCTCCCGGAACCACTGCGCGACGCCTCGGCCACCGACGACGCAGCCGTCGTCCGCCTCCGCGACGCCGTCTGTGAGCTGCTGCGGCAGTACTGGAGGACCGCCGTCGAGCCGATGTGGCCCCGGATGCGGCTGGTGCTGGAGGCCGACATGACCTACCGGGCACGGCAACTGGCCATGGGCGGTGCCCGTCTGCTGTTCGCCGGGATGCACCCGAATCTGCGCTGGCAGAGCGGTGTGCTGCACATCGACAAGATGATCAGCAGGCACCGTGTCGCGGCATCGGGGCGCGGACTGCTGCTGGTGCCCTCGGTGTTCGCGCACAAGCCCGCGCCGCCGGTCAGCCCCGAGGAGGCTCCGTCGCTGATCTACCCGAGCCGCGGAGTGGCCACGCTCTGGGCCCCGGTGCCCCGCGCCGACGCGCCTGCCCTCGTGTCCCTCATCGGCGCGGCCAGAGCCCGGCTGCTCGCCCTCCTCGAAGAGCCGCTGCCGACGGTCGAGCTGGCCCGGCTGCTGAGGGTCACCCCGAGTGCCGTGTCCCAGCACCTGCGGGTCCTGCACTCCACGGGTCTGGTCACCCGGGCACGCGACGGACGACATGTGCTGTACCGGAGGAGTCCGTTGGGCGACCGGTTGGCCGGTGCGCCACCCACCCGGTGAGGCGGCGAGCCGGTGCGCGGCCGGCCCGATGCCCGCCCTGCCGGGTGGACGGGCGGGACCGGGTCGCCGACGGATACGACGGTCATGCGACGGTGGTGCTCGCCACGATCTCGTCGATCTCCCGACCGGTCGCCGAGCCCGGGCTGGCGGTGACGACACCGAGGACGAAGGAGGTGCGGTGACCGTTCACCGTCACCAGGACCATCTCCAAGTGCGACATGCCGCCCTTTCCGTCCGCCACCCGGACCTTCACCGCATGGGCGGGCCGGCCGTCGACCGTGGTCGGGCGTGAGTCCTCGAGCGTGGCCCGCTGGTCGGGGAAGAAGAACTCCGCGTTCGACCGGGCGGCGAACTCCGTCTGCCGACGCAGGTCCGCTTCCGGCACCACCTGCCGCGCCCTGCCGGTGAACACAACGCTGCCCGCCTCGCCCGAACCGGCTTTGGTGATCTGGGAGGTGAAGGCGTCGATCAGATCCCTGTCCTTCGCCGGGCTGTGCCGCCAGCCTTCGGGAATCGCGTAGGAGAGTCCGGCTCTGGTGTCGGTCACCCGGGGCCTGCCGGCCAGCGGGCCGCTCTCGTCGTCCCTCGTCAGCCACCAGGCGGTCGCGGCCCCGGCGACGATCAGCAGCGCCATCACGGTGCCGATGAGCAGACCCCGGCGGGCACGCGAAGGCGCCGGCGGCGGGGGCGGTACGTAGCCGTACTCGGGCTGGTGGGGCGGCAGTGGGGGAGGCGGAGGAATCGTCATGCCCTCACCCTGTCCGCACGGCCGGTGGTTCTGCCTGAGTCGACGTACTCAGGTAGCTACCCAGATGTGTACGGTCACCGCAGTGCCGTCGGCCCTGTGGGACGTCGGCCCGGGACGGCGCCCAGGGCCCTGATGCGGGCAGTCGGCGACAGCGTCGAGGTCCACCCGGCCGCTGACGCCGCAGCACGATCACGCCGCCCTTCGGCACCGGACGCAAGTCGCCGGTCGCCGCGGACGACGTCGCCGGGGTGATCGCCACGGTGCTCCGCGACCCGGGCCCGCACCTCGCACACGTCGACGAGTCGACCGGGCAACGCACGGTCGACGTGACCGGGATGGCAGAGGAATTCTCACGGGCGCCGGGTCGTTGGGTGGGGCATGGGGAAGTGCAGCTGGACCGGTGATGAGCCGAGGCGCTCACCAGGGCTTGCCTGCCGCCGTGCACCGAGCAGCACATCACCACCATGGCCCGATACCGCGGCGCTCGTCGGCCGGGGCCCCGGCCGACCTGAAGCCGGCAGCAAACCATCGAGGAGACGACGCCATGCAGCCTGCGCACAAGAACCCCGACCCCGCGGAATCGGCACGCCGCGCCCGGTTCGGCGAGCTGCCGAAGCGGATCCGGCCGGAGGAGATGGTCGAGGAGCAGGCAGCCACGGCCCCGGACCCGGCGAAGGACACGTACAACGCCGACGAGTGGCTCGTTCGGTACTGCCTGTGAGCCACGTCGGCCAGGCAATGGAGGACCCATGCGCATACCAGGACTCCTGATGACGGTCGCGCTCGTGGCGCTTTGTGCGGCCGTCACCGTGGGCTGCTTCGCCCAGGTCTTCTGACCGCCCGACGGCGTTCGCCCGGGCCTCGGACGCGTCGACGACTGCACGTCGTCGGCTCCTTGCACGCGCGGTCCTCGCCCGGGAGCCTGCTGCCGGGCGGCCGCAGCGCGGGGGAGGAACCGATCGCCGGCCAGGCATGACCCGCCGCAGCTCGCCGCCGAGATCCGACGGCGGTAGGCGGCAGGCGTGCCGCCGTGCGGCCCACCGCCGCCACCGGCCCGGGGCGCCGGGGTCACCAGAGCTTGTCGATCTCGCCCGGATGCAGGTCGATGCGGCAGTCGTGGAACGACGCCCGGGCCCGCCGGGCAGCGGGTGAGAAGAAGTCGCCCATGGTGACCTTGTCGAAGCCGGGCTGATCACTGGGGAACGGTGCCTGCGGTGTGCCACCGACCAGCACCGCACCGGGGAGTACCCGCCAGCCCGCGCGCTCGTAGAACGCCCGGAGCGGGAGGTCGCAGGTGAACAGTCCCAGATCCAGTTCCCGGACGGTCATCGCCCCCCTGGCTGCCGCCACGAGTCGCCCGCCGTACCCGTGACCACGCGCCTCCCGCCGGGTCACCACGGTGCTCAGCCCCCCGGCAGCGTACCGCCGGCCCGCGTGGACGATGTCCTTGAACAGGATGTCCAGCGCGGCCAGCACCACCCCGTCCTCCTCCAGCAGCATGGACAGCGGCCGCAGTACCGGGTCGTGGGTCGGCTCACCGGCGCCGGCGCCCGACCCGGAATCGGACGGCCATGCCTGCTCCTGGAGCTCGTGTACCTGGACACGCCACTCGGACGGGGTGGCCTCTTCGGGGAACGACAGAATCCGCACCCGCCGATTCTGCTACAGGGCAGTTCCGCCTGCGGGCCGTACCGCTGTGGGACGGTACCTGCCACGGCGCCACCCGTGACCGCCGAACGCCCAGGGTCAGGACGCCTGTTCCTCCTCCAGGAGCCGCTCTGCCATGGCCACGGCCCGCGCCCGGTCCGCGGGCACCAGCCCGAGTCGCGTCCGCCGGTCGAGAAGGTCCTCGACGGTGAGCGCGCCTTCGTGGCGCACGGCGAACAGCAGCTCGGCGCCGGTCACGCCCGCGGCGAGCGGCGTGAGCAGGGTGCGGTCGCCGGCCGCGCCGGCCACGACGTCCGGAGCCTCCGCCCCGTAGCGCGCGGCCAGTCGGGGCGGCCCAGCCAGGGCCTTGACGCGGTGCGGAGCCACCGCCCCCACCAGGGGAAGGGCTTCCGTCCGGCAGGTGCCGGCGGGGAGGCCCGCGGTGCGCAGGGCCGCGTCGACCGCGTCGCGGGCCATGGCACGGTAGGTCGTGAGCTTTCCGCCGACGGCCGTGACGACACCGTCGGTGCCGGTGAGGATGGCGTGGCGGCGGGACACGTCCGCACTCGATCCCCCGTCACCGCTGTCCAGCAGGGGGCGCAGCCCCGCGAACGTCCCCAGGACGTCGTCGCGGGACAGCGGACGCTGCAACGCCTGGTTGACGGTGTCCAGGAGGAAGTCGATGTCGTCGTCGGGGGCTTCGGGGACGTCGGGCAGCTCGTCGACCGGTTCGTCGGTGAGGCCGATGTAGGCCCGTCCGTCCTGCTGGGGGAGGGCGAAGACGAAGCGGTTCATGGAGCCCGGAACCGGCACGGTCAGTGCGGTGTGCTCCAGGCCGGCCCTGGCCGCGTCGACGACGAGGTGGGTGCCGCGGCTGGGCCGCAGCCGCACCCGCGGGGCGAGCTGCCCGGCCCACACCCCGGTCGCGTTGATCACCGACTTCGCTGTCACCTCGAGCACGTCGCCGGTCATCTCGTCGCGGAGGGTCGCACCGTCGGCGCGGAGCTGCTGCGCGCTGCAGTGGGTGACCACGCGGGCTCCGTGGCCTGCGGCGGTGCGGGCCAGGGCGACGACCAGCCGTGCGTCGTCGGTGAGTTGACCGTCGTAGGAGAGCAGTCCGCCGCGCAGACCGGCCGTGGTGACACCCGGGACGAGTGCGCGGGTCCGCGCGGGGTTCAACCGGCGGGACCGCGGCAGGAGCGACGACGGTGTCCGGGCACAGATCCTCAGCATGTCGCCCGCGGCGAAGCCGGTGCGGGCGAGGGCGGCCTGGCTGTGGCTGACTGCGCTGTGCAGGGGGAGCAGCATGGGCAGGCGCCGGATGAGGTGGGGGGCGGTCCGCCGTATCAGGATGCCCCGCTCCCTCGCGCTCTCGTAGGCGATGCCCAGGTCGCCCGACGCGAGGTAGCGCAGACCGCCGTGCACCAGCTTCGAACTCCATCGGCTGGTGCCGAAAGCCAGGTCGTGCCGGTCGACCAGCAGGACGGACAGGCCGCGCGCGGCCGCGTCCAGGGCGGCGCCGGCGCCGGTGACGCCCGCCCCGACCACGAGGACGTCGACCCGCAGGCCTTCCGCGATCGCGTCGAGGTCCCGTCGGCGGCGACGGGCGGACAGTGAAGTGCTGTGGGGGAAAGTCCTCATTGGCCATCCCTTTCGGGGCGCAGGTATCCGTCCAGAAGCGCGCGCACATGGGCGATCAGGCCGTCGGTGTCCATGACGTCGCTGGTCAGCCGCCAGGAGGTGGCGGTGGCCTGTACGACGAGGAAGACCATGCGTGCTTGCGCGGCGAGGTCGCCGGCGCGCACGGATCCGTCGTGGTGCCCGGCCCGCATCTGGTCGGTGATGAGGCCGATCGCCGCCTGCTGGCTCACGCCGAGGCGGTGAAAGGTGTAGGTGGCGAGCAGTTCGGGCTCGTTGTCGATGATGCGGCTGAACAGCGGGTGGCCGATCAGGGCGCGCACGGTCGCGGCGCACTGCCGGATGAGTGCTTCGCGTGCGGTGATGCGATCGGCGTCGGTGGGGCGGGCCGCGGTGATGATTTCGTGCAGTTCACGGGTGAGGAGATCGGCGACCACGGACTCGACGTCCGGCCAGTAACGGTAGACGGTCGGGCGGCTCACACCGGCGCGACGTGCGATGTCGGCGAGCTTCGTTCTGCGCACTCCGAACGCTTCGACGCTCTCGCGTGTGGCGTCGAGAATCTCGTCTTCGACGTTACGACTTGCCATCATGTGTAAAACTGTAACGCATGACGACGCCTCCACACCCCAGCAGCTCCATGGCGTGGAACGCCTGGGGCGAGCCCGGCCACCTCCCGGCGCTTCCGGACTCCGTCCTGGAACTGGTCCATCAGGTACTCGGGCAACCGGAACGCACGCTGACATCGGTCGACGAGGCCGACGTGGCGATCCCGCCGTCCGCGCTGCCCGCATCGGCGGCCGAGACCCTGAAGGACGTCGTCGGCGCGGAGAACGTCCGTACCGACGCCCCGACCCGGCTGCGCCACACGGGCGGCAAGAGCCTCGTGGACCTCCTGCGCCGCCGCGACGGGGAAGCCTCCCAGGCACCGGACGCCGTGGTGCTGCCCGCCGACCACGACGAAGTGGTGCGCGTCCTGGAGGCCTGCACCGAAGCCGGCGTCGCCGTCGTGCCGTTCGGCGGCGGGACGAGTGTCGTCGGAGGCGTCGAGCCGCTGCGCGGCCCCTTCAACGCCGTCATCGCACTCGACCTCGGCCGGCTCCGCCGCCTCGTGGCGGTCGACGCCGAATCCATGACCGCGACCCTCGAAGCAGGCCTGCGCACCCCGGAGGCCGAGGAACTGCTCGCGGCCCATGGCTTCACCCTCGGTCACCTGCCGCAGAGCCACGAGTACGCGACCATCGGCGGATACGCCGCCACCCGGTCCAGCGGCCAGTGGTCGGCCGGATACGGCCGTTTCGAGGACATGGTGCAGGCCATGACCGTGGCGACACCGCGCGGAAGCCTGCGCCTGGGCCGTGCCCCCGCGTCGGCCGCCGGACCCGACCTGCGCCAGCTCTTCCTGGGTTCGGAAGGCACGCTGGGCATCGTCACCGACGTCACCTGCCGGGTGCGTCCGCTGCCCGCGACGACCCACCACGACGCCTGGACGTTCCCCGACTGGACGACGGGAACCGACGCACTGCGCCACCTCGTCCAGGCCGGGGTCGGCGCACGCTCCATGCGGCTCTCCGACGAGACGGAGACGTTCGTCAACGCGTCCGTCGGCGGAGGCCAGGCCCCCTCCGGCTGCCTGGCACTGCTGGACTACGCCGGTACCGCCGAGGACGTGGCGGACGCCCGCGCGGCGACGCGGCGCATCCTGATGGCGATCCCGGGAGCCGAGACCGTGGCGTCCGGCGCGACCGACGACTGGCGCCGCTCCCGCACCAGTGGGCCCTACCTCCGGGACGCGCTCCTCCCGGCCGGATTCCTCGCCGAGACGCTGGAGACCGCCACCACCTGGTCCAACCTCCCCCGTCTGTACGCGGCGGTCGGTGACAGCCTGCGCAGCGCACTCACGCACGACGGCCGGTCCCCGGTGGTGCTCTGCCATGTCTCCCACGTCTATCCCGCGGGAGCGTCCCTGTACTTCACGGCGGTCACCGCCGCGGAGGCCGACCCCATCGCACAGTGGGACCGCGCCAAGAAGGCGGCGAGCGACGCGATCGCCGCACACGGCGGCACCATCACCCACCACCACGCCGTGGGCACCGACCACGTGCCGTGGCTGACCCAGGAGGTCGGCGAACTGGGTGTCGAGGTCCTCAGGGCGGCCAAACAGGTCCTGGACCCCGCGGGTGTGCTCAACCCCGGGAAACTGATCCCATGACGACGCCCGCGTGCACACTCCTGGTCAACCCGGTGTCCGGCCGCGGAGCGGGAGCGCGTATCGCCGAGCGGGTCGCCGAACGGCTGCGCCACCACGGTGTACGACCGGAGCTGGTACTGACGCGGACGGCCGGCCATGCCGCGGAGGAGGCCCGCGCCGCCGGAGCGCGCGGGGGCACCCTCGCCGTCGTCGGCGGCGACGGCATGGTGAACATCGCCGCGCAGGCCCTGGCCGGTACGGAAACGGCCCTCGCCGTCGTCCCCACGGGCACGGGCAACGACTTCGCCCGCGCCCTGGGACTGCCGTTGCGCGACCCGCTCGCTGCCGCCGATGTCGTCGCGCGCGGCGACATCGGCACCGTCGACGCCGCGCAGGTCGGCGACCGCTGGTACCTCACCGTGCTGACCAGCGGATTCGACTCGCGAGTGACACAGCGCGCCGAGAACATGCGATGGCCCCGAGGACGACTGCGCTACAACATCGCGGCCGTCGCGGAGCTGTCCACGCTGCGGACCACCCCGTATGTCGTGACCGTGGACGGGCAGCGCATTGCGCTCGACGCCACCCTCGTCGCGGTGGGCAACACCGCGAGTTACGGGGGAGGCATGCGGATCTGCCCGGCGGCGCGCCCGGACGACGGCCGTCTGTCGGTCACCGTGGTCGAGGCGGTCGACCGGCGCACCTTCGCCCGTGTGGCCCCCCGCGTGTTCACGGGCACCCATGTCGGTCACCCTGCGGTCAGGGTGTACCAGGGCAGCGAGGTGTCCCTGGAGGCTCCTGCCACCACGGCCTACGCGGACGGGGAGCCGATCGCCGCACTGCCCCTCACGATCCGCGTGCGCCCCGGCGCCCTGCGCGTCGTACGGCCTCCCCGCCCATGAAGGAGGCTCCCGCCGTGCCGGCCCTATGGGCCGGTGCGCGGGCACCGCGGCGGGTGGGCCGGCAGCGGGAGGCGCGCCGCGGCGGGGTGCGGCCGGTCACGGGGGGTCGGCCGCACCCCCACCTGCAGCCGCCGCCTCACGTGACCGGCCCGCGGCTCGCCCGGCCGCTCACTCACACGGGGAGCTTCGGAGAGGTGATCCGGATGCACCTGTGACCGGTGCGCGCGCTGTGCCGCCCGCCCGGAGGATCACCGCCGCCGAGCCAAGTCGGGCCCTACACTGCGGAGATGATCAAGCCGATGGAACTCGTCATATTCGACTGCGACGGTGTGCTGGTCGACAGTGAGCGCATCGCGGCACGTGTCCAGGTGGCCCTCGGCGCGGAGTTGGGCTGGCCGCTCACCGAGGACGAAGTCGTCGACCGTTTCATCGGACGCTCCCACGCAGCCATCCGCGAACTGGTCGCCGCCCGGCTCGGCCGGGCCACGGCCGCACTCTGGGCCGAGCGGTTCGAACAGCTCCACCGGGAAGCAGTGGATGCCGGGCTGACCCCCGTCGAAGGGCTGCCCGAAGCACTCGACGCGATCACCCTGCCCACGTGTGTGGCCTCCAGCGGCTCCCACGAGAAGATGCGCCACACCCTCGGCCGCACCGGCCTGTACGAGCGCTTCGCGGGCCGGATCTACAGTGCCGCCGAAGTCGACCGCGGCAAGCCCGCCCCGGACCTGTTCCTGTACGCCGCACGGCGGATGGGCGTCGATCCGGCCGCCTGCGTCGTGGTCGAGGACAGCCTGCCCGGAGTCCAGGCCGCCCGCGCAGCCGGCATGCGCGCCTTCGGCTACGCCGGAGGACTGACCCCGGCCGAGCGGCTGGCGGGTCCGGACACCGTCGTCTTCCACGACATGCGCAAACTGCCTCACCTCATCGCGGAACAGTAGCCGCCCCGCGAGCGGCGAGCGGCCGCACGTTCGCCGTTCGTGCAAAGGTGTGAGCCGGAGGGTCGAGTTCCGGGTCCGCGGGCTCCTGCTCGACGCCACGGCGCGCTGCACACCGTTCAACTGCCGCCCGATTCCGGGAGTTCGTCTGCTGCCACCTGCGCTCGCCCGAGTATGATCATGTGCCCATGGACGCGGGCGCAGGAAGCGAAATGATCGCCGTGCCGCCGGGGCAGGTGACGCTGTCGGACCGGCGCACACAACGCAGTTGGCCGGTCGAACTTGCGCCCTACCGGCTGTCCGCGCTTCAGATCACCCAGGCGCGGTACGCACAGGTCACGGGCCGCCGACCGGGCGCCACCCAGAGGGACGGGCTGCCCGTCGAGGGGGTTTCCTGGAACGACGCGGTCCTGTTCTGTAATGCCCTGTCCCAACGTGAGGGGTTCGCGCCGGCCTACCACGTCCCGGCCGACGGCGAAGGCGTCGAGTGGGACACCTCATCCGACGGGTACCGGCTGCCGACCGAGGCCGAGTGGGAACACGCCTGCCGTGCAGGGACGACAGGACCGCGGTACGGGTCGCTCGACGAGATCGCCTGGTACCGCGACAACGCGGAGGGGCGACTCCACCCCGTCGGTGGCAAACGCCCCAACGCCTGGGGCTTCCACGACATGCTCGGGAACGTCTGGGAGTGGTGCTGGGACATCTACGACGCCGAGGTCTACGGGACCTATCGGGTGCTCCGCGGCGGTGGCTGGTTCGACGAGCACTGGAGCTGCCGGGCCTCCGTGCGCCGCCGTAGCCACCCGACGTTCCGGGTCGACGACGTGGGCTTCCGTGTCGCGAGGTCCGTCGGCGGCTGACCGTACACGTCGGCCGGTCCGGCGGGACGTGCCGAACGCGGCCGCGGACGGCACCGGGTTCGGCACGGTGATGCCAGGACCGGCAGGCCAGTAGCCTTCGGCCATGAGTGACCACATGACTGCCGATGCGGAGGGCAACGGCCCGCCCAGGGGCACCGCCGGATACGCCGAGTCGGCGGATGCGCTGGCCGTTCAGTACGAGGACGTCACGTTCGACGCGGTCCACAGCGCCGTGCTGCAGCTGGTTCCTGTCGAGCCCGGCCGCATCCTGGACGTGGGCGCGGGAACCGGGCGCGACGCCGCGGCGTTGGCGGCCCGCGGACACCGTGTCGTGGCCGTCGAGCCGACTGCGGAGCTGCGGGCGCACGGCCGGCGCCTGCATGCGGAGAGCGGCATCGACTGGGTCGACGACGTGCTTCCGTACCTGACGCTGAGCTGCCACCCGGGCCGGTTCGACGCCGTCTTCGCCACCGCGGTGTGGATGCATCTGGACGCCGAGGAGCGCCGACGGGCGATGGCCAGGATCGCCGAGCTGCTGGTGCCCGGCGGCCGGTTCTTCGTGAATCTGCGTCACGGTCCCGTGCCTGACGGCCGCCATATGTTCGACGTGTCCGCCTCCGAAACCGTCGAGTTGGGCCGGTCGCACGGGCTCCGGACGGTCCACGTCGGCGAGCGCCCCGATCTGCACGGCCGCGACAGTGTCCGGTGGAGCAGTCTGGTCCTGCAGTCCGACGGCATCGGGAACCCTCTCGACTGAACGCGGACCGTGGGTGACAGTCTGCCGTCCACGGCCGGGCCCGATCGAGTTCAGCACACCGAACTTCCGGAGTACCTGAAGCCGTGAAGGCAGGGCCCGGACGGTGCCACCCCCGGTCACTCGGTCGCACGGGGGGGCGGTGGGACCTCGAGCATGGGGGCGATCCCGTCGAGGAGGGTCTTGAGACCGAACTCGAACAACGTCTCCAGGTCGAGGTCGTACCCGCCCTCGAGGCGCCCCATGACGCTGGTGAACACCGGATACCTGGTTGCCCGGACCATCGCATCGAACGCCGGTGCCTGGTGGTCCATCCACTGTTCCTCGGACAGACCGGTGGCCGCCTCGGCCTGCGCTTCCCTCTCCACGTGCACGGCCATACCGTGAATATGGCTGTACAGGAGCACGTGCAGGTCGAGCAGGGTGGCCGGATCGAGGCCGTGGCCGTCCAGGGCGGCGACGACCCACTCCGCGTGGTCCATCAGCGACGGCAGCATCAGGGGCCGGGTGAGCGCCCCGATCTGCGCGAGCCAGGGATGCCTGCGGTAGATACCCCACAAGGTGCGCGCACCGAACTCCAGCCGGGCCCGCCACCCCGCCGGAGGCTCCACCGGGTACGTCTCCTCGGCGAACGCTGCGTCCGCCATCAGCAGAACCAGGTCGTCCTTGCCGTTGACGTAGCGGTACGGGGACATGGCGGCGACGCCGAGCCTGGCGGCAACATTGCGCATCGACACCGCTGACAGCCCTTCACCGTCCGCGATGTCGACGGCGACGCGGACGATCCGCTCGCGGCTCAGCTCCAGGTCGGAGGCCGAGGAGCGGGGCTGCCGCCCCGACGGGGGCCGGCCCTCCACCGCCGGTGAGGACTTCCCGGCCGCCACCACCGTGCCGACCCGAGGCCGGGTCTCGACCAGCCCCTCCCATCGCAGCACGGTGAGGGCCTTGGTGGCCGTGGCGAGCGCGACTCCCCACTCGCGGGCGATCTGGCGCGTCGACGGCACGCGCTCACCCGGGGCGAGCGAGCCGTCGCTGATACGTCGCCCGATCTCGTCGGCGATGCGCCACGGCCGCCCCCGAACACGCCGCCCAGCCCTGCCCGACCAGCCGGTCCGCGCGATAAATGGGCCGCCCCGTCCGGCAACCCCTTCTACGATCGTGGAGTTCGTCGGCCGGCTGTCGCTGTCCCGCCGTCGGGCCTTTGCCGAGGGGGAGCGTGGGGGTGCGGCCGTGACGTGGCGATGGCGCAGGAAGAACAACGGCCGGAGAGAGGGCCCGGAGGAGTCGCCGGACGAGCAACAGGCCCTGGAGGAGACGCCCGGGACGGCCGAGCCGGAGACGGAGCCGGCGAGGCACCGGTGGACCCACCACTGGGGGGCCTGGGGCGAGGAGTGGCAGGACTGGCTGTGCCGCTCCCAGGTGGGAGTGGACCTGCTGGTGTGGTGGCGGGACGAAGGGAACGACCTCCTCGCCCTCGTCGGGCCGGGACGGTACCGCGACCGGCTCGCCGAACTGCTGTCGCGCGCCGCACCACGGGACGTGGCGGCCATGGGGATCGGGTGCACCCGTCGTATCGACAGGCCGTGCCGTGATCCGAGGACGTGCAGCCAGGACCCGGCCGACGGTCCGCAGGACCGGACCCGGTACCGCATGGGGCCGGTCCCGGGCGCGTGCAGCGACTTCAAGGACTGCTGGAGTGCGTACGGGATCGACGTCGAGTTCACCGCGAGCGACCGGCATCGGGCGGTGCACATCCAGGACCCGTCGGAGTTCTCCATGGTGGGCCTCTGGGTGGACGGAGTCCGCGTTGCGGAGGGCGTCTCGCTGGAGCAGTCCGGGTACTGGGCGGACGAGCGTTTCTACGTGGTGCAGGCCGAGGGCCCCGAGGACCACCCCGAGCAAAGCCCGGTGATGGGGAACCTGGGCTACCACGTCCTGTCGCTGGTGGTCCACGACGTCGAGCGGGCCGCGACACGGATGCTCGTGCCCGAGGCCACGGAGACGTGGACGGATCCGATGCTGCTCGTGGACGGCGACACCCTTTGCGTGTACCCGGACCCCAAGGCCCGTGCGGCCGGGCGGCCGGACCGCGTCATCCCCGTCGAGCCGTCGTCGTAGTTCCGGCCGCCGCCGCGCATCGGACGGTGCCCCGGGCATGCACATGCACGGCGGCTTGAACGCAGGCGAGTTGACGGCCACGCCATCGAGGCGCCTTGCGGGGCGCCCCCCTTCTGCCGGGCGCGCCGGTCTCCTTCCGCCGGGTGCACCCGCTGCGTCACCCTTCCAGGCCATCGGCGTGGGAGCGGGCCGTCTGCGCCGCACGGCGCGCGGTGCGCGCGGTGTCCCCAACCTCGGTGACCCGGCTCCTGGTCCCGGCCAGACGACGTCGGGCCTCGCGCTGCTGCTCCTCTGCCGTCTTCAACTCCTCGGCCAGATCGGCTGTTCGCCGCTCGGCCTCCTCCAGTTCGCTCTCGGCCCGACCGGCCTCCGCCTGGGCCCGTTCGAGTTCCTCTTCGAGCAGGTGCGCCTGCCGCTCCGCGGCTTCCGCTCCCCGGCGGGCCTCGGCGGCCTTTCGGCGCCGCTCGCTCGCGCGGCGTTCGTCCGCCTTCGAGCGCGCGGCGGAGGCAACTGCCTTTCCCCCTTCCTGGGTTGTCCGCTCGGGCTGAGGCGGGGGAGTCGCGGCCGGGCGGGAGGAGGAGGCGGCGACGGCGGGGAAGCCCGTGGGCGGCCCGAAAGGCCTGGTGATGCGGCCCGCTGCCCATTCCCGGGCCAGATCGGGGTCGGCGAGCACCGCGTGCAGCGTGGTTTCGAGTTCGCGCCGGGCACCGTCACCGATGGGGTGCCCGGACTCGGCCGTCAGTTGTCCGGCCATGCGTGCGAGGGAACCGACCACGGTGTGCTGTCGACTGCTGAGTTCCCGCAGTTGCTCCCGGTCGAGATGCAGATGCGCCTGGCGGAGGGCCTCTCCCAGCCGCAGCAGCCCGGCGGCCTCGTCCGGATGGGCGCGGACCAGCAGATTGCTGGCCCATGCCGACAGGGTCGGACGCCGCAGGGCGCCGATCCGCGCCGCCAGTGCCTTCTCGCCCGCTGCGCGGGCCGCGGCAGCGTGCCGGGTACGGGCGTCGACGAACTCCTCGGGCGGCAGCCCGTACAGCTCGTCGGTGACACGCTCCAGATCCACGCTCATCCCGACGCCCTTCCGCTGGGACGGCGAGCCCGCCCGGAGGCTGGACACACGGCCCGGCCCGAGATGTGGCTCATACGAGTTCCACTCCTCCGCAGGAGCCTAAGCTGCCCCGGCCCGTGGCGCCGTCTGCCGGGCTCCGTCGGCGTGCGCGGCGCCGGGCGGCCCGACGCTGCGCCACGCTGCGTGAAGCCTTTGCGTCGAGCAGCTGGGGTCGGGCCGGCGCTCGTGGTTCCGAGTGCCGGCCACGCGGCCGCTCACGCGAGCTCGGAGGAGCGGCCCGTCGGGTCGGAGGCGAGGAGGCCGTGCAGAGCCCCGCGGTGGAGGTCCGCGATCGGGCCGAGCAGGTCCGGGTGGCGCAGGAGCGGAGCCGCACGGTGATCGCGCTGGCTGGGGAGGGTCAGCCGGCGCGCATGGCCCACACGGTCCGCACCGTGGTGGGTCGCAGTCAGACAGGCCGCTGCCACGGCGGCGAGATCGGCGTCGGCGAGCAGGCAGGCCGCCCAGCTGACGACGGTCTCGTCCACCCAGGAGCGCCAGACGTACTCGTCCTCCTCCAGCGGGTGGGCGTCGCTGCCGGTGACCGAGTCGAGCCGGTCGGAGCCACCGGGGCCGAGCAGATTCAGCAGTTCGGCGTCCATCACGGTGGGGTAGCGGAGGGCGGCGGCGATGGTGGCCGCCTCCCATGCCTGGGCCTCTGCCAGAGCGTGGTCCACGGGGCCGGCCACCGGCGGGTAGGCCGACAGCAGCCAGCGGGTGGCGGCAGCGATGACGGGCGAGAGATCGCCGGGCATGTGAATCCTCCTTTGCACGTGCCCGCCGTGGGTCTGTCACCGTGTGCGTGATCCCGTCGCGAGCACTCGCGCACACCAGGGCGCGCGGGACGGACAAGCGTAAATCGGTCACATACGGAGCAACAGGATGTACGTCACAGTCATGGACCGGACATCGCGTCCCGGCGGCTCCTGTGCCCGCCCCGGTCGCAGGGTGAGGAGGTGAAGGCCGACCTGGTCCGGTAGTGCCCGCAATGCCGCGCGGGCAGCCGGGTGTGGACGTACCCCAGCAGGATCCGCCGCCCTGGTCGCCGCGGGGGAGATGCGTCACTGGGAGTGAGTGATCCGCCAGGCGGCGACCTCGGCGGGTGATTGTGGTCCCACGCCCCGGCAGGCCGTGCATGCCGGGGAGAACCGCGGGGCGGCCCGCCCTCCGGCTCCCTCCCGGGGCTCACCGCCATGCTGTGGGGTTCCGGCCGGTCCCACGTCGCTGACCCCGGCGCTCACCGCCGTCGACGTGGCGTGCCCGCCCTCCGGCGGTCCCGCGTCGCCGGAGATGAGCGGACCACCCTGCGCCCCGCCGCCACGCGATACGGCCGGCGACCCCCGGGGGAGGCCTCAGGGGCGCAACACGCCCCACCAGAGTGCCCAGGGGACGAATCCCACGGCTGCGAGCGCCACCGGGGCGGACCGCAGCCATGCCGTCCGGCCCAGAGCCCCGCGCGACCGCCAGAGCGCGGCCGCGGCAGCGCAGGTCACCGCCACCATCGTGACGCCGAGCGCCTGTGCCACCAGCCACCCGGCGGGGCGCCCCCAGATCACCGGCGTCGCGGCCGCGTCTCCGACGGCGAAGACCGAGAGCGGGCACACCAGGGCCGCTGTCACCGTGACCAGACCGAGCCCGGCCGTCCGGCGCACCGGTCGCACGACGGGGGCCCTCCGCACAACAGCGCCGACCGGGTAGGCGGCGAAGCCGAGGAGGAGCAGCGCGGGGGAGAGCCATGCGTACGGGCCGGGGTCGGAGACGGGCGTGCTGGAGGCCGCCTGCGGCGGCGCGGGGTCGGCGTCGGAGACCGGCGGGTGCCCGGCGCCGACCGCTCGTATCCACGTCGTCACGGTCCTCGTGCAGGCGGGCGCCAGTTCTCCCAGCGGCTTGCCGTGGAAGAGGGGGCCGCCGATCCGGTCGAAGCCGTCCGATGTGCGGTGGCCGTTGTGGGCGCCGCCGGTGACGAAACGGATGACGGCGTGTGCGTTGCCCGCCCGGGCGAGCGCGCGCCGGAAGACTCCCGCGCTCTCCCGGGGCGGCACCTGGGTGTCGTACTCGCCCCACAGCGCCAGTACCGGCGTACGGTGCAGGCGTTGGAGCACCGGGACCGGATCGTAGTCCGCCGCGGAGAACAGCCCAGTGGCACCGGTGAGCCGGGCCGCCGGTCCGCTGACGGTGTGCTCGAACGAACCGGTGACGTTCCGGTGCCTCAGGTGCGTGGTGAGGTTCCAGGCCTCGGTACGCAGAGGGGAGTATCCCGACGCTCCGATGGTGACGACGAAGGCGACGTCGGAGGAGCGGGCCGCGGCCAGCGGCGCGACCCAGCCGCCCTCGCTGAAGCCCCGGAGGCCGACGTGGCGGGGGTCGACGTCCGGCCGGCCGCGCAACAGCCGCACGCCGGCGAGCGCGTCTTCGGCGAGTAGCCCGAAGTCCCGGTGGAACGTGGAGTACCGGACGGTCCGCTTGTCGAAGACGAGGGTCGTGATCCCGGCCCGGGCGAAGGCCTCGGCCTCCTGCCGGTACTCCTCGCGCGGACCGGGTCCGGAGCCGCCGACGAGCACGACCCCGGGGCTGCGTGTTCGATCCCCGCCCTTCGAGAGGATCGTCCCGTGGAGGAGGAGACCGCCGCCACCGCGGAAGGACACCTCCTCGTGGGCGAGGCCGTCGCCGGCGGCCCGTGCATCAGGTGCCGGCAGGAGGAGCGTGAGGGCCAGCGCACCTATCAGGGCGGCGGCCCACACGCGTAAGAGTCGGTTGTACGAGAGCAGCACGCCGTGCGGCTCCTTTCGTCTGAAGTCGGCTGCGCAGCCGGCGCAGCACCGGATTGCGGTACCGGACGGTTCGGTCCGGTCAGTCGACACGGCACGCGATGGCCGGTACGCCGACGGGAACACCCCCGTCACCACCGGGCCTGGCGGGAAGCCGACGAGCGGGTGCCTCCCGGGCCGCTACGGCTCGCGGCGGACCGCCGGCCCGCCGTTCTCGTCCACGCTCGGCAGGTGGTACGCGGCGAGGGCCGCTGTGTCGTCGTTGAGCTGGTTGTCGCTGAACGTCAGCAGGTCGTCGTGGAGGCGGTCGAGAAGCTGATCGGGCGACAGGGGACCCCAGGAACGGACACGTTCGACGAGGGGGTAGAAGGCGCCGTCGGAGTTGCGCGTCTCGGTGATGCCGTCGGTGTAGAGCAGGAGCTGGTCGCCGGGGCGAAAGGGGTACTCGTCGACGTGGTGGGTCTGCCCCAGGAGCACGCCGAGGTTGAGAGGCGGCGACGGGTCGGCCGTCTCCAGCTCGCTGACCCCGTCGGGGTGGATGAGCAGGGGCGGCGGATGGCCGCAGTTGACGATCCGCAGGACGTGGTCCTGGGGGATCTCCGCGAGGACGGCGGTGACGAAGCGCTCGGCGATGTCGCTGCCGGGGAGTTGGGCGGCCCTGCGGTTCATGCTCGTCTCGACGCGGAGCGCCACGGCGGCGAGATCGGGTTCGTCGTGGGCGGCTTCACGGAAGGCGCCCAGAAGGGTGGCGGCCGTCTCCACGGCGAGGAGGCCCTTGCCGCGGACATCGCCGATGAGCAGGCGGGTCCCGTGCGTCGTGGGCACGGCCTCGTACAGGTCGCCGCCGATGTGTGCTTCCGCGGCGGCGGAGAGGTACAGGGTTTCCACCTGGACCCGGCCGATGCGATGGGGAACCGGGCTGAGCAGGACGCGCTGCGCGATCTCGGCCACGAAGCGCACGGTGGCGAGGGTGCGTTCCCGCCGGGTGCGGTGGGCGGCCAGGATCGTTCCGAGAACGCCCACCAGGGCGGTGCAGAAGTAGGCGGCCACGTAGTGGCGTTCCCACAGGCTGCCCACGGAGCGTCCCGCACAGCACGGCGTGCCGGCCAGGACCCCCAGGAAGAGCACGGCGAACACGGTGACGGCGGCGACGATGGCGGGACCATGGGCGAAGGCCGCGACCAGCGGCAGGGCGATGAGCAGAAAGCTCAGAGGCCACTGCACGGGAGTGATGGGCTCCAGTGCCAGGAGCGCCGCGACGTAGAAGACGGGCAGCCAGCGCATCCACGCCGGGGCGGCCGGCGCCGACAGGCCCGAGCCGCCCGGCTGCACCGCCTTGCTCGCCGCTCGGTCGCCGCCAGGCCGCTTCACCGTCCGCTCCGGCGCAGGGCCCGTGGTGCGAGCGCCGCGAGCAGCGATGCCGCCGGACCGAACGGGCGTACCAAGGCGGGGCCCGCAGGCGGACAACACACCGAACGGCTCCCCTCACGCAGCCTGTACACGCGGGACTCCTGGCACAGGACTCGAACAGGAGGTCCAGCCTGCTGCGTCGCACCACCCGAGACCGGCCATTGCTCCAGTCAATGGCATGTCAACCCGAACGGCCCGGGCGCGGCGCCCGTCCTCCCGTCCGCCCGGCGCAGGGCCGGTGGCGCGTACCCCACGAGGGGCGACGCCGCCGGACGGAACGCGGAAGGGCCCGGGTGAGTACGAGCCTGCGCGGAGATGAGTATCCGGGCCCATGCCGCGGCCGTGCCCCCGCAGTGAGGATCGTGTACACCTCACACGGAAGGAACCGACGGTGAATCCCAAGACCTACGCGACCCTGTACGGCCCCTGGCGGCCGGGTCAGCAGCCCCGGCCGGGGCGCAGCGCCGTCGCCGTACTGGCGGGCGCGCTGTGGTCGCTGATTCTCCTCTCGCTCGGCTGGCTGACGTTCCTGGTGGGCATGACAGCTCTCTGGGGCGCCGCCGACGGGGCGTCCGTCGGGGGTTTCCTGCTGACGTTCGTCCTGAGCGTCGCCGGGGCCTTCGCCGTCCTGACCGCTCTGGCCTTCGCGCCGGGTGTGCGCCGACTGACGTGGGCGAGCCGTCTCCTTCTGCTGGGCGTCCTGGCCTTCCCGGTGCCTGTGGGCCTCGCGGTCTGGGCCTGGTTCGCGACCGGCTGACACCGGCCCGATGAGGCGAACCGCGATGCCGGAGCGCGACGAGTTCCGCCTTGTGCGGACGGCCGGCGCGTGCGCAGGGCGACAAGCACCGCTTGTCGTCTCGGACATGAGGACTTCCGGCCACGCGGGGTATCCGGAGAGCAGGCAGCCGCTTCCCGGCACACAGGAGGAGCACGCGATGAAGAAGCCTGCGGCCGTGGACGGCGGTAGCACCGCGGACGAGCCCACTCCTTCGATGTCGCCCGCCGACGAGCCCCCGCACGGCAGGCCGGCTCGCCGCGCTCCCTGGTGGGCCAAGGCCCTGCTCGTGGCGGTGCTGCTGCCGGCCGTACTCGTGGCCGGGCTCCGGCTCGCCTGGCCAGGACTGCCCGACGTGTTCGGGGAGCGGACCAGGGACAGGTCGGGCCCCGCGATCCTCAAGTCGGTCCAGGACATGAGCCGTTACCAGGCGGCGACCGGAAACTTCCAGGTGGTCGTCGACCTGGAGAAGGACTCCAGGTACCTGCCGGACGCCCTGCGCGGCACGCGGACCCTCTACGTGGGTACGGGAACGGTCGGAGCGTACGTCGACCTCGGCCGGGTCGACAAGGGCGACGTGTCGGTGAACGGGGACCGCACGGCAGCGACGCTCACCCTGCCGTACGCACGGCTCGCCCCGGCCGCCCTGGATCCCGCACACTCGTACGTGGTGTCCAAGCAGCGCGGTCTCCTCGACAGGCTCGGCGACTTCTTCTCCGACAACCCGGGCAGCGAGCAGGCCGTCACCAAGCTCGCCGTGCAGCACATCGCGGATGCGGCGAAGGAGAGCGGACTGACGCGGCGGGCCGAGGCCAACACCACCGCGATGCTCGAGGGACTGCTGCACTCGCTCGGCTTCACCTCGGTCACTGTGACCTACCACTGACGCCCAGCGCTCGCCCGCAGGCCCCCGCGTCGTCAGCCATCCCGGGTGAGCGGCAGCGTGCGACACAGCAGCGCGACGCATACGAGGGGATGTGCAGGGCATTTTACCTGCCCGGAGGAGGCGAGGCAGCCTGGTCAGCCGCCAAGCGATCAGCGGCGGCAAGCGCCACAATCGGACGGGGGAACGACATCCGGAGGCGCCGATGACGGGCAGCACACCGACTCATCACCGCGACGTGACCCTCCCCGGCAGCGGCGCTTCGCCATGACCGCCGCACCCGGGGCTCCGGGCGCGCACGGCCCGCCGGCCCTCGCCGGCCAGACCGTCGTCGTGATCGGCGCCAGCGCGGGCATCGGATTCGAAACGGCCCGCCAGGTTCGTGCAGCGGGCGGCCGGGTGGTCCTGGTCGGCCGCAACCCCGAGCGGCTGGAGCGAGCGGCGCTCGATCTCGACCCCGTGAGCACAGCCGCCTTCGATGTCACCGACACCGACCGCCTACGAGAGTTCTTCCAGGAACTGCCCGGCCCGGTCGACCATGTGATGGTCACGGCCGGCAGGCCCTCCTACACGCCCCTGGCCGACATGGACCTCGCCGCGGCCCGCCGCGAATTCGGCGACCGGCTCGCCATGACCCTCGGGGTCGGCCTCCACAGCCGCGACAAGGTCCGGGCCGGAGGCACCCTGGTGTTCATGGGCGGCACCGGCGCCAAGCGCCCCGGAGCCGGGCTCGCCGTCGCCTCCGCCCTCACCGCGGCTCTGCCCGCCCTCATCGCCAACCTCGCACTCGAACTGGCGCCGATCCGCGCGAACCTCATCGCCGCCGGCTTCGTCGACACCCCCCTGTCGGCCGCTCTCCTGGGCGATCAGCTGGAAGCCCGGCGCGAGGAACTGCGTACCACCCTTCCCATCCGCCGGGTCGTCGGTCCGGCCGACGTCGCCGCTCTGGCCGTACACCTCATGTGCAACGACGCGCTCACCGGGGGGACGTACGACATCGACGGCGGCCAGCAGCTCATCGCCCACTGACCATCAGGAGCGGCCGCACTGCCCCCGAGCGACCAGGACGGCCGCCCGAATCCCCGCGGCTGCCGGCCGTCCGCCCGTCCCTGCAGCCGACGTTCGAGCCCAGTGCCGGGTCGCCGGGCTGCCGCCACAGCGTTCGTCAGCGTGAAAGGGCAGGACGACATGCAGATCGATCTCACAGGCCGCACGGCACTGGTCACCGGGTCGACGCAGGGCATCGGCGCGGCCATCGCCACAGGCCTCGCGCGTTCCGGAGCGCGCGTCGTCGTCAACGGCCGTACTGCACATCGGGTGCAGGACGGTGTCACCCGCCTGGCGCAGGAGGTACCCGGAGCCGACCTGGTGCCACTCGCGGCGGACGTGACCACCGAGGAGGGAGCGGCCCGGGCGGTGGATGCACTTGCGCAGGTGGACATCCTCGTCAACAGCCTCGGAATCTTCGGCACCATGAACCCTCTGGAGATCACCGACGAGGAGTGGCGCCGGTACTTCGACGTGAACGTGCTGTCCGCGGTGCGGCTGACCCGCCTGTTCCTGCCGGGCATGACCGCACGCGGCTGGGGACGCGTCCAGTACATCGCCAGCGACTCGGCAGTCGTCGTCCCCGCGGAGATGATCCACTACGGAATGTCCAAGACGGCGCTCCTCGCGGTGAGCCGGGGATTCGCCAAACAGGCCGCAGGCACGGGCGTGACGGTGAACTCCGTCATCGCGGGCCCCACCCACACCCCCGGGAACGAGGCCTTCGTCTACGAACAGGTGGACCGCGACCTGCCCTGGGAAGAGGCCCAGCGCGTCTTCATGCGCACCTACCGGCCGCAGTCCCTGCTGCAACGGCTGATCCTTCCGGACGAGATCGCGCACATGGTGGTGTACCTCAGCTCCGACCAGGCCTCGGCCACCACGGGAGGCGCACTGCGGGTCGACGGCGGCTACGTCGACTCCATCCTCCCGTGACCCGCTGACGCCGGACGGGATTGCGCGGCCCCCGCTCCGCCGACGTGCGCCACGGCCGGTCCGCCCGTTCACCGCGCGACCCGTGCCGACCCCGCGTTCTACGATCACCCGGTACGGCCGGAGGAAGCGGGTGGCGGGAATGCGTGGGGACATGGGGGACCGGTCAGGGGCGGCGGTGCGGCTCGCGCGGGGTGCGCCGCTGGGAGACGTGCTGGACGTCACCGACGTCGACGACTGGATCGCGCTGGACGCGGACGTCCGGGAAGTGGACTGGTACCGGTCGGGGGAACTGTCGGAGTGGGAGCACACCGACCCGCTCCCCGTCGACCTGACGCAGCTCGGCGAGTCCCGTCTCGCGCTGGCCCTGTGCCACCGTGACGGGCGGATCCGCGAGACGGCCGTGCGCCTGTCGACGCGATACCCCGCTCTGCTGCCGCTCGTGGTGATCCGCTGCACCGACTGGGCCGGACCCGTGCGCGAGCGCGCCCGGGAGCTGCTGCGCGCGTCCCTGGACGTCGACACCGCCGCCGGACTCGCACCGCTCGTGCTGTGCGTCGGCCGCCGTGAAAGGGGCTCTTTCGGCGTGGCTCTGCTCGGGGAGGTCCTGCACGGCGCACCACTCGGGCGGCTGTCAGCTCTCTTCACCGACCCCGACCGCGCCGTGCGGAGGTTCGCCTTCCGCGTCGCAATCAAGCGCCAGTTGCTCAGCCCGGCCGAACTCGCCCGTGCGGCCAACCGGGACGACGACAGCGTGGTGCAGGACCTGTGCGCCACGGCGGCGCTCGCGCCCCTGCGGGACGACGACGCGTCCGACGAGGTGCTCACGCCCCTGCTCACCGCGCGCAGCCCGCGCACCCGCTCGGCGGGCGTCACCGGCCTGCGCCGGGCTGGGCGTGCCGAGCAGGCGTGGCCGTTCCTCGGCGACCGCTCCGCGTTCGTGCGCGCGTGCGCCCGGTACGTCGTACGACAGCACGGCGGCGATCCTGCAGCCTGGTACCGCGAGCGGTGCACCGCACCGGACGACCTCGGGCCGGCACCCGGAGCGGTCATCGGGCTCGCCGAATGCGGGGGCGCCGAGGACGCCGCGCTGCTGCGGCCGTTGCTGGCGCATCCCGTGGCCGGGGTACGGGCGCAGGCGGTCGCCGGGCTGCGGGCACTGGACCTCGTGGACGCGGATCGGCTGCGGACACTGCTCGACGATCCGTCGCCCCGTGTCGTACGCGAGACGGCACTCGCCCTGCTGCCGTCGGCGCGGCACCTGCCGGTCTCCTGGCTGCTGGAGCGCACGAGGCCGGAGCGGCCGCGACACGTCCGGGTCGCCGCGTTCCGCCTGCTCGACGCACGGGGCGGGGCCGTGGGGCTGCGCGCGGCGGTCGCCCTGCTGGAGGACCCGGACGAGGAGCTGCGCACCTGGGCCGGCCGGTCCGTGCGGCGCTTGCGGTTGTCGCCGGACGTGCGGCGCGGGGACCCGGAGGTGGACGAACTCCTCGCACGCAACCGGCACCTCTTCGACGGCCACGACCTGCGCCTGCGCCAGGGGGAGACCGGAGTGGGCGGTTGACGGCCGGAGCGGCGGTAGGGCCCAGCCTGGGAGCAGGGCCAGGAGCGTCGGTCACGCCGAGCCGGAGGTCACCGTGGCCGGCCGGATTGCCCTGTCCGGGCACCTGGCGTGCGGAGCCGCTGCCGCTGCACCGAAAATCGGGGGCGAAGGGCGGCGACGATGCATACCTTGTGGCTGGCTCCTGGCTCCTGGCTCCTGTGGCTTCGGGTGTGCGGATGAGCGGGACTTCGGCACGGTGGATGATCATGGGGGCGCATCACATGGATGTCCGGCTTGCGGCGGCAGTACGGGCGGGGGACGCCGAGGAGGTGCGGACCCTGGTGGACGCCGGCGCCGATCCGAACGGGCTGGACGAGACCGGCCTGCCGCTGCTGTGTTCGGCCGTGGCGGCCTACGACGCACCTGTGGCCGAGGCTCTCATCGACGGCGGGGCCGACCCCGACCGGGCGCTGCCGGACGGCACGACGCCGCTGCTGAGGGCCGTCGACCTGGGGTCCCCGGCCATGGTCACGGCAGTGCTCGGCAGGGACCCGGCGGTGCGACTCGACAGGGCCGCCAGGGAACGGCTCCTGGCCCTGGCCAGGAGCTGGTACACCGGTGGCGCGGAGGAGGAGCTGCGGCGCAGGACCGGGGCGACCGGGCCGGCCGAGACGGTGCGGACCAAGGACGACGAATATCTGAGTGTCGATCAGGTCTCGCTCGGCGGTCTCGTCGTCAGGGCCGGACACGGTGCCGTTCTGACCTCCCTTGAATGGGCCTTTCGCGTCCTGACCCCCGTGGAGGAACTGGTCGACCGGGGCGTGCGGTACGCGGACGACGACCATGTGGACTGGTGGGAGGCGTCGTACACCCTGAGCCGGCGGAGCAGCCAGGAGACCTGGTCCGCCGTCATGTCGCTGCGGCACCGGCCCGACACCGTGCGCCGACTGTTCGCCGCGTCCGTCCTGTGGTCCGCCGCCGTCGGCTCGGAGGGTTCCGCCCACGAGCAGGAGCGCAGCGAGGTGTGCGCGGCCTGGGCGGCGGAGGAGACGGACGGCGCGGTGCTGGCCAAGGTGCTGGATGCATGGGGCTGCTTCGACCACCCCGGCCAGCCGGCCATGGCTCTGCGTCACGCCGGTCACCCCGACCGACGGGTGCGCGAGCAAGTGCCCTGGCTCCTGTCCACGGACGGCACGTCCTTCACCGCCGATGCGCAGGCCGCCCTGCTCGCTCTCGCTCACGACGGCCAAGCCGAAGTGCGGGCCGCCGCCTGCACGGTGCTCGGATCGCCTCGCCATTTCACACCGGTGAGCAGGGAGGCGCTTGTCTCCGCCGCTCGGGATCCGTACCTCGTCGTACGGTCCGCCGCGGCGGTGGCCCTGGCCCAGGCGCCCGACCACAGCACGGTCGTCACCGACGTCCTGGTGACGCTGCTCGACGACGACGACACTCTGGTGCGTCTCGAGGCGGCGTACGGGCTGGCCCGGCGGGACCATCCCCTCACGGGGCAGGCGCTCGAAAAGGTGGGGCCGTTGGAAGCGGCGTTCGACATCGACCACCGGCTCATCGCAGTACGGGACTGGAAGTGGCGCAACGAGGCGCGCACCGACTGACTCTCCCGGGTCCGCCGGTCGCCCGTCCGGCCGGGCGCCTACGCGATGGCGGCGTCGCGACCGGCGGCGAAGGGCAGCGCGCCCGCTTCGACGCCTTGCGACGACGCCTCGACCTCAGACGGGTCGTGACGGGCGGTGCACCGTTCCCGCGCGGTCAGCGCGGCGCGCCGGAGGTGCACCTGCCGTAGTGGCGGGCCAGGGCGTGGAACGCGAGCTTCGGCTCCCAGTGCCAGCCCGACCTCGGATCGCCGGGCCGGTCCTGCACGGTCCTGGTGATGGCGTAGCTCGCCAGGTCGAGGTCGTAGCGCGGTGCGTCGGCGCGGTGCGGAGCGTCCGGCGTGACGAACTCGAACGCCATCGCCGCGTACAGACCCATCGACTCGAAGACCTCCAGCAGGTCCATGAGGTAGTCGGCCTGGGTGCGTTCGCTGCGGACCGGATGGCCCTTGATCTCCTCCGGGTCCTTGTCGTGGTCGACGATGTCCCACCCCATGCCGCCCGTCCGAGGCGCGCCGACATACGCGCACGTGCCGAATTCGGTGATGGCGAGCGGCTTGCCCCACCGTAGGTGGCGGCGCAACTCCCGCACGTAGTCGGCCTTCCGGCGGAAGAAGGAGTAGTAGTCGACGCCGACCACGTCGAAGAGCGACCAGTCGACCTTGTCGTCCTGCGCCGCGGCGTAGCCGAGCCGGCCCTTGAAGACGGAGCGGCCGGTCCTGGCGGCCCTGGCCGTGAAGCGGTCCAGCCGGCGTTGCATGGTGACGGGGTCGTAGGTGCCGTCGAGGAGGTGCTGGATGCGCTCCAGCACCGTCCCGCCGGGCAGGATGCCGGGAACGAAGAGCCAGAACTCGCAGCCCACGCTGAAGTCGACGCTCGCGCCCTGACGGCGCAGCCGTTCCGCGAACCGGCCGGTCTCCGCGAGGTGTTCGAGGATGTCGCGTTCCGGAGCGTCGCCGAGGGTGGGCTGGAGCCAGACGTGCAGGCCGCGTTCGGCGGCCTCGGCCGCGGTGGCCGTGAGGCGTTCCACGCCATCGCCGGTGACGTCGACCGTGTCGGCGTGCAAGTCGTCGCGGATGGCGCGGACGTCGGCCCGCATACGCGTGGCGCTCCAGGCGGTCCCAGGCGTCTCGCCCTCGCCCACGGTGTAGACGACGCCCCGGTGCCTCAACCCCCGTCGGCCGTCCGCGCCATGTGCCCGCCCCACCCCGCCGGTTGCGGCCACGACACCGGCGGCCGCCGCCCCGGCCAGGAACTGCGCTCGACTTATCCCGTTGCTCTGCGTCATGCCCCCAAGGTGCCGCAGCGGGCCCACGTCCCACTGTCGCCCTAAGGTCCACGGCCGGGCGACGAAGGTAGTCGGTGAGGTTCCCGCGCGGGGCCGGACGGCGGTTCGCCGTGCCCGGCTTTCCCGACAGGTATGGTGCCTTCGCATCTCCGGGGGACGACGAACAGGAACAGGGCTGTGGGACTGGGTGCGGACGTGCGCTGGACGCGCTCCGGGGTGAGGCTCCGGCGGGTGTCGGAAGGCGCAGGACGCCGGAACTGGCTGTTCGTCCCGGGCGGTCCCGGACTTGGATCCGAGTCCGTTCTCGCTCTCGCGTCGGCGGCCGGAGTGCCGGGGACGGTGTGGCTGGTCGACCTGCCGGGCGACGGATCCAACCGGGGTGTGCCGCAGGTGCCGCACACCCCCTACGAAGGCTGGCCCGGCGTGCTCGTCGAAGCCGTCCAGGAGCTGGACGAAGTCGTCATGGTGGGCCACTCCACCGGTGGAATGTACATGCTCTCCGTCCCTGCGCTCGAAGAACGCCTCGCCGGCATGGTCCTGGTCAGCAGCGCACCGCACGCCGACTGGCGGCAGGCGTTCGCCCGCTGGGCCACGGAACATCCGATTCCCGCGGTCGACAGGGCGGCCCAGGACTACGCCGCCGACCCGAACGACCGGACACTGCGCGCCCTGACGCTCGCCGCCGCGCCCTGGAACTTCACCCCGCACGGGCTGGCCGGAGGCCGGGCGGTACTGGAGGGGCTGACCTACTGCCATGAGGCGGTGGCCTGGTCCGATCTCCACTTCGACGAGTCGTACCGGGCCCGGTGGAAGCCGCGGACGCTGCCGACCCTGATCATCAGCGGCGCCCAGGACCATGTGGTCGATCAGAGCACGTGGCGGACCGATCCCGATTTCCACCGGCCCCACATCCTGCGGCGCACCGTCGACGACGGCGGCCACTTCCCCTGGATCGAAAACCCCACAGCGGTGCGCACGGCCTTCACCGACCTGGTGGACCTGCTCGACGGCGGCCGGAGCCGCGGCCGTTGACCAGCGGGTCGACCGATCCCGCCCGTGAAGGACAGCGGCCGCATCGAGTCCGCTGATCGCCGCCCTGAGCGCCCACGAGTTCGGTCGGGTCTTCACCGGCCGGCGCCTGCGGGCCTGCGAGCGGGCAGGTGACGGCAAGCGTGTGCGCGGCGGCGTCCGCCGGCAGCATGCCTGTGTCGGCGACCTGGGCGGCGCAGGGTTGTGGCGGTGTCCGGTGGACGCCTAATATGCGTCCACTGGACGCATATCCATGCGGGTCCCCGGACGCAAGGCACGGCCCTCACGTGACAGACATCGCGAGCCCGGACAGGGTCGAACGGATCAGCCCGCCGAACGAGGTGACGGGCGGCCGGGCCCCCGTGGTCGGTTCGGCAGCCTGGTGGAGCGGGCGCTATGCGGCTCGTGCCCGCCGGCGGTCCCGGCCCGGCGGACTCACGCTCGACGCGATCATGGAGGCGGCGCTCCGGATCGCCGACGAAGACGGGCTGGACGCACTGACCATGCGAGCCGTGGCCGACCGGATGAACGTGCGGCACACCTCGCTCTACCGTCATGTGGCCGGCCGCGAGGAACTGCTCGTGGAACTCGTCGACCACATGCTGGGGGAGATCAGCCTTCCCGAACCGGGCCCGGACTGGCGGGCCGGCACCGAGGCCGGGGCGCGGGAATACCGTCGTGTCCTGCTCGCCCATCACGCACTGGTGCCTCTGCTGCCCCGCGGTCAGCTGCTGGGCCCGAACGCACTGCAGGCCCGTGAACAGGGCCTGCGGCTGCTCATCGGCGCGGGCTGGCCGCCCGATCGCGCCGTACGGATCTATCTCACCGTGACCCACTTCGTGGTCGGGGCGGTCGTGCTGGACAGCGGCGGCGCGGCTCGCACGCCCGGGCAACGCACGGCCATGGCCGACCTCTTCGCCGCGCTCCCCGCCGGACGGCATCCCCTGGTCACCGCCCACTCCGCCCTGCTCGGCGGCCCGGACGGGGACGAGGAGTTCGATTTCGGCCTGCGGTGCCTCCTCGACGGCATCGCAGGCACAAGGAGGCGCAGCTGATGTCCCGTACCACCATGCCCGCCGGCGCGGAGTGGTTCGCCGGGGGAGCCCGGATCACGGTCACCGGGCGCGCGGGCGCCCACACGCTGTTCGTCCGTCAGGACGGACCCGCCGACGGCACACCGGTGACCCTCGTGCACGGGTTCCCCACCTCGTCCCACGACTGGTCGCCGATCGTGCCCCGACTGGCAGAGCTGGGGCATCGGGTCACCACCTTCGACCTGCTGGGGTTCGGGCACAGCGACAAGCCGCGGAGGCACACCTACTCGGTGCTGGAGCAGGCCGACCTGGTGGAGGACGTCTGGCGCCGCCTCGGCATCGGCGACACCGCCTTGGTCGCCCACGACTACGGGGTCAGCGTGGCCCAGGAACTGCTCGCCCGGAGCCCGGGCCGGACCACCCGGATGGCCTGGCTGAACGGTGGCCTCTACCCCGACCTGCACCGGCCGATCCGCGTACAGCGGCTCCTGCACGGAAGACTGGGCCCGGTACTCGCCCGTGCCGTCAGCGAGCGCGGCTTCCGCTCGTCGATGCGCAGGGTACTGGCCAGGCCGGTCTCGGACCAGGAGTTGCGCGACATGTGGCGCGGTGTCGCACTCCACCGGGGCCATCTGCTGGCACCGCGGCTGTTGCGCTACATCGACGACCGGCGTACACACCAGGACCGCTGGGTGTCGGCGCTGGAGGGCTACCCGGGCCCGACGCTGTTCGTGTGGGGGCCCGCCGACCCGATCAGCGGCGCCCATGTGCTGGCCCGTATCCGGGAGCGCATGCCGCGCGCGACCGTGGCCGAACTCGCGGGGCCGCCCGCCGTCGGTCATTATCCCCAGGTCGAAGCCCCCGAGGAAGTCGCGTCCCTGCTTGCCGCGTTCCTCGGCGAGGGCTGATCCGGAAGGCAGCGCTCGGCGACTCCCGGTCCCGGCGTGCCGATCAGGCCGGCGCACCGTGGGCAGTGCCATGCCGGGCGCATCCCGATGCCGGGGCGCCGATCACGCTCACGGCTGCCCCGGGGTGCCGGCCTCGGCGGCTGCGGCCCCGCGGTGCCGAACTCGGTGACTGCTGACCCGCGTACCCGGCGTACTCGCCCCGGTCAGGCGGCCGACGCGCGCCTCAGGGCGCGCAGGATCAGCCGCTGGTTACCCCAGGCCATCGCCGTACCGAGCACGGCCATCAGCACGCCGAGGATCAGGCCGCCGGTGGCCTCGCCCATCTCCAGCCCGGCCCCGACCAGAGCGAGTCGCACTGCGAAACGCACCGCCAGCAGGGTGACGGCCAGCAGCCGGGTCCGCTTGTTCCTCCACAGAGACTTCATGTACCGCATCCGGGTGCGCAGCACAGTCAGCGACAGGATCAGGTTCAGGGCGGCGACGACGGGGATCCCCCAGTAGAGCACCGGGTGGGCCCGGGCGATGTCGAAGATCCCGGCGAAGCAACCCATGATCGGGAAGTACCAGTTCGGCAGGCCTTGGATCTCGTCGGCCGTGTCCGCCACCGACGTCGTCTCCGGAGCCTCGGCCGTCTCGACGGCCGCGGCCTTCGGCGTCTGTGTCGCTACCGCACTGCTGCTCATGTCCCACTTCTCCCCGACTGGCGCCGGGCCCCGGCCTGTCCGGTGCTCTCCTCGGCACCACAGATCCTCGCGTTCACGCAGGGTCCGAGGGCAGAGCGAAGCGTCCCCACTCGCGCGGGACAAATGTCACCGGCGCCCGCCCGAGGCCGGGCTCGCGCCACGCCTCGCCCCGAGCCCCTGGTGGCCCGGCCGGGCCCCGGTCGGGCGCGAACCGGCTCCGGTCCGACGGTTCCTGAACAGGAGACGCGCGGTGGAGGGTGTCAGGGCGCCGCCGAGATACGGATGCCCACCGTCCCCTTCTCGCCGCGGCGGAGCCGGCTGCCGAGCAGGGTGAGCCGGCCGATCAGGCCGTACTTGCGCGCGACCAGCTTGCGGTAGCGCGCGGTCGTGGCCGGGTCGCACACCTCGGCGACGGCGGGGAACTGCTCGCCCGTCGGCCTGCCGCGCAGATCGCACGGCCCCACCAGCACGTCGGAGCGGTTACGGATCCGCTTCACCTTCCACGAGTCGGCCGCCGTCCAGACGCCGAGCGCCGCGCCGTCGGGCACCACCCACACCGGGGTGGCCACTCCCGAACCGTCCTTGCGGTAGCTGGTGATGAGCAGGTACTTGCCGGACCCGAGCCGCTGCAGCGGTGTGTCTCCCATGGAGGAAGTCTAGGCCGCGCCGCGCACGCGCCCAGGCGTCGTCCGGACCGTGAGCTGTGAGCCGTGAGCCGTGAGCTGTGAGCCGTGAGCCACAGCCCATGGGCCGTGTTCTGCGCGACTCAGGGCTCGCCTTGGCACCAGGGGGAGACGGGCCGGTACTCCTCCGCGAGGACTCCGTCCGGCACTCGGCGACGGAGGCCGAGCGTCGCCCCTGCGGTGGAAGCCGCCGCCTGACTGGCTGGTAGCTTCGTGGTGTTGATCATCCGTGAGGTTCTCTCCGGACCCCGGATCGCCCTGCGCTGCGCCGCTGTCAGCGCCCGAAGGCACCCGAAGGTGCCTCGACGTTTCGATAAGGATGCGAAATTGGCCCGTACCCGGTCCCGCCGTTTACCCCGTCTCGCAGGAGCCACAGCGCTCTCCGTCGTCATCGGCTCGGTGCTTCCCGCAGCCCCGGCTCTCGCGGAGGCACCGGCACCGCACCTCGACGCCGTCGAGCAGACCCTGCGGCAGGTCTCCCCGGGCCTGGAAGGGCAGGTCTGGGAGCGCACCGGCGGCAACGCGCTCGACGCCGGCGCCGACGACCCGTCCGGCTGGCTGCTCCAGACCCCGGGCTGCTGGGGCGATGCGACGTGCACGGAACGTCCGGGTACCCGGCACCTGCTGGAGAAGATGACAGAGAACATCTCGAAGGCCAGGAGCACCGTCGACATATCCACCCTCGCGCCCTTCCCCAACGGGGCGTTCGAGGACGCGATCGTCGCGGGCCTCAAGAAGTCGGCGGAGGCGGGCAACAAGCTCAAGGTGCGGATCCTCGTGGGGGCGGCCCCGATCTACCACCTGAACGTGGTGCCGTCGAAGTACCGCGACGAACTGCGCTCCAGGCTCGGTGAGGCGGCCGACGACATCACCTTGAACGTCGCGTCGATGACGACGTCGAAGACGGCCTTCTCCTGGAACCACTCCAAGCTCCTCGTGGTCGACGGCCAGTCGGTGATCACCGGCGGGATCAACGACTGGAAGGACGACTACCTCACCACCACCCACCCGGTGTCCGACGTCGACCTCGCGCTGACCGGTCCGGCTGCCGGCTCCGCGGGCCGGTATCTGGACCAACTGTGGGCCTGGACGTGCCAGAACAAGAGCAATGTCACCAAGGTGTGGTTCGCCTCGTCCAGGGGGGCCGACTGCATGCCCGCACTGGAGCGGGACACCCAGCCCGCCCCTGCCCCGGGGAACGGAGACGTCCCGGTGATCGCCGTCGGGGGCCTCGGCGTGGGCATCAAGGACGTCGACCCCTCATCGCCGTTCCGGCCCGACCTTCCGTCCGCACCGGACACCAAGTGCTTCGTCGGCGTGCACGACAACACCAACTCGGACCGCGACTACGACACGGTCAACCCCGAGGAGAGCGCTCTGCGGGCACTGGTCGGCAGCGCGAAGAGCCACATCGAGATCTCCCAGCAGGACCTCAACGCCACCTGTCCGCCGCTGCCGCGGTACGACATCCGTCTGTACGACGCGCTCGCGGACAAGATGGCCTCGGGGGTGAAGGTCCGTATCGTCGTCAGCGACCCGGCCAACCGCGGAGCGGTCGGCAGCGGCGGCTACTCCCAGATCAAGTCGCTCAACGAGGTCAGCGACGTGCTGCGGGAACGTCTGGCACGCATCACCGGCGGTCAGCCGCAGGCCAAGGCGGCGATGTGCGCCAATCTGCAGCTCGCGACCGCCCGTACGGCGGACAGCGCGACGTGGGCCGACGGGAAGCCGTACGCCCAGCACCACAAGCTGGTGTCCGTCGACGGATCCGCCTTCTACATCGGGTCGAAGAACCTGTACCCGTCCTGGCTCCAGGACTTCGGCTACATCGTGGAGAATCCCGAGTCGGCCCAGCAGCTCAAGACGGATCTGCTGGATCCGCAGTGGAAGTACTCGCAGGCGACCGCGTCGTTCGACTACGCCCGCGGGATCTGCCAGGGCTGACCCGGAGGGCCGGAGTCCGCAGCGGCCCGGCGCACAGGGAGTCCTGACGGCGCCTGCGCCGTCAGGACTCCGGTCCGTCCCGCCGCACACGGTGCGGCGCCGGGAGTGCTCAGCCCTCGGCGCGGCTCGACCCGGGGCCGGCCGGGAGGAGCGAGCGCTGGACGTCCTTGCAGTACCGCACCGTCCCCGTGACCGTCACGTACCGCGAGGCCACCCAGGACTGCCGGTCGCGCAGCAGGTACCAGACCGTGTCGCCGTCGACGTCCTGCGCGCGGACCTTGCACCGCGGACCCACTTGATCGTGGTAGCGCAGGATGCGCAGTGCGGATGAGTCGGTGCTCGGGTACTGCCGCTCCTTGACACCGACCGTGCTGATCACCGTGCCGTACGGCTGAGCGGGGGTGAGGGCCAGGACGGCTGCCGCCGCGAACAGCGAGCCGCCGACGCCGACGACCGCCTCGGTACGGCGTCGGTGCGGTCCCTGTCTCCGTGCGTACGGAAGCGGGGAGGGAACCGCGCAGGCGGGGCGGGGTGCCCGACGCTCCGACCGGCCTCAGCCGCGGTCGTAACAGCGCTTCAGCTCAGTGAGGTTGTAGAAGTCGCTGCCCTTGGCTATGGGGCGGCAGGAGGGCTTGAATGCGGTCTCCTTTTCGTTGTAGAGCATGCGGACCAGGTAGGTGGCCGGCCTGTCGCCGGTGTGTGCGTTCCCCGACGAGGTGTCGGCGTAGAGGTCCCACTGCACATTGGCGGCCATCGGAACGACCTCTTCGCCGCGCCACGGGTTGTTCCGGTACGAGTACGGCCGGCCGGGCTCCGCGGGTTCGGTGCTGCCGGGCAGGCCGAGCAGAACGGCGAGCGGCTCGATCTCCTCGGCGTGGGTGAAACGGAGCACCGCACCCGTGTCGCTGCTGCCGTCCGCCTTGGCCTCGACCTGGGCGAAGAGGTCTTCGAGGAGAACGTTCGCCATCCTGTAGGTGATCGTGCGCCCGCGGAAGGCAGGACCCTTCTCGTAGAACTCCTCCGCGTCGTCGAGGTAGGCGAACCACCGTGCGTCGCGCGGGGCGAGGAACGGTCCGAGGTCCATGTCCGGGGCCTCGGCGCGCAGGTCCGGCGCCGAACTGTAGAGCTGGTGGAGCGAGCGGGCGAAGGAGATCTGCTCACCGGCGGGCAGCGAGTCGGCGAACTCGTCGGTGAACAGCCGTGAGACGACGTGCCGGGCAGCCTGCGCGGTGCGAGGCTCGCCGTCGATCTCGGCGAGCACGGCGGCCAGGTCGAGGTCGCCGGCCAGATAGGCCTGGTAGTCGGCGTTCTGCGGCTGCTTGTGGAAGTACAACAGGTCCTTGTCCGTGACCGGCGCCCGGACCGAACCGGCCAACGCCGCGTCTGCGTCCGTCAGACCGCGCGTGAAGGCGTCGGCGCTCGCCACCGCACGGGGCACACCGGACGTCTTCACCACGATGGGTTCATGGCGTGCGGCGATCGCCCGGAAGAGCGTGGGCAGACGCTCCTCCATACGCAGCGCCGTCCGCCGCTGCTCCTGCGCGCCCAGGCCGGAGAGGTTGCCGTAGCCGAGGGAGGAGGCGGCGTCGAGCAACGACTGCACTTGCGGGCCCAATCGCTTGCCGAGCCCGGTGAGCGCGCCGCTTTCCCCGGCGCGCCGTACCACCGAGAGGACCGCGTCGCCGTCGTCGCCGTCCGTCATGGCGCGCGAGCCGTGGCGCGCGACGTTCTCGGTGAAGACCGGGACGAAGCCCTTCGGTGCATGCTGGAGGCCGCTCGGTTCCTGCTGAGGGGCATACGGCGTCTTCGTCCCGTAGAACCCCTGGTCTGCGTACGGCGCATGATGCGCGGTCTGCGCGGTGGCGCCGTCCGCGCCACCGAGCACGGTGGCAGCCAGGGACATGGCCAAGGCGGTGGCTGTGGCGGCGGTGCGCTTCACGACGTGCCCTTCGGGGGGAGGGTTCGCGGCTACCGATCGGTAGCCGCGGCGCAACGCACCCTCACAGGGACTGCCGAACATCCGCCGACGCTCCGTCACGGCACGGATGAGACACAGGTGAACAACGTCCGCCGTGAGGTTACGGGCGGTGAGCGGCGTCGTCGGGGGGCTTCGACTGACAGCCCTGGGGCGGCCGTCGCCGGAGGCGTCGTTCCGCTTGACCGCCCCTGCGTGCAGGGCCGTGATCGCCGTCTGGCAGGATTCACCCCTGCGAATGAAGGGTCCTGTCGTGCGGGCGAGTTGTCCGTCCGGGCGACAGGGATGTTCAACGGGGAGGCAAGTAACAGATGCGTACGAGGACTCAGGCTGTTTCGGCGGCGGTGGGCGTCCTGGCGTTGGCCGTGGCCGTGACGGGCTGCAACCACTCGGGGTCGGGGAAGAAGAGCCGGCACCACTACGGTTCGCATTCCTCCCGTTCCGGATCCAGCGCGTCGGACGGCAGGAAGACCTTCCGCCTGGGCGAGTCCAGCCCGGAGCAGGTGAGCACCGAGCAGCGGTCCAAGGGAGCCAAGTACACGGTCACGCCGACCAAGGTGGAGACCGGTACCAAGGCCGACATGGACCACTCCGGTCTGGAGAAGGACAAGAACGAAAGCCCCAAGATCCCCGTCTACGTGTGGTCGACGCTCACCCACAAGAGCGGCAAGGCCATGACGGTCGGAGACATGGACGACGACCTGGTCGTCAAGACGGACAAGGGGCAGCGCACCCGTGCCCTGATCGTCCTCATGGGCGAGGCCAAGTGGCCCAACTGCCCGGCGTCGGACAGCTCGAAGAAGCTGACCCCCGGCCAGTCGGAGAAGATCTGCACCGCCTTCCTCATCCCGGAGGGACAGAAGGCCGCCGCGGTCGACCTGATGCAGGGCTTCTACAAGGAGCCGCTGGAGTGGCCGGTCAAGAACTGACCTGCCACCGGCCGTACATGACCGTGGGCGCCCCCGACCACAGGGGAGGGGCGCCCATCGTCGGAAGCGACCGGGGGACGTCGGATCGCCGTCCCCCCGGCGCCGCCCGACGAGGAGGAGACGGCGGGCGGTCCGGCGGTGTCACCCGCCAGTGCCTGCACGCCTGCGAATGAGCGTCGACAGCATCACCGCGCCCGCCACGACGGCGGCGGCATGGAGGACGGCCGCGACGGCGGGGTCCTCCGGCAGCGTCGCACCCTCGGGGTGCGCCAACCCCACGTACAACGTGAACGGCAGCTTCCAGCCGCTCCACGCGAACAGCGAGCCCGTCCCCAGCCAGCCGAACGCCATCGGCAGCCGGCGGGGGAGCCGGGCGGGCCGCCCCCGGCTGACCGTCCAGGTCGCGGCGGAGGCGGTGAGGGCCCACAGCCCGCATACGCCCATCAGCAGGCGCCAGTCGGCACCACGGTCCGCAGGATGCGCGACACCGGCCGTGCCGCCGACCGCCCAGTAGAGCCACACGATGCCCACCACCGTGCCGGCGCCCGGTGCCCACAACGCCCGGCGCCGACCGCCCTGTCCGGCGTCGCCGACCCGTCCCGCGAACCCGTCCGGCCAGCGCCTCCGAAGATATGCGGGCAGGGCGAGAACGAGGCCCAGTCCCATTCCCAGGAAGCTGATCTGGACCAGCGCGGCTTCCCAGCCCGGCATCGACGGACCATCGCCTTCGTGGTGCGCGCGACCGCCCGACAGCCCCAGCAGCGAGTCCAGGACGGCATACGGCACCATGGCGACGAGGAACCCCGAGCCCACCCACGCGACGAACACCACCAGCGGCCCGGGTATCCGCAATCCCCAGGGCCGCACCAGAGCGAGGGCCATGGCGATCCCGATGGCCGCCATGCCGACCGTCACCGTGTTCAGCACCACCCACCCGGCCAGGTCGAACCCGGCACCGATCGGCAGCAGCCCCGCGAGGGCGCCGACCACCCAGGAGACCTTGATCAGCGCATAGGGCGTCATTACCAGCGCCGCTCCGTACGCGGCCGGCCGCCCCGCCCGGTCCCACCGGTCCACGGTGCTCCCCCTTTCGTCCATCGAGGACTCCCACCCTCGTCGGCCGACTCCACGGGTGACATCACACCCGGGGCGTATCCGCATCCCCCGCCAGACTGAGACGACCGAGATGCTGGAGCCCCCGTCTGCTCGTGCCCGATCCGGCAGGCGCCCCCGCCGACCGCTGCCCTGCCACCTCTCCACGGTCGCCAAGGGGCCGGCCGTCGCATCGACTTCCTGTGCGATCATCACCGCGGGAGGTCTGATGACTGCACACATACGACGACGGTGGCGTACGAGTTCCTGGGGTCCGGCAGCCGTGGCCGTCTCGCTCGCCGTGCTGGCGGGCTGTTCCGGGGGTGCCTCGGACGGCTCCGCCAAGGCGTCGGTGTCGGGGCTGCGGGACAAGGCCCGGGCCGCGGCCAAGGGCACCCGGAGCTGCCCGGTCCGCTACGACCTCGCCAAGGCGGCGGACAAGGCCGGGGTGTCGGCCACCGCCAAAGCGGGCCGGGTCAGTGCCGAACTCGACGAGAAGGCGGACTCCGACTCGCCGCTCGCGAGGTCCAAGGGCGCGCTCCTGGAATGCGACTACCGCCTCGGTGGGGAGCCGCTGTTCGTCGAGACGGTCGCGGTCGAACGCGGACGGGCCGTCGGGCTGATGGCGCCTCACATCGATATGGACGCCGGGCTGGGTATCGATGCCCTCAAGGCGTACCTCGGCGAGGTGGAGAAGGCGGACCTCGGCACGGCCGTCATCACCCCGAGCGGCAACGTCGCCTCGGTCCGTATCCCGGTCGACGGCGCGGGCGACATCGCCCTGGTCATCACCTTCGGCGACAACCGGCACACCGCGCTGACCGGTCATCAGGTGAGCGCCATGACCGAGGAACTCGCACGCCAGGCGAAGTGGTGACGGGGGCGACGCGGTAGGCCGCCCCGATCCGTGTTCCGCCCGTTCCGCCGGTCCGGCGGTGCGTCTTCCCCGGCGATTCCACCAACCGTCGCCGTTGGTCCTCCTCGGCGGATTCACCGACCGCCTCTCGGCCTTCGGCAAGCCCGTGGGCCGCGGGCCGGGCATGGTCCTCCCCCTGTCGAGACGGCGGGTGGAGGGGTGCTGCCGGGGGAGTGGGGAGCGCGGACGACGGTCCTGCCCCTACACCGGTCTGTTCGTCATCCTGAACGGTGATATGAGCCACGCCCGCTGTGCGGTGATGGGCCGATTGCGCCGCATCGGCTCCCGGACCCGTCCGCCGCACCCGACGGAACCGTGTTCCGCGTCGTGTCCGGGAATGCAGGGGCCGTTCGTCGGCACCACCCGGCCGGGAGGCGGGGCGGCCGACGCGCCACGCCACCGCCAGGTGGCTCTACCGCCGGTCCGCCTTGCGGCCGAATCCTCTGCTGCGGCCGGGTGACCCGGGAACGCGGCACGCCGACCGAGGCGTCGGTGCCAGCTTTGCTCCGTCTGTCCCGACACTCTGCAGCCGCCTCCGGGCATCGGCGAGGCGGTCCCGGCATCTCGAGGAGAGGCATGAGAGCCACCAAACTGTGCGGTATCGCGGCCATGGCAACCACCGTCGCCGCCGGCCCGGCTGCCGCGCCGGGCGTCGCCGCCACGGAGGGATCGGTGGCGTGCAGCACGTCAGCGCTGACCACCGCGATCGCCAACGCAGCAGCGGGTGACACCCTGTCCCTCGCCCGCCACTGCACCTACCACCTGACCTCGGCCTACGCCGCCGACGACGGGCTGCCCGCCATCGGCAGGAAGCTCACCGTCCACGGCCGTGACTCCACGATCGTCCGCGACTCGGCGAACGCGGGTGCGTTCCGCATCCTGCACGTCGTCTCGGGCGGCGATCTCCGCCTCGACGATGTCACGGTCAGAGGCGGCCACTCGCCGGGAGACGGCGGGGGCATCCTGGTCGACAGCGGCGGCAAGCTGAAGCTCGAGGAGGCCACCCTCCGCGACAACACCGCCACCCTCGCCGGTGGCGGCGTGGACGTACACGGGGGCGCCACCGCGGCCATCACCCGCAGCACCTTCGCGTTCAACAACGCGGACACCGGCGGAGGGCTCCAGTCGGACGGCGCCGTCGACGCCGACGGCGCCGACATCACGCGCAACCACGCACGGTCGTTCGGCGGCGCGATCGACCAGGAATCAGGCAACGCGGTGTTCAGGAACACCACACTCAAGAACAACACCTCGGCCGATGACGGCGGCGCTCTCGACGTGGACGGCGGCACGGTCGAGTTCATCAAGAGCAAGATCCAGAACAACACCAACATCACCAGTGCGTTCCACGAGGGCGGAGGCATCTGGAACGGCGCCTCGCTGAAGCTCACGGACACCGACGTCTCCGGCAATGTCCTGGGTGGCCCGGGCGGCAGGGGCGGCGGCATCTACAACTTCTCGACCGGCACACTGGTGCTGAAGAACAGCACGGTCAGCAGCAACAGCGCCAACGGCAACGGCACGTCGCTCGGCGGTGGCGTCTACAACGCCGGCGGCAGCGTCACCCTGGACCACAGCACCGTCCGCGACAACGCCTCCACCGTCGCACCCGGCGGCGTCTGGACCAGCACGCAGTTCACGGTCCTCGGATCGGTCATCAAGGACAACATCTCGACCAACTGCGCGGGGAGCCCCATCATCGTGACGGGCTGTCTCGGCTGACCGACGGGACATCGACACAGCGGTGCCGGACCCGCCCGTGCCGGTCCGGCGGGCCGCGGTGCAGAGGGCTCAGTCCGTGGGCAGACCGGTATGGGCGGCGAGGACGCCCAGAGCCTGATGGAGAGCTCGCCGCTGCTCGGGGGTGAGGGGCGCGGCGAGCTCCTCGTCCAGTGCGCGAGCCTGTGCCAGACAGTCGCGCAGCAGCGCCCGTCCGTGTCCCGTGAGGGACAGCACCTGCCGTCGGCGGTCCTGCGGATCCCTGGTGCGGGCAAGGGCGCCGAGTTCCTCGAGCTGGTCGGCGAGTGCGACCACGAGGCTCGGTGCCACCCCCAGCAGCGCCGCGAGTTCCTGCTGCGAGGCGGCTGCTCCCCGGCTGAGGGCGTTCATCAGCCCGACGTGCTTCGGCCTGAGGCCGCGGTCCGCGAGTTTCCCGGCGAAACGGTCGCTCGCCACGGCCCCCACGGTGCCGAGGCGGAAGACCAACGTCTGCGGCAGTCCGCCGGGAACGTCGACATCGTTCATGACGCCGATGGTACCTTGCCAGAATAATTCAGCGTCAGAATGATTAAGGAACTGATGGAAATGTCCGCGCACCTCGTGATCGGGATACTCAACGCCCTTGCCGCGCTCGTCTCGGGGGCCGCCGCCCTGGTCGGACTCGCGCGCCCCGGGCTGGCCCTGACGGCGGGCGAACAGGTCACCGTCGGGCTCCGCTTCTTTGCAGGGGCCTACGCCGCCCGCGCCGTTCCGCTCGGCGCAGCCGTGCTCGTCCTGCTCGCGGCGGGCTCCTGGAACTCGCTCGTCCCCTTGCTCGTCGTCGCCGGGCTGGCGCAAGCCGGCGATGCGGCCATCGGCGCGGTTCAGCGCAAGGTGGGCATGCTTCTCGCCGCGGGTGCGCTCGCCGTGATCCATCTGCTCTCGGCCCACTGGCTCCTGACGCACTGAATCCATGTGCCGTCACAGTCGCTGTGGGCGGCGTACGGCGAACGGTCCGGGGTGAAGCGGCCGTCGTGGGCCTGGAGCGATGGAGTCGGGCCGCGGCACCTCCTCCGGGGGCGCGGCGACCGGTTCGCCGAACGGGCGGCGCGGCGGCGGGCGTCGCCCGGCCTCGCAGGGGTGCGCACCCGTCCGTATGCCCGCGACCGGGTGTCCCGGTGGCGCGCACCGTCCGCACCCCCGGGCGACCGGGTGCCCCCAGCGGCTCGCGCCGCCCGCGTACCACGATGACGGACGTACACGCCGGAGCAGTGTTGATCACTGGCCGGACGGCTGAGCCGCGGCACACTGAAGCCGCTGGATCGCCGACCTCAGGAGTGCGACGTGCGGACACCGCGCGACATCCCACGGCGGGCGCTGCTGGTGCTGTCCGCGGTGCTGGTGCTGCTCGCGTACGGCGTGGCCGGCTACATGTCGTTCGGCTACGCGCTGCCCGACGCCCTCTACCTGACGCTGATGACCCTGACCACGGAAGGGTTCTCGAGCGCGGACCGGCTCCCGGCCGGCGGCAAGATCTTCACCGCCTCCGTGGCGCTGCTGGGCGTCGGTGTATTCGTGGCCGCGGTGAGTGTCGTCGGGACCGCGCTCCTGGAGGGCCGGGTCGGCGCCGGAAGGAGACGTCGTATGCAGCGCCGGGTGAACAGACTCCGGGACCACTTCATCGTCTGCGCCTACGGCCGGGTCGGCCAGGCCGTCGCCCGCGAGTTCGAGGCCGAGGGCATCCCGTTCGTCGTGGTCGACAGCAAACCGGATCTGGAAGAGGCGATGCAGCGTGACCACGTGCCCTACCTCATCGGCAACGGCTCCTCCGAAGAGGTGCTGAAGCAGGCGGGGATCGACCGGGCCCGGGGTCTGGTCTGCGCAGTGGACTCCGACGCCGAGAACCTCTACATCACCGTGGTCGCCCGCTCGCTGAATCCGGACATCGCGATCGTGGCCCGGTCATCGGAGCCGCCGTCCGCACAGCGCCTGGTGCACGCGGGCGCCGACAGCGTCGTCTCCCCCTACGTCACCAGCGGCAGACGGATGGCGCTGCTCGCCGTGCGTCCGCACGTGGTGGACTTCCTGGAGCTCACGCGGCCCGGAGCGTCGGACAGCCGCCTCGACGAGATCCGTGTCGACGCCGAATCCCGGCTGATCGGTATGTCCCTGAGGCAGGCGTGCCCGGGCGCGGTACCCCTTCTGATCCGCCGTGCGGACGGCACCCTGCAGCCCAACCCGGACGCGGACAGCACGCTGCGGCCCGGCGACACCCTCATCGTGTTCGGCGACCCCGGGGTGCTGCGTCCGCTCGAGGACTGACGTCGTGCGCGTACGGGCGCGGCCGGCCCCGCCGGATCCTGGCCTGTGCAGGCGGAGCGGAGCCCGGCGGGCGGCGCGCGCCCGTTGTTCCACCGGCACCGGGAGGGCGCCGGGGACGTCATCGGCCTTCGACGGCCGTACCCATGACGAGGACCACACCGCCGCGCCCGCTGGAGTCCGGCGGGCCGAAGCGCCGCTCGGCGAGACACCACGCCCCGCGGGCGGCCACCGCAGGTCCGACGGTGTCAGCGGCCGAGTTGGCCGAGACCGTCCGGAGGGCTCCGTCGCAGGATGTCGTGGGCGTGGGCGGCCATGTCCAGAAGTCGGGCGTCGGCGAAGCGACGGGCCACCAGATGCAGGCCGACCGGTTCGCCCTGCGGTGTCGCCCCGGCCGGCAGGCTGAGCGCCGGATTCCCGCTGATGTTGAAAGCCCAGGTCAGCGCCACGCTCATCCGTGAGCCCGGGCCGTCGTGCCCGTGGGGTGGGTGTGGGGTGGTCGGCGTCACGATGAGGTCGGAGCGCTCGAAGTGACCGTGGAGAGCAAGCGCGTTGGCCTGCTGTGCGCCCCTGGCCTCCGCAGGCGGGGTTGCACCGGAGCGCAGAGCCGTCCAGACCGGCGCGGGATCGTGCAGTAGGAGGGGACGGTCCTCGACCAGGGTGAGCAGCCCCGCGTCGGCAAGCTGCCGGGCCGCGCGGAGGGCGGTCGCTTCCACGGCGGGGTCCGTGTCGGCGTATCCCAAGGTGGCCGACCAGGTCGCCGTCGGGCGTCCGGCGGAGCCCGGAGCGTTGCGGAGAGCGCCGGGGTTCTCGCCGAGTACCGCGTCGAGATAGGCGGCGGCTTCGCGGGGGCTGCGGGTCACAACGCCAGGCGAGTTCAGTCCCGCCCGGTCACGGGCGGGCAGCAGGCCATTGGTGGGCTTGAAGCCGACGACACCGCACCACGCGGCGGGGATGCGTACCGACCCGGCGCCGTCGGATCCGGTGGTGAGCGGCACGAGACCCGCGGACACGGCAGCCGCCGCACCGGCCGACGACCCGCCCGGCGACCAGTCCGGATCCAGCGGATTGAGTGTCGGACCGCGGTCGGTGTGGCCGTAGGTCTGCCAGCCGGAGCGGGTGCGGGGCACCGAGGTGGCGCCCACCGGCACGCATCCGGCGGCCGCGAGACGACGGTTCTGGAAGGAGCCGGGACCTTCGCTCGCCTTGACGCCGATCGGCACGCCCGCCAGCGGCAGGGCGACACCGCGCGCGAGCCGTTCGTCCACGTCCGCGGCCCGCGCGAGGGCCTGCTCGGCCCAGACGTCGGTGAACGCGCGCAGAGCGGCGTCGCGTTCGGCGATCCGCGCGAGCGCGGCGGTGACGACCTCGTGGGCCGACAGATCACCCCGGCCGACATGACGGGCCACGTCCAGCGTGGACAGTGCCGTGTACTCGGCGGTGGTGAGCAAGGTCGTCCTCCTGGGGGGCGTCGAGGCTCGTGGGCCGCGCCGGCGGAGAAGGAGTCCGCCGTTGTCGGCCGCGGTTCCCCAGTGTGCGCCCGCACTTCACTTCGTCACCGGCGCTCCGCCTCCGCGGGCCGGTTCACCGGTGCCGCGTGCCCGCCGTCGGCCGGAGGTGCGCGAGGACCTCCCGGGCTGCGCGTGCACCCGACGCCATGGCCCCTTGGACCGACCCCGAAGCGCGGTGGTCGCCGCACACATGGAGACCTTCGGACACCCTGCTGGTGCGCGTCAGCGGCCATGGCGGCAGCATCGCCGGCAGCGCCCCGGGCACCGTGTACACCGCCACCTGTTCCCAGCCGCCCGCGTCCGTCCCGTACACCTCGGCGAGCACGGTGCGCAGCGCGGCCTCGCGCCCCGGCTCGTCCCGTCCCAGTACCGACGTCGACACCAGGGCACGCCCGTCGGAGCCGTACGTGGGTGAGACCTCCGTCAGCACGCACGTGTTCAGGAAGCGCCGCCGTGCATCCAGCAACAGGGTCGGCTCGTGCAGGGGGGACACCGGCGCCGAGTGGTAGTACGTCGTGACCGTACGCATCGCCGGGATCTCCAGCGCCGGGACGAGAGCCGCGGCGGCCGTGGCGCCGGTGGCGACCACCACTGCCGAGGACTCGCGTACGGTCCCGTCGCCCAGCACCACACCGCCCGCGGTGAGCTCCGACACCGTCGTTCCCAGCTCCACGACATCCGGCGGCAGTGCGGCGGCGAGCTGCCCGGGGACGGCTCCGATGCCGTTGCCGGGAAGGGCGAGGGTGCCGCGGACGAAGCTGCGCCACACCAGATGGAACACACGGCTCGACGTCTCGAGCTCGTCCTCCAGGAACACCCCCGCGAGGAACGGGCGCAGGATGGTGTCCACGGCGGCGTCGGAGACCCCGGCCCGGGAGAGCTCGGTCCGGGTCGTGTGCTCGGGGAGACGTTTCAAAACGCGTGGCGGCACGAGGGTGTCCCTGGCCGTGAGTGCGGCGAGCGCCGAGAGATCGCGGGCAGTCGCGTGTCGGCCGGTGACGAAGCGCGCCGCGTCCCGCGGCCTGCGCGTCGGATCGCCGAACCGCAGGCGCCCGCCGTCCCGCGTGTGCACCAGCACTCCGGGAGTGAAGGGACGCAGCCTCAGATCCGCCAGCCGCAGACGTCTTCTCACCTGCGGGTAGGACGTGTTGAACACCTGGAATCCCCGGTCCAGCAGGAATCCGCGGTGCGTGTCGGTACGCATCCGTCCGCCGACGCCGTCCGACGCCTCGAGCACCGACACGTCCAGTCCCGCAGCAGCCAGATCGAGGGCGCAGGTGAGGCCCGCGAGACCCGCACCCACGACGATCACATCAGCGCGTCCGTTCCGTCCGGCCCTCGTCGCCATCCGTCCTCCTCAGGTCGGCCCGATGCCTGACACATGCCCGCGCCGTCCGGCGTACCGGACCGCTGCTCCCTCCTTCGGCGGACGGGGCCGCCGCGGATGCGCTCGTGTCCCGCGGCGGAAACGTGCGCCGCACACGGACGGACCGGCCGCACGTGCACCTCCTCACCGGGAACGGATGTCGTACGGCCGGTCCGGCTCCGCGGGGCGGTCAGCCTGCGCTGCTCGTGCCCGTGCCGGCCTGCCACCTGTCACCGATCCCTCGGATCAGCGCCGGGTACACGCCCAGATGGCGAAACGGTTTGATGGCTGCCATGTACACGGCGCCGCGTAGCCCGTTGGGCTTCACCAGGACGGCCATCTGGCCGCGGTAACCGCCCTCCCCGTCCGGGACCCAGGCGATGTGCCGCACCGCATGGACGGTCCCGTTGGCGATCTCGGCCGCCCATTCGTCGTGCGTCAGGTAGACGGAGGTCAAGGACCCGGGGAGCTCGGGGCCCTGGTCGCCGTCACGGAGATCTGCCGGCAACCGGTCGCGGAGCGTCGCCACCCGGGCGCCGATGCCCTTGCCGGGCGCATCCCAGCCGAACACCTTCCCGAGCTGCCGGCGGATCGCGAAGAGCAGCCGCGGCACCGGGGAGGCGCCCTGCTGCGTCCCGTCGTCGTCCGCGAACTGGCGCACCAGCCGTGCGAGGTCGTCGAGGCCGCCGGGCGTGGGCAGCGCCCACACGTCCTCGAGAGTGAAGTCGCCGGCGATCTCGTGGATCCGCCAGGGGCGGGAAGTGTGCGCGGAGCTCGGGAGTCTCATGGCAGGTCCCTATCTATACGATGCCGTATAGATCAAGGCTAGGCCTGATATACGGTTCCGTATAGATCAGGATCGTGTGACGGAGACACAAGGGAGACACAAGGGAGACACAAGGGAGCAGTGGGCGCCGACGCTTGCGGCGGCTTCCACCTGGCTCCGCAACGATCCGTAAGAGGCTTCTAAGAATGCTTTCTGCGAGGCTGGGTGCCGACCTGTGCTCTCCGAAAGGCCTCCATGTCCGCCGCCGCCTCGTCGTCACCGTGCCCGGGACGCTCCGCCCCGCCCCGCAGGACCCTCCTCGTGGTGGACGACGACCCCGAAGTGCGGGCGGCGCTGGCGGACGGCCTGACCATCGAGGGCTATGACGTACGCGAAGCCGGCGACGGGCTGGAGGCACTGAGCGTCCTGGCCGCCGATCCGCCCGACGCCGTCGTGCTGGACGTTGCCATGCCGGTGCTGGACGGGCTGTCGGTGTGCCGGAGGCTGCGCGGGCTCGGCGACCGTACGCCCGTTCTGGTGCTCACCGCGCTCGACGGGATCAGCGAACGGGTGGCGGGACTGGACGCGGGAGCCGACGACTATCTGGTCAAGCCCTTCGCCCTCGACGAGCTGCTGGCTCGGATACGGGCCCTGCTGCGTCGCGCCGCTCCCGCGGGGACGGCCGACGACGGGCCGCCCGAGGTGATGACCTTCGCCGATCTGACCGTGGACGCGGCCCACCGCACCGGCGTGCGCGGCGGGCGGCGGATGGAGTTCACCCGCACCGAGTTCGCCCTGCTGGAGGTCCTCCTCCAGCACCCGGGCCAGGTACTGCCGCGCGAGATGATCCAGGAACGGGTCTGGGGCACCGAGTTCGGGCCGGACTCCAACTCGCTGGCGGTGTACATCGGCTATCTGCGCCGCAAGCTCGAGGTCGACGGCGCCTCGCGCCTGGTGCACACCGTGCACGGCGTCGGCTACGAACTGGCCCAACGATGACGGCGTCCCGCATCCTCCGTGCCGCTCGACCCCTGCGCACCCTGATGCTGCGAGCCCGGCCGGGCCGCCCGCCGCTGCGCACCCGTATCGCACTCATCACCTCGGCCGCCGTGGCGCTGGTCGTGGTGGGCGTGTGCGCGGCCGCGTACGTCGTGATCCGCTACGAGCTGGTGCGCCAGCTCGACCTCCAGCTCACCCAGCAGGCCACGCTCGTCACCCAGGAGAACCGCGACGGCACGACCGGAACGCTCTACGGCGAATGCACCTGGCTCGCGGCCCCGGCATGCGCGCAGATCGTCACCGCGGACAGCGGCGCCGCGGGTGACGACCGGGCCGGCGGCACGGAACCGGTGATCCCCGTCGGTGACGCCGCACGCCAGGTCGCCGCGGGCTCCCGTGCCGCCTACTACAGCAACATCACCCTGCGCGGATACCGGATGCGGATGCTCACCACCCCCGTGCACGGCCACCGCGCGCTGCAACTCGCGATCCGCTCCGACACCGTGGACCAGGGCGTGCGCCAGGCCGGCCTGCTGCTCGCCGGGGCGGGCGCCGCAGGTGCGCTGCTCGCGGCGGGGCTCGGCTACCTCGCCACCCGGCGGGCGCTGATCCCGGTCAGCAGACTCACCGCCACCGCCGAGCAGATCGCCACCACCCGTGACACCGCGCACCGGATCGAGGTGCCCGGGACGGGGGGACGGGGCCATGACGAGATCACCCGTCTCGCCGCCAGCTTCAACACGATGCTGGGCGAGCTGGAGGAGTCCATCGCCGCGCAGCGCCGCCTGGTCGCCGACGCCTCCCACGAACTGCGCACGCCGCTCACCGCGCTGCGGACGAACGCCGAGCTGCTGGCCCGCGCCGACCGGCTCTCCGAAGCGCAGCGCGACCGGGCGTCGGCAGCGCTCGGCGGGCAGTTGCGCGAGGTGACCGGCCTGGTCAACGACCTCATCGAGCTCGCGCGGGACGAGGAGCCACAGGCCCTGGTGGAGTCGCTGCGCCTGGACCTGCTGGTGGAACGGTGCGTCCAGGATGCCCGGGCGCACTGGCCGGACACCCCCTTCAGCACGGAGCTCGCCGCACACACCGTCCTCGGCGTCCCCGCCCGGCTGGCCCGGCTGCTGACCAACCTGCTGGACAATGCGGCCAAGTTCAGCCCTCCCGGTGCCCCCGTCGACATCCGGCTGACCGTCGACGGCGACGCCGCCGAGCTCACCGTCCGCGACCACGGTCCCGGCATAGCGGCCGAGGACCTCCCGTACGTCTTCGACCGCTTCTACCGGTCGCGCCAGGCCCGCGCCCTGCCCGGGTCGGGGCTCGGCCTGGCCATGGCGCGGCAGATCGCCCGCGCCCACGGCGCCGACCTGTCCGCGCACACCGCACCGGGCGGCGGGGCGCGGTTCCTGCTGCGGGTCCCGCGCGAGGGGAGCGGGCCGGCTCCGTCAGCCGAGCCGACTCGGTAGCCGGCCCCGGCCCGCACGCGCCCCGGCCTGCACTCCGCGTCCCGGACCGGCCCGCACACGGCGTCCCGTCCCCGGCCCGCACTCCGCGTCCCGGCCCGGGACCGGCGCTCGGCGCAGGGCGGGCAGGTGCGCCCCGACCAGGTCTCTTATAAGCGCTCTTAGAAGTGCTCGTTATCAACGTCCCATGAATCGAAAGCACTTCACCCGGACCCGTACGACGGCAGCGGTGGCACTGGCGTGTTCGGTGTCCGGCTTCTCTCTTGCGTCCACCACGCTGGCATCCACCACGCACTCCGGACAGCAACCGCCGCGGCCCGTCGTCACCGGCGGCCACCGTGTCGCGATTCCCGTCCGGGGCGGGACCGCCACCGTCGACACCGCCTCCCTGCGTGTCACGGCCGGCACCGGCCGGGGAACCGTGGAGCTGTCCGCACCCGCCACGACCGCCCCCGGCACACCCGGCCCCGTGACCACCGAGCCCGGCACCGCCCGCTGGAGCTACCCCGACACCGGGCTCGACGTCACCGCCCGCGCCGGGGACGACGGCCGCCTCGTGCTGACGGTGAAGGCCACAGGCAAGGCATCGGCGGACGGCGCCCGCAGCCTGTCGTGGCCCGTCACCGGAGCGGACCCGGCGGCTCGGGCCGTGCAGCTGCCGCGCGGCGAAGGCCTGTCCATCCCGGTTGCCGACCGCTTCTGGAACTCGTCGGAGGCCCAGCTCACCGACACGGACCTCGCCATGGAGTCGGACCTGGCGATGCCGCTGTGGGGATACACCTTCCGCGGTCACCGGGGCGTGAGCTACCTCGTGCCCAGCGACATCGGCACCGCACTGCACCTCACCTCCGACCACGGGCGGCTCCGCACCACCGCCACCCACGCCTTCTCACGGGGCGACGGCACCTCGGCATACACCGTTGCCCTGTCCCTCACCGACGGCTCGCCCGTCGCCGCGGCCCGCGACTACCGGGCCTGGATGAAGGAACACGGGCAGTTCACCGCCCTGCGGGACAAGATCCGGGACAATCCGGCCGACGCCAAGCTCCTCGGCGCCTTCCATGCCTACCTGTGGGGCGACGCCCGCAAGGCGGACTTCGCCCGACGGCTGCGCGCTCTGGGCGTCGACCGCATGTGGCTCGGCTATGACGCCGACGACCACCCCATGGACGCCGCCGCGACCACCGCCGCGAAGCAGGCGGGATACCTGGTGGGCCCCTACGACTCCTTCGCGAACGGCCAGGACCCGGCGACCTCCGACGCCCCCACCTCCGTATGGCCCGGCCGGGTGTACCCCGACTTCTGCGTCCGCGGTGCCGACGGCGCTCCCGTACCCGGCTTCCACGACCGCGGCTGCTACCTCAGCTCCGAGGCGTTCGAGAAGGCCGAGCCGGGTCACGACTACCTTGCCGACCGCACACGTGCGATGACCCGCAACGGCGCCGACAGCTACTTCCTCGACGTCGACGCGGCCGGCGAGCTCTTCCGGGACCACAGCACCGCCCACCCCATGACGAAGGCCCGCGACCGCGCCAACCGGCTCGCCCGTATGAAGCGGATCAGCGAGGACGGCCACCTCGTTCTGGGCTCGGAGTCCGCCGGATCCTGGGCCGGCCAGGTCCTCGCGTTCGACCACGGCTCGGCCACCCCGGTGGCCGACGGACTGTGGGCCGCGCAGCGCGACAAGCAGACCTGGGGAGGCTACGCGCCCGCCGACGCACCCGGCATCTTCTTCAAGCCCGCCGAGCTACCCGCGAACGTGGCCAAGGCGATGTACGACCCCGCCTACCGGGTCCCTCTGTACGAGACCGCTCTGCACGACTCCGTGGTCAACGTCGAGCGCTGGGAACTGTCCTACGACAAGCTGCCCCGACAGAAGACCACTCGCGCCCTGCTCGCGATGCTCTACAACACACCGCTCAACTTCGTGCTCGGCGGTGACTCGCTCCAGCAGCACGGCAGCGAACTCGCCGCGCTCCAGAAGTACTTCGCGCCGCTGCACCGCGCGGCCGGGACCCGGCCGATGACCGACTTCCGCAGCCTCACGTCCGACCGCACCGTGCAGCGCACCGTCTTCGGTGACGGCATCCTCACCGTGACGGCCAACTTCGGCGCCACACCGTACAAGGGACTCCCGAGCGGCTGTGTGGACGCGAAGCTGCGCGGCGACACCGCTCCGCGCCGTCTCTGCCCGGCGAACGTGAACCATTAGAGGAACCGCTGCGCGTCTCCTGAAACCGTCGGCAGGAACCCGCCGCCCGGCAGCCGGCCCGGCCGGGCGGCGGGTTCCCTGGCCGCCCCTCACCCGGAATGGGCCCACCGAGCCCTTGTTGGCGCTCTCGGCCGGCCGGGCGCCGCCCCCGGCTTCGCCGCACCTCCACTATTCCGTCTTGCTAAGTACCAGTAGTCAGCGTTACTGTGTACCAGTAGTCAGCAGCACTGAATAGCTCGGGAAGGAGGTGTTCCATGACCAAGCTGATGACGGAGATGCTCAAGGGCACGCTGGAGGGCATCATTCTCGCGTCCCTGTCCGGCCGGCCCGCCTACGGCTACGAGATCACGGCACGGCTGCGGGAGCAGGGTTTCTCCGACATCGCCGAAGGGACCATCTACGCGCTGCTCATCAGGATGGAGAAGCGCGGCCTCGTCGACGTGGAGAAGGTCCCCTCCGAGAAGGGGCCGCCACGCAAGGTGCATTCCCTCAACGCTCAGGGGCGGGAGTACCTCGAAGAGTTCTGGAGGACGTGGAGCTTCCTCACGGAACGACTGGAACAGCTCCGCGAAGGGGGCGAGTGATCATGTCCGGTGTCGAAAAGGGCGGCTTCATCTCGAAGGTGATCGGGCCCAAGAAACGCTGGAGGGAGTACAAGGCGCGCTCGCGTCGGCTTCCCGAGAGCTACCGCACGGCGGTCGAGGCGATCGAGCGGTACCTGATGTACTTCGTGCCGACCGACGGCGACAGCAATGCGTCGATGTTCGAGGACCTCGCCGATCTGTTCGAGCAGGCCGCGGCGGACGGAACGCCGATCCGCGAGATCGTCGGGGAGGACCCGGTGGAGTTCGTCGAGGCCTTCGTCCAGAACTACTCGGAGGGCGGCTATGTCCCCCCTCGTGCGCGGAAGCGGCTGACCGACGCCATCGAGCGTGCCGCCGGCGAAAACACCGGAGAAGAAGACAAGACAGCCTGACAACGGCACAGCGCGTTGTGCTCGGGGGCCGAGCACCGCTTTCATCGACTGTCTGCACTACCCGAGCACGGAGTCATGCCCGGCCGTGGCTTCGTACACGGCAAGGAGCAGCGTTTCGACAGCAGTTCGGGCGGCACCACGGCTGTCGGCGCTTCTCGGATGTGCGCGACGCCGGGAGGCAGCGCGACGCCGTCCGGCAGCGCGACGCCGGACGGCAGCCGTCGTCGTCCCGGCGTCTGCGGCCTGCGACGAGCTGAGGCGGAAGAGCGCCGGCTACGGGGATGCGAACTGCGTCCGGTCGCGCCGTCGCCGACTTCCCCACCACCGGTCCGGGGGTACCTCCCGAAGTCGCGTACATCGCCTCTCCGTACGGGCGTGCGACGCCCGGAGTCGTGTCGAGACGACGCCGTGACGCGTGTACCAAGCCACCGCCGACTACCTCTCGCCGCAATGTCAGCGGCGGCGTCGAGACGGCGACAGCCGGCATCGGAGCGGTTGGTGGATGCCAAGAACGGTTCAGCGATTGCGCCCTCAGGGCCGCGAACCGGGCGACGCCAAGCGCCCCCGTCTCAACCCATGAGCGCCACGCCGGGACGGGTCTCGCAAGATCGAAACACCGTGTGTATCGAACACTGTAAGCAGGGGGATTCATGATGGGAAAAGGCACTGGCGGCTTCTCGGAAGCAGGGCTGCGCAGGCTGCGCGAGGTGCTGGTACGGCATGTCGAGACCGGGAGGATTCCCGGCCTCGTAGCCCTGGTCGGCCAGGGCGACGAGACCCATGTCGAAGCGCTCGGCACGATGCGCCATGACGGTGGCGCGCCGATGCGCCGGGACACCATCTTCCGGATGGCCTCGACGACCAAGCCGGTCGCGGTGGCGGCGGCGATGGTCCTGCTGGACGAGTGCCGGCTGCGGCTGGACGACCCGGTGGACCGGTGGCTGCCCGAGCTCGCCGACCGGCGGGTGCTGAAGCGGGCCGACGGCCCGCTGGACGACACTGTGCCGGCGCGGCGACCGATCACCGTACGGGATCTGCTCACCTCCACGTTCGGGCTCGGACTGGATATGACGGCGAAGGACTCGCCGATGATGGGCGCGTTCTTCGAGCAGGGGGTTTACGGCCAAGAGGACGGATGGTTGTTGCCGGGACTGGAGCCGGATGAGTGGATGCGCCGCCTGGGCACGCTCCCGCTGATGTACCAGCCCGGAGAACGGTGGCAGTACAACGTGAGCGACGACGTGCTCGGCGTGCTCGTCGCCAGGGTCACCGGCCAGTCGTTCGAGGACTTCCTGCGCGAACGCATCTTCGATCCGCTGGGCATGAAGGACACCGGTTTCCACGTGCCCGCCGACAGGATCGACCGGCTGCCGCCTCTGTACGCCCCCGATCCGCAGACCGGAGAGTTCACCGTGGAGGACGAGGCCGAAGGGGGACACCACAGTCGGCCTCCGGCATTCCCGTCAGCCGGCGGCGGACTCGACTCGACCGTCGACGACTATCACGCCTACTTCCGGATGCTCCTCAACCACGGGATGCACGGGACCCGACGGATCCTGTCCCGGCCCGCCGTCGAGCTGATGACCACCAACCGCCTCCTGCCCGAGCAGCTCGCCGCCCGAGAAGCCTTGGCCCGCAATCTTGTCCATATGTCACACGGCCTGGGGCAGCACGGCGGCTGGGGCTTCGGGATGACGGTGCGCACCTACCATGGCGACTTCGCGCCCATCGGCCAGTTCGGCTGGGACGGCGGAGCCGGCACCACTGCATACGCCGACCCGGACAACCAGCTCGTCGGCATCCTGCTCACCCAGACGGGAATGTCCACTCCGGACTCGGCGCGGGCCATCCACGACTTCTGGACCACCCTCTACCAGGCATTCGACGACTGACCTGCCCACCTGGTCGAGGTCGGTCCGGCAGAAGACCTCGACCAGGCTCCGGCCTTCGACGCCTCCACGTTCTGCGGCGCCGCCTCCTGATCGACGCCCGGTGCGGACGGCGCGAGAGGACGAGCAGTTCCAACTGGCCGATGCGCAACCGGCCCGGATGGGCGGACCGGCCGTCAGCCCGGCGGGAAGCCGCGGCAGGGCGTGCGACGGAGCCGGGCCCGGTGCGTGCGCTGCGGGTGATGCCTCCTACCGCATCGACAGCGACGGACGGCACGATCCCGGCCGACGCGAGACCGGCGCAGCAGCCGGACGACACCCACGGATTTGCCTTCGAGCGGACTCCAGCAGACACACTGATCACGACGAGATCCGTGCTCAGGATCCGTCCTGCGAACAGAGAGGCGGCAGCAGATGGAGACGACGAGCCGGGCAGGACACCCACTGCCGTACGACACCTACCGGCAGGCGATCGAGCGGGAGACCCTGCACTTCGTCGAGGCGGTCAAGGACGCGGACCCCGCGACCACCGTCCCCTCCTGCCCCGACTGGACGCTGGCCGAGCTCAGTCAGCACGTGGGAGCGCTGCAGCGCTGGTTCTGCACCCTGCTGACACAGATGGTGCAGGAACCCCCGCGCAGCCGCGACGTGCAGCTCGGGCTGCCGGAACGTCCGGAGGAGTACGCAGAGTGGGTGGCAGCCGGCGTGCCCGCAGTGGCCGCCGTGCTGCGGGACACCGATCCCCATGCGGCGATGTGGGCCTGGGGCGAGGACCAGCACGCGCGATTCTGGGCCCGCCGGATGCTGTTCGAAACACTGGTGCACCGGGTGGACGCGGAGCGCGCCGTCGGCCGTGAGCCCGGCATCGACGCCGCGCTGGCCGCGGACGGAGTGGACGAGTTCCTCGTCAACCTCCCCTACGCGGGTCTCTTCGCCCCGGGCGTGGGGAAGCTGCGGGGCAACGGCGAGATCGTCGCCTTCCAGTGCACGGACTCCGCCGGCGGAACCGGTGAGGAGTGGCGGGTGCGACTCGACCCCGAGGGCTTCCGCCTGCTGCCTCGCCCGGAGACCGACGCGCCGTCGGAAGCCCGGGTGACGGTACGGGGGCGGGCGGCGGACCTCCTGCTGCTGCTCTACGGCCGCAGCTCGTACCAGGCCCCGGTCTTCGAGGTCTCGGGAGAGGCCGCAGTTCTCGATCACTGGTTCGCCCACACGGCGTTCTGACCCGCGGCGGGGGGGGGCGGCCGCGGCCGGCGGGGGGGCGCCCCC
>NZ_JBSFDP010000031.1:0-80470 GCF_053593975.1 Streptomyces sp. NPDC002004
GTGGGGGCTCTGTCGACGCGCGTCGACAGAGCCCCCACCGCTGTGTCCTCGTCCGCTCGGAGACTCTTGGCCGAGCAGCGGGGCGGGGACAGCGTCTCACCGGTCGAAGTAGCTGAAATCACCCACGGTCCATGCGCTGACGTCCTTGATCGCGACTCGGTACATGCCGCCCGTCTCCGGGATACCGAGGCTGCCCTGCAGGATCCGCGCGAGATGGAAGTGCAGATGCGTGGGATCTCCGCCGCGGCCGGGCCGTTCCCCTCGCGGGCCGCCGGTGAAGACGCCGGAGAACGGCCCGAGGCGGTCCGATTCCTTCAGGACCTCCGCCACCCGCTCCCTCCACACGGCCTCGGGAGCCAGCCGGCCGGTGATGACGGCGCCGCCGACGACCACGGTCAGCGACATCTGATTGCTTCGCTCGGACTCCACCGCGGCGGAGAGAGCGACAAGCAGTTCATCAGGGTTCGACATGAGAGCAGATCTTATTCAGCTGCCTGTCTCGGGCCCGCCCCGCGGGAGGTGAAGCAGCTTCGCGGACGGCGGGAGGCGGTTCTTGACCGAGCGGCGAGGAGCCCCATCCGTCGTGGCGCCGCGCGCGACGGACTAGAGGGAGGTCGTCGTCGCAGGTGGCAGGATTCCTCCTCTGTCATAGAGGTGAAATCTACTCTTGCCAGAGTAGACATTACCTCGCGGCGTGGTTATGCTCCCTGTCGTAGAAGACGGTCGAACGAGACCCGGCAGAAACGAACTGGCGGGTAGCTGTACACGAAATTCGCAGGTCAGTGCGGCTCTCGAGCCTCGAAGCCAAGGTTTCCCAGAACGGCGACGGCGCTGGGAGCCGCACTGGGCGGCTCGCATGTCGAGGAGCTGCCGCAGCAGTACCGCAGTGCCGATTCATCCAGTGGTTGGTTCAGAGAGGAACGGAGGAGCAGACGCCATCAGGATCGCCCGGCCCGAGAAAGCACTCGGCCCGGGTACCGCAAGACCCCGGAATGGATGGTGGTCCCCGGTCAAGCAACTGCGATCCCCCGCTACCCCGCCCCCTGCCGGGCCGGATAGCGGAAACAGAAGGTCGGCACAGCAGTAGGGCCGACAGATGGTGTTGAATTTCCTTCGGGGCCTTGGTGCCGTACGGCACCAAGGCCCCTCGACGCGTTGCACAGCGAGGTGACATGACAGCGGACAACCCTCTTAGTGATTTTCTGGACGACGACGACTACCCCGCCTACACGATGGGCCGGGCAGCCGAGATGCTCGGCACCACCCCGGGCTTCCTTCGAGCCATCGGCGAGGCTCGTCTGATCACTCCGCTCCGCTCGGAGGGTGGGCATCGCCGGTACTCCCGCTACCAGCTGCGGATCGCCGCTCGCGCCCGCGAGCTCGTCGACAGGGGCACCCCGATCGAGGCCGCCTGCCGCATCGTCATCCTCGAGGACCAGCTCGAGGAAGCTCAGCGCATCAACGCCGAGTACCGTCGTGCCGCGGACGAGGCGGCCGGCAGCTCCGGTTCCAGCTGATCGCGTGGGCGCGGGCCACCCGGAGCGCCTTGTGGTGGTCACACGAGAGTACGGGCCGGAAGTCCCGCGGTCGGGGTGACGACAGCGTCGGCTGTCGTGGGAGCGACGGGATGGAGCTGGGCCGGTTCCCGCCCGTCCGGCGGACCCAGCCCTCACCGGGCCGACCTCAAGGGTGGGCATCAGGCGGGCTGTGCACCGATGCCGCGGAGCGGGCAACAGCGGTCAATCACGGTGCGATCCCGCACTCGTGAGGAACTCCGATCAGCGCGTACGTCCAGCTCGGGGCGTATGAGTCCGCGCAAGCGCCGTCGCTTCCCAAGCTGAGAGCGCGAGTTCGATTCTCGTCACCCGCTCCACCAGAAACCCCCAGGTCGTGGACCCGGGGGTTCTTTGTTGTCGGGAAAGGTGCGGGCCGCCGCCCGGGTCCAGGCCGAGGCATCGGCACAGGCCCAGCACCGGGGCAAGCGCTCACCGTCGGCTCAGCGTCTCGACGAGCGGCCCGGGGAGGCCCAGCAGGCGCAGTGCTTCGGGCAGCGTGGCCGCCACGACGACCGCGGACACCGCGGCCTGCGCGGCCTCCCGGTACCGTGCCCGGGCGTCGGCGTAGTCGCCGTGTGCCTCGGCGGTCCGGCCCAGGCCGGCCAGCGTACGCACGCGGTTGGCGGCCCCCTTCACCCCGTGCGGGTCGAGGTGTTCCAGGGCCTGGGTGTAGAGGTTCTCCGCCGTGGCCCGGTCCCGCCCCGCCAGGGCGATGTCGCCGAGTCCGCGCAGCGCCGCCGCCAGGGCGCCGGTGCTGCCGGCGCGGCGGGCCAACTCGGCTGCCCGCGCGTAATCGGCCCTTGCCGCCTCCGGGTCGACGTCGACACGCAGGTCCCCCCGGTTGACCAGAAGGTCGGCACAGTCCTCCAGGGCGTCCAGCTGTTCGGCGAGGCCTAGCGCCTCATCGGTGAGCGCGACCGCCGTCCGCCGGTCACCCCGCGTGCCCGCGACGCCGGCGAGCGCGTCCAGCGCCAGCGCGGCGCCCCAACGGTCGCCCAGCGCACGGAACTCCGTGACCGCCGTACGGAAGGTCCGTTCAGCCTCGGCCAGGTTGCCATCGCCGAGCGCACCGAAGCCGGTCACGTACTGCGCCGCAGCGCCGGCCCACGGTTCACGGCTCTCGCGCTGGGCCGAGACGAGGGCGAACGCACCCGGTGCGTCCCCCTCGCTCGTCGCGTTGTGCATCATCCACAGCAGCAGGGCAGCCGGGTGGTGACCCGACCGACCGTCCGACCACGCGACGGTCAGCGCCTTGCCCGCCGTTGCCCGGTGCCGGTGCCACACCTCCCGCCCGGCCGTGCCGGATGCGGCGATCAGCACGCAGACCGCGTACTCTTCGCCCAGCCCGTCCGGGGGCGTGTCGCCCATGGCACCGAGAACGGTGCGTGCCGGTGGGGCCAGGGTGCCGGAGGCGCCGCGGATCCACAGGTACGTCGAGGCCGCGGCGATCAGTTCCAGGGCAGTTCCGGTCTCCCGTGCCCCGACCGCCCAGCGCACGGCCGCCAGCAGGTCGGGCTGCTCCGCCGCGAGCGCGGGCAGCAGCTCCAGTTGCTCACTCCGCCGCAGGCCGGGGCCGGCGGCGCGCAGCAGCTCCAGCAGCGTCCCGGCATGGACGCGCCGTACCGGCTCCGTCTCGCCCGCGGCATCCAACTGCTCGGCGCCGTAGGCACGAATCGTCTCCAGCATGCGGCAGCGACCGTCCGTCCACTCCAGCAGGGACTTGTCGGCGAGCGACTGCAGGGTCTCCTCGTCCGTGTCGCAGACCCGCAGGGCGGAGGCGACACCCGCCCCGCCGGCGAACACCGAGAAGCGCCGGGCGGCCCTTTGCTCCGGCTCCGACAGCAGGTCCCAGCTCCAGCCGACCACCGCGCGCAGCGTGCGGTGCCGGGTCTCGGGAGTGCGGCTGCCGCGCTCGGTCACGCCGAGCCGGTCGTGCAGCCGGGCCGAGAGCTCCGCCAGAGTCAAGGTGCGCAGCCGGGCCGCCGCCAGCTCGATGGCCAGCGGCAGGTTGTCGAGAGCGGTGCAGACGCGCCGTACGGTCTCGGAGTCGGGGACGAACGCCCGGCGCGCGGCCCGGGCCCGGTCGGTGAAGAGTTCCGCGGCAGCGGCGTCATCGAGCGGTCGTACGGGGTAGAGGTGTTCGCCGACGACACCCAGCGGTTCGCGGCTCGTCGCCAGCACGCGCAGGCGCGGACACATCGCCAGCAGGCGTGCCGCCACTACGGCGACCTCCTCCACCAGGTGCTCGCAGTTGTCCAGGACGAGCAGCAGCCACCGGCCGGACAGCGCCGCGACCAGGCGGTCCAACGGGCCCTGGACGCCGGCCGCCGTGTGCAGCCCGCTCTCCCGCAGGCCCAGGGCGCCCAGGAGGACCTGCGGCAGAACGGCAGCGTCGCGCAGCGCGGCCAGTTCCACGAAGCACACCTCGCCGTCGGCCGTCTCCGCCACCTCCGCGGACAGCCGCGTCTTGCCGACGCCCCCTGGGCCGGTCAGGGTCACCAAGCGGGCTGCACCCAGGAGTTGCCGGACCTCGGTCACCTCGTCGGCACGGCCGACGAATGCGGTGAGCGGGGCCGGCGGCGCGGCGGGAGCGGGTGACGCGTCGGCACGCAGCAGCTCGCCGTGGAGTGCGGCCAGCTCCGCGGAGGGATCGGCGCCCAGCTCGTCGGCGAGATGTCGCCTGACCTGCTCGAAGACGACCAGGGCCTCGGCCTGGGCACCATCCGCGTGCAGCGCCCGCATCAGCAGCCCGGCGAGGCGCTCGCGCAGTGGATGGTGATCGAGGAGTTCGCGTAACTCGGGTACGGCAGCGCGGTGTTCGCCGAGGCACAGCTCGGCTTCGAGCCGGTCCTCCAGTGCCGCCAACCGCAGCTGCTCCAGCCGTACGGCGGCTGCGCGGGCCGATGCGCTGTCGGTGAGGTCGGCGAGCGCCGGGCCCCGCCACAGCTGAAGCGCCTGACGCAGCAGCGGCAGAGCCGTTCCGGCATCTCCCTCCGCCAGCGCCGAACGGCCCTCCCGCGCCAGCCGTTCGAACCGTCCGGCGTCCACGTCCTCGGTGGTGACGGCGATCCGATAGCCGGCTCCCGCCCGCTCGATCGCCGCCGTGTCGCCCAGGGCCGACCGCAGCCGGGACACCTGGGACTGGATCGCGTGGGCGGACGGCGCCGCGCCCTTCGGACCGCCGGCCCCGGCGGCCCCGATGTCGTCCGCCAGCCGGTCGGCCGGGACGACCTCGCCGGGGGTGACGAGCAAGAGCGCCAGCAGTGCTCGCCGCGCCGGCCCGCCCAGGGGCACCTCCGCACCGTCCTCGCCCCAAGCCTGTGTCCCGCCGAGAATTCCGAAGCGCATGCGGGTGATTATCCACTCGCGCAACTGCCCGTACATCGGGCCGGCGGGCCGGGAACGGGAGCCGGGGACGGCTCGTAACGCGTGCCGGGGACGGCTCGGAACGGGAGTGTGGGACGGTCAGGCGATCGGGCCGAGGTACGTACCACCGGACACGTCGATGGTACGCCCGGTGATCCATCGTCCTCCGGGGCCCACCAGGAAGCCGACGACGTCGGCCACGTCCTCGGGTTCCCCGATGCGGCCCAGCGCGGTGATCGCCTCGAGCCCGGCGACCACCTCGGGAATCGAGGTGTACCCGGCGGTCAGATCGGTCCGCACCGCGCCCGGTGCGACCGTGTTCACCGTGATCCCTCGTCGGCCCAGCTCGTTGGCCAGCGATGGGGCCAGCGATTCGACCGCGGCCTTCGTGACGGTGTAGCCGATCTGTGTGGAGACGGCGAACCGGCTGGCGGTAGACCCCATGCTGACGATGCGTCCCCCGTCGTTCAGCAGGGGCAGTGCCCGCTGGATCACGAAGAACGGCGCGGTGACGTTGACCGCCAGCAGCTTGTCCCACTCGTCCGCGCTCACCTGGGAGATCGAACTCGTCGAGGAGATGCCCGCATTGTTGACCAGGATGTCCAGCCCGCGCCCCGCGAGTCCTGCGACCAGCCCCTGGAACAGCTTCTCCACCGCGCCCTCCTCCCCGAACCGGGCCTGGATGGTGAAGGCCCGGCCGCCGGCCTTCTCGATCCGCGTCACGGTCTCCTTGGCCGCGTCGTCGTTGCCGCCGTAGTGGATCGCAACCAGTGCTCCCTCGGCGGCCAGCCGCAGGGCCACCGCCCGGCCGATGCCCCGCGACCCACCGGTCACCAGTGCCGTCTTACCCGTCAGTTCACCCATCGTCCGCTCCTCGCTCGGCGGCCGGTCCTCGATGCGGGACCGGCGATGGCCCAACACTGGCGACGACGACTCACCGTGCGCTCACCGCGGGCTCACCGGGGCACGGCCGTGCCGAGTCATGGCGCGCCGCGCTGCTTGCAGTGGAGAGAGAAAACGCGCGACCGCTGCCGACGCCACCGGCTCAGCTCCGCGCCCTCGCCTCACTGGCTCTGGCGCTGCTCGCCGCCGGGCCCGTGCCCATCCGTCCGCAGCCCTGCCGTGGGTGCCGAGGTGCTTCTGTGCATGCTCACACGGTGGCTACGCCTCCTGGACGCCCCGCCTCAGGAGTTCGTCCTCGACGGCGCGAAGCCTCTCGCGCCACTCGCGCGCGGCCTTGGGGTTGCGGCCCATGCCACGCGCCGCGGCACCCTCGGCCCGCTGGGAGGCGAAGGCCCGGCGCTCCCGCAGTTGCTCGACGGAGAGGCCGGCCAGATCGGCGTACCAGTTGTCGTAGAGCTTCCAACGACTCATGGCCCAAGGATGCCGACAACCTCGCCCCGGGCGCTCGCCCATTTCGAGAGCGCCGGTTCGGGTCGGGTCAGCCGGTCCAGTGGCCCGAGGTGAACGTCACCGCGAGCACCACCATCAGCGGAGCCACTACGCCGGTGTACGCCTCCTTCACCCAGGTGCGCCGCAGGCTCCAGTGGGCCAGGCCGGTCCACAGCGGCCACCAGAGCAGGGTTGCGCGGGGGATGGACTGGTACCAGTACGACGTCCCCAGGGCCCAGAGGTTGAGCCCGATGTACACGGCTTCCGGCCAGCGGCGGCGGAGCAGGAGGGAGGAGAACAGCAGAACACCGACCGCCATCGCGGCCAGTTCGAGCTGGAACTCCCAGGCGTAGCCGGTGGTCTGGAGGTGGTCGAAGGCGTTGTGCCAGGTGTTCCGGAACGCTTCGGCGGGAGTGTGGAAGTCGCGGTACCAGCCGCGTTCCTCCGCGTGCTTCCAGGCCATCCAGTCGCCGGTGTTCGCGTACAGGTAGGCGGTGTAGGCCGCGGCGGGTACGGCGGGCAGGGCGCACCAGGGCAGGGAGCGCCGGAGGCCACGGCCTCGGTGCTCGTCCCGGGCCGGGGCCAGGACGCATTCGACCGTGATCGCGGCAGCCAGGAACAGGCCGCTGATCCGGGTGGTGGTGGCCAGGGCCGCGAGCACGCCTGCGACCGGCCAGTTGCGGTTCCTCGCCGCGAGCCAGGCCGGCAGCGCGAACGCGAGGAAGAGGGACTCCGTGTAGCCCGCTGCCAGGAACACCGCGGCGGGCGACAGCAGCAGGAAGCCCGTGGCCCGTCGGCCGGCCAGGGCGCTGTCCGGTCGGCCCAGTCCGGCGATCCTGGCCAGGGCCACGACGGCCACCGCGCCGGTGACCAGGGAGATCAGCAGGCCGGCCGCGGCCCAGTCGGCGACGAGGGTGTGCACGGCGCGCAGCAGGAGGGGGAATCCGGGGAAGAAGGCCACCCGGTTGTCGGACGCGGGGTCGATTCCCGGGAAGGGGTCGAAGTAGCCGTACCGGGCTATGTGTTGATAGTGCACCCAGTCCCATTGCTCCCAGCGGGACAGCCATGGGGCGGGTGTTCTGGGATGGGATCCGGGAGGGAACAGCCAGGCGGTGCAGTAGGCGAGGAGCCACAGCCCGAGGCGCGTGAACAGGTAGAGCCGGAGCACCCGGAGGTCCGTGGAGGTCAGCCGGTCGCGCAGTCGCCGCTGTTCGGGCGCGCCGGTGGGGTTCCGTACGGGGCTCGGCTTCCGTGCAGGAGCGTGGTGTGCCGGACGCGAGGCCGGCTGCTCGGCGGTGGGCAGGGTCGTGGTCATCGGGCATCCATTCCTGGGGCCGCCGGTTACGGGACGCCGAGTTCGAACAGGCCGTAGCCCGCATACGAGCCGGAGGCCAGAGCCGCGATGCCGAGCAGCATGAGCTGGTGGGTCGGGCTGAGGCGGCGCAGGGCGAGGGCGAGCGGGAGGAAGAGCGGGAAGAGGGGGAGCAGATAGCGGGAGACATTGCCGAAGATCTGCTGGCTGCCCAGGACGAGGACGAGCGTGAGGACGGTGTAGACGATCAGTACGGCCGGGGGACGCCGCCGGATCAGCAGCGGGAGCAGGGCGAGGGCGAGCAGGACGACACCGACGCCGATCAGGTCCGCGAAGGGCCAGGCGAAGAGGTAGTCGGAGTGGCCCACCGGTACGGAGGTGAGGACGTCGAGGGTCTGCCGCCCGAAGTCCCACTCGTGGGCCCAGGCGCCGGACTGGAGCTTGAAGTAGCCGCCGTAGTCGTTCATCCGGTGACCCACCCAGCCGAGATAGGCGAGGAGGCCCAGCGGGGCGATCGCCATCGCGGCCACCGGACGCGCGATGCCGTCCCGACGACGGTGGAGCGCGAGCAGGGCAGCGACGGCGACGGCGGCGATCAGTGCCACGGCGGTGGGCCGGTTGAGCCCCGCCACGCAGGTGAGGAGACCGGCGGTGAGCCAGCGGCGGCTCAGGACGGCATGGCAGGCCCAGGCGGCCAGGGCCACGTAGAGGGAGTCGGAGTAGACCGCCCACTCCACGCCGGAACCGGGCCAGACGGCCCAGAGTCCGGCCGCGGCCAGCCCGGCCCGTCTCCCGCCGAGGCGTTCGGTGACGGCGTGGATGCCCAGGGCGGCGGCGAAGGAGGCGACCACGGAGACCAGCAGGCCGGCGCCGTACAGGCCGAGGCCGGTGACCTCGGAGACCAGCCGCATCAGCGCCGGGTAGAGCGGGAAGAACGCCGCCGAGTTCCCCTCGAGCGTGATCGGGCCGGTGGCGCCGGGGACCGGGACCAGCTGAGGGTGGTAGCCGTGCGCGGCGATCTGCTGGTACCACCAGCCGTCCCAACTGGCCAGGACGTCCCACGGGTGGGCGCCGCCGCCGAAGCGCGGGTTCTTCGTGCGGTAGTCCCCGGCGGAGTGCAGCAGCCACATGAAGGCGGCGAAGCCGGTGAACTTGAGCGCGCCGTAGACGGCCAGTACGGGGCCGCAGCGCTCGGCTGTGCGGCGCAGCCGGCGCCTGCGGTCGGGGCCCGGGGTGGCGGGCTGCTGCGACAGCCTCGCGTTCCAGCCCAGGGTGTCGGTCGCGGTCGTCCGGGCGGTCCTGTTCATGCGCGGAACACCCACGCTCGGAAGAGCAGGAACTTCAGCAGCGTCGCAGCCAGGTTGGCGACGATGAGAACGGCGAGTTCCGGGGCGGGCCCGGCCGAGGGCGCCGCGTGGTGCAGGGCGGCGAGCGATCCGCCGGTGAGCGCCAGTCCGATCAGGAGGACGACCAGGCCCCTGACCTGGTGGCGCAGCACACCTCCGCGGCCGCGGAGGCCGAAGGTGAGCCGTCTGTTCGCGGCCGTGCCGGCGACGGTGCAGACCAGCAGCGTGAGTGCGTTGGCGGCCTGGGATCCCGCCACGGGGCGCAGCGCCGCGTAGAGGAGCAGGTACGCGAGCGTGCTGACTGCTCCTACGGCGGCGAAGCGCACGAGTTGGCCGGCGAGCCCGCCCGGTGCGCCGCCGCCGTCGCGCAGCGACCCGCCCGGCAGCAGTGTGCCGCGCGCCAGCGCCCTGCCGATCCTGGCTATGCCGCGCAGATCGGCCAGTGCCGTGGGGAGGATGTCGACCCGGCTGTCGGCATCGTCCACCCAGTCGACCGGCACCTCGTGGATGCGCAGCCCGGCACGCTCGGCGATCACCAGCAGTTCGGTGTCGAAGAACCACTCGGAGTCCTGCACGAGCGGCAGCAGCCGCTCGGCCACATCACGCCGCACCGCCTTGAATCCGCACTGCGCGTCGGAGAAACCCACGGCGAGTACGGAGTGCAGGAGGGCGTTGTAGCAACGAGAGGTGATCTCCCGCTTGGGGCCGCGCACCACCCGGGAACCGGGGGCGAGGCGGGTGCCGATGGCGATGTCGGAGTGCCCGGAGAGCACCGGGGCCACGAGCGGCAGCAGCGCCGTCAGTTCCGTGGACAGGTCCACGTCCATGTACGCGAGTACGGGGGCCGGCGAGAGCGACCAGGCGGTGCGCAGTGCCCGGCCGCGGCCCTTCTCGGCCAGCCGGAGCCACTGGGCTTCGGGCAGTTCGTCCGCCAGCCGGGCGGCGATCCGCGGAGTGCCGTCCGTGCTGGCGTTGTCGGCGATGGTGATGCGGAACGGATAGGGGAAGGTCTCGCGCAGGTGTGCGTGGAGCCGCCGCACGCTCGGCTCCAGATCTCCCTCCTCGTTGAACACGGGGACGACCACGTCCAGGACGGGCTCCGCGTGGTGCGTCGGCACCGGTGCGCGGTGCGGCAGTCGGCTCAGGTCCTTCAGCTCGAGTGACCCTTGGTTTCTCATGTTCTGTCCTTGTTTGTGACCCGGCGCGAGGCAGGCCGAAGACACTCGGGGCGAGCGTGTGCTCGGGAGTTACGGGGTGATGGGCGAGGACGAGGCGGTCTACGGCTCGTTCTGCGCGGTCGCCGTACCCGAAGGCGGCGCCGAGGTCGCCGGGTCACCCGTGCGCCCCGGCGGGGTCTCGGTCGCCGTACCGGAAGGCGGGGCCGAGGTCGCCGGGTCGCCCGTGCGCCCCGGCGGGGTCTCGGTCGCCGTGCCCGAAACCGGCGGCGTGGTGGCGGGGGGCGCGGGGGCAGTGGTGGTGCCCGAGGAGGAGGGCGTGCTCGGGGACGCGTCGGGTGTCTCGGTCGGGAGGGAGGGCGAGGGGCTCGTCGCGGGCTGGGGGCGGGGGTGACCGGGCTCGACCCGGGCCGCATGGCCGGGCAGCAGGAACAGCCCGATGCCGAGGCCGGCGACGGCCAGGACGGAGCCGACGGCCCTCTGCGCGGCCCGTCTGCGACGGCGGACACGCACCCCCGCCCAGAGGCGTTCCCGGTGCTTCGGCTCGAACGGTGCGGGCGCCTCGGTGTCGCGCATCATCTGTGCCAGCTGCCGCTCGAAGTGATCCATGGGGTTCTCCTTCACCGCACCGGCTCGTTCATATCGGCCAGCAGCTTCCGCAGCCGTGCCACTCCGCGTGCGGCATGGGACCGGGCAGTGCCCACCGGGCACCCGAGCGCCTCCGCCACCTGCCCCTCGGGCAGGTCCTGGTAGTAGCGCAGCACCACCGCCACCCTCTGCTTCGACGACAACTGGGCCAGTGCGGCCTCCAGTCGAGAACGCTCCGCCACGTCCGCGGACACATCTCCGGCCACCGCCGCCTCGGGCAGCTGCTCGACGGGGCGTTCACCCCACCAGAGCCGCTTTCCGGAGCGTGCCGCCGCGCGCACCATCACCTTGCGGACGTACGGCTCCGGTGCGTCGTCCGCGACCCTGGGCCAGACGAACCAGAGCTTGACCAGGGACTCCTGCAACAGGTCCTCGGCCCGGTGCCGATCGCCTCCGACGAGCAGACGGGCCAGGTGGACCAGCGCCGACCAGCGGGCAGCCACGAACTCGTCGAACTCACGGGCTCGGCCCTGCTCCATCCGCACTGTCCCTGTTCTCGCCGGTCGCCTACACCTTGTAGAAGGCACTGGCACGCGCCCCACGCTGCACCTGCGGATCGTGATCCGGGTCACAGGGCATTCCGGCGACGGGCGCGCTGCCCCTCGGTCCCGTCGACGCGACGCTCCGGCACTGTCACGGCTCGGGCTGAAGCGCATATGTGCAGCTCCGAAGTCACCGGGCTCGCAAGCGCCGTCGCTTGCCGGGCCGAGGGCGCGCGTTCGGTTCCCGTCACCCGCTCCATGACGGAGGCCCAGGTCGGAGACCTGGGCCTTGTGTTGTGCGGAGCGGGCGCCCCCGCGGCGAGGGAGCCCGTTCCGTCGTGCGGGTCAGGCCGGCGCCTTGACGGCCGAACCCGTCCGGGCCGCCCCCCGCACGACGCGGCGGCGCCGGGTGGGCATCCCGAGCACCGGGTTGGCGACGCCCCAGGCCGCGCCCTTGCAGACCAGCTCCTTGTAGACGGCGGCGAACCGTCCCGTCAGGGCCGCCCGGACTGCGCGGTCGTCGGCGGTGACGTACTGGATCAGGCCTTGCTTGCGGCCCAGCGAGATGCACTGGTTGAAGTAGCGGAGCGCGACGTTCGGGAGCTTCCCGCCGGTCAGGCGTGCCGCGATGGCATCGGCGGCCTGCCACGCCATGGGGACGCCCGAGGCGCACGACATCCGCAGCGGCTTGTCGCCCGAGCCCATCGCCATGGCCGCATCGCCGATGGCGTACACGTCCGGGTGCGAGACCGAGCGCATGGTCCCGTCGACCACGATCCGACCGGTCTCGGTGACCTCCAGGGCGGTGGCCTTCGGGATCGGGTGGACGGCGAAGCCGGTGGTCCACACGGTGACAGCGGCCGGGATGGACGTGTTGTCGGCGGTGGTCACGCGGTCGGCCTCGACGCCGGTGACGGCGGCGTGCTCGTGCACGGTGATGCCGAGGTCGTCGAAGACGTTCCGCAGGTGCCGGCTGCCCTTGGGCGAGAGCCAGTCACCGAGGCCGCCGCGGGCGGCGAGGGCGACATCGAGGTCCGGGCGGGCTTCGGCGATCTCGGTCGCGGCCTCCAGGCCGGTGAGGCCGCCGCCGACCACGAGCACGTTCTGTCCTGCGTCCAGGCGGCCCAGGCGCTCGCGCAGCCGAAGCGCTCCGGGGCGACTGGCGATCTCGTGGGCGTGCTCGGCGGTGCCGGGGACGCCCTGGGTGTTCCAGCCGCTGCCGAGGGCGTACACGAGGGTGTCGTACGCCAACTCCTCGGCGCCGTTGGCGTCGGTGACGGCGACGGTCCTGCGGTCGACGTCGACGCCGGTGACCTTCGCGAGCTTCAGTGCGACGCCGGTGCCCGCGAACATCTCGCTGAAGGGCCGGGACTTGAGGTGCCGGCCGACCGCGAGCTGGTGCATCCGGACGCGCTCGACGAAGTCGGGCTCGGCGTTGACGAGGGTGATGGCGACATCTTCGCGGTGCAGCCGCTTGGCGAGGCGCCCGGCGGCGATGGCTCCGGTGTATCCGGCTCCGAGGACGACGATGCGGTGCTGCATATCCGTGCTCCTGTCTTGAGCGGGGTCGCCACTTGAACCGGGCGGCCCGCCGTTTCCTGACAGGAACGCGATGTGAAGCACCTCACATCGGACTCAGAAGGCGTGGAGCAGGGGTTCGCCGTGGTCGGCGGCCGCCCATCGCCGGGTCGCGCGTTCGAGCTTGTCGGGGTTGACCTGGTTGCGGAACGCGGCGATGCCCTCGGCGGTGATCTCCAGGCACATGACGCCGATGACCCGGCCGTCGACGACCACGACGAGGGCGGGGCCGCCGTTGGCGGTCGCGGCGTACACCTCGGGCGAGCCGCCGACCAGGGCGCGCTTGGCCTTGCCGGGCTTGAACAGGCCCCGCATGAACTTCGCGACCGCGAGGGCGCCCTCGAACGCCCTGGCGCGGGCCGGGACCTTCCCGCCGCCGTCGCCGATCGCGATGGCGTCCTGGGTGAGCAGCCGCACGAGCGGCTCGGTCCGGCCACTGGTGGCGGCCGCGAGGAACTCGTCGACGATCCGCCGGGCGGCGGCCTCGTCGATCTCGGTGCGGGTCCTGCCGTCAGCGACGTGCTTCTTGGCCCGGTGGAAGATCTGCTGGCTGGCGGCCTCGGTGAGGTCGAGGATCTCGGCGATCTCCCGGTGCGGATAGTCGAAGGCCTCGCGCAGCACGTACACCGCCCGCTCGTTGGGGGTGAGGCGCTCCAGCAGGGCGAGGACCGCGTACGAGACGGATTCGCGCTGTTCGGCGCTGTCGGCCGGGCCGAGCATCGGGTCCCCGGCGAGCAGCGGCTCGGGGAGCCATTGGCCCACATAGGTCTCGCGCCGCGCGCGGGCCGAGGTGAGCTGGTTCAGGCACAGGTTGGTGAGCACCTTCGTCAGCCAGGCCTCGGGGACCTCGATGTGCTCGACGTCGGCGGCCTGCCAGCGCAGGAACGTCTCCTGCACGGCGTCCTCGGCCTCGCTAGCGGAGCCGAGGAGGCGGTAGGCGATGGCCTCCAGGCGGGGCCTGGAGGCCTCGAACCGGTCCACATCGTTCACGGTCAGGGCCATGGCCCGGATCCTAGCTCTCGCGGTGCGCGACGGCCCCTGCATCGCGGCCCTGCGCGCACGACCGGTGCTGTTCGGCGTCCCGGACGCACCAGCGCGGTGCGCGCCGCACGGGGGTGCGCGGGCGACGGCGCCCGACGCGCACCGAGCCGTCGGAGCCAACTGCCCATGCGGGGCCACTGCCTTCCGCATCGCGTCGTACCGGCCGGGCACCGGCCGGTACGCAGGAGACGACCGCTCCACCGACGCCGTCGACGACCTCCACCCGCGCCGGGTCTCGTCAGCCGTCGGTCCCGGCGGGTTCCTGGCCGTGCCGGTCGACGACTGCGCGCTCCATGATGGCGTCGGTGCCGTAGAGCGTGTCGGCCGTGATGCCCCTGGCCTTGTCCTTGGTGATGTACGAACGCCCCCCGAGGTAGGCGAGGGTGTCCTTGTCGAAGATCCATTCGTCACGTGTCGTGGAGGAGGCGTCCACTCGCGTGATGCCGATGCCGTGGCGGCCGGCCGCGTCGACGGCGTCGGGGATCTCGGTCACACCGGGGATCCTCTCGACCGCCTTGTAGAGAGCGGAGGCATTCGCGGGAGGCATGATCGTCGAGCTCAGCAGGTCGCCGATCGTCCCGAAGACCGCCTGGTCCTTCGATTCGCCCTTCTCCGCCCGGGTCTGGGCGTAGAGCTGCTCGAGCAGGGCGCCGGGGTCGGTGGGCAGCGAGGCCAGCCACTTGTACGTGGGGCGGTCGATGCCCGCCGGGACGGGATCCGTGGACGTGATGGGGACCTCCTCACCGGGCATCACGGCGTCCTTCCCGGTTTCGCGGATCCACCCGGTCCTGGTGATGGGGGCGGGGTTCTGCGACGTCCAGACCTCCTGCCGGTGCAGGGCACCGAGCCGCACGGGGCCGTCGAACGTGCCCGTGTTCCCTCGGACCAGGCTCTTCACGTACACGAACCGGCCGTCCTTCACCGGCGTCGTGTCGGTTTCCATGGCCGCGGCGGCGATCCGGTCGAGCGTGACGGACGCGCTGTTCCCCTTGGCGGTGGTGGTGGCCCCGGTCGCCGGGGCGGAGCTGTGGCCACCGCCGGAGAACGTGATGACGAGCGCCCCGGCCAGTGCCATCGACGCGACGGGCACGATCAGGGCCGGGCGCAGCAGTCGACGGCGGCGCGGTGCCGGGGACGCCTGGGTGGAGGGGGTGTGGTCGTGGTCGATCTGCTGCATCAGAACTTCCTTGCAATGGAGTTGACGGCTCGGCGAGAGGTCCCATTCGCCGGAGTTCGCCAGCAACTCCTCGGCCTGACTCCGGGGCGACCCGGCGTGCGGCGGATTGTCGGCGTTCATCGGGCTTCCTCCTGCAGAAACAGGGCCGCGAATGCGGCCTCACTCTCCATCTCTCCGCGAGGGCCCCGCGGTTCCGCCTTTTCGCGGCGGGGTTGGCCGGAGCTGAGCCGGGCCAGCCGGGCGCGGGCGCGCGACAGCCGCGAACGCACGGTGCCGACCGGGATGCCGAGGGCCTCGGCGGCCTGCTGATAGTCCAGCCCGGCCGCCACGCACAGGGCGAGCACCTCCCGGTCCTGACGGCGCAGTTGGCGCAGCGCGTCATGGACCGCCGCGAGACGGCGGGCGTCGTCGATCCGGCCCGCTGTCTCGTCCGCGAAGTCGTCGACCGGAGGTGGCGCCGGGTAGCGGGCCAGGAAGGACAGCCGGCGACGCAGGCCACGGTTGGCGTTGTGCGCCTTGTGCGTGGCGATGCCGAGCAGCCACGGTTTGAGCGAACCGCCCTCCGGCTCCACCGCTTCCCGGGTACGCCACGCGGCGAGGAAGGTCTCGGACATGGCCTCCTCGGCCTCCGACCAGTTGCCGGTCAACCGCAGGGCATGGCTGTAGACCGCCCGCGCGTACTGGTCGTACAGGTCGGCGAAGGCCGCACGGTCCCCTGCACGTATGCGCGCACGCAACGACTCTGCTGGTTCTGTATGCCTCACACTCGTTACTCACCGCCCGGCCGCACGAGTTCCTGTGGCCTTGGCCACACCCGTCGGGTTCACGGTCACCACCACCCTGCACGAGTGCCGGGAAACCGGCTTCGGGCAACGCCCGTCCGTGCGCACGCATCGCCTTTTACCGGCCCTTGCCGTCCGTGCCCACAGCGTGGTTTCCGAGCGGACGACCACGGTGAACGGCGGCTCGTTCGAACCGGTCGAGGCTGCCTCCCGAACACCGAACGGATCAGCTGCTGACCGTCCGCAGGAAGTGGTCGGCGTCCTCCGGCTCGCCCAGGCGGCCGAGCTCAAGCCAGGAACCGTCGGCGAAGCAGAGCCGGAACGTGGCGAAGCCCCGTGGCCGGCCCGCCTCCCCCTCGATACGGGCCTGCTCGAGGGGGAACTCCGCGACGGTCCGGAAGTCGTCGGCCTTGGTGGGCGCCAGCCGGCGGCGGGGGGACGCGGCCACACAGATGCGGTCCCGAGCGAGCAGGACCAGGCGCTTGGGGTTGGGCGAGTGGCCGTACCACCGCAACAGCAGCTGCCCCGCGGTCAGACTCCAGTCGCCGTCGAAGACGCCGTCGGCCGGGTCACGCACAGGATCGCGCTCGGGGGCGTGGCTCCTGCGGGGGCGTCGGTCCCCCCGTCGTCGGGCCGGTCCGTCGCCGAGCTTGTCGATCAGGATCATCGGTACCACGACGAAGAAGAACACGACGCCGCCGACGTACAGCAGCCAGTGATGGCCCGGCTTCAACCGGCCTTTGCCCGCTGCCCGGTGAACGTCCCGGGGCGGTGCAGGGATGGCCTTGTGGATCTCGCACCAGACGAGGGCCACGGGCTCCTCCCCCAGGATCTTCCGGGCCCGTCGCCGCACGCCGCGCTTCGCCATGCCGCAGATCCTAGGCAGACCAGGTGCCACCGGCATCGCTGGGCCGGCAGGGGACGGCACCCGGCTCATTCCAGGTAGCCGCCGCGGTGGCGGGGGAAGGCGGGCCGGTGCGCGCAGGTTCGCCTTGCGGCGGACCAACGCGCCTGCGGCACCGGCGCCTTCGCGACCGGTTCGTCCCGCCCCGTCAGCTTCCGGCCGGGACGATGGGGCCGAAGGAGGCGGCGGCTATCCGCTGGATGTAGCCGGCCTCGGTGCCGTTGAGGTTGGTGGGGTTGAGGGAGTAGACGATCTTGCGGGAGAGGTCGCGGGTGGAGAACACACCGCTGGTGTAACCGGGGCGGGAGCCGGTCTTGCCCCAGACGACGACGCCGTTGGAGGCCTTGACCCGCATCAGGCCCATGGTCATGCAGGCTCGGCCGGCGTCGGCTTGGGTGCGGCACTGACTGCTGTGGAAGCTGGGGACGTCGGGGACGGCGAAGAGCTCGCCCTGCTGGGCCGGCGGGAGGAAACGGCCGCGGAAGAGTGCGGTCACGAAGCGGTCGAGGTCGGCGGGGGTGGAGATCATGCCGCCCTCGGCCCAGGGCCAGGGACTCTGCTCGGTGACGTCCGCCGGATGCGTACTGCCGTCCGCGGACGTGACCGTCAGATAGCCGTGGGAGTGCGGGCTCGGCAGGCTCGGGTCGTCGGAGTCGGGGACGTAGGTGTCGTGCAGGCCGAGGGGCCCCGTGATCCGGGACCGCACCTCGTGGGCAAAGGGGTGCCCGGTGACCCTCTCGATCAGCATGCCGGCGACGTAGTAGTTCATCCCGTTGTACTGCTGCGCGGTGCCCGGTGCGAACTCCATCGGTTGGCCCGCCATCAGGTCGACCACCTGCTGCGGGGAGAAGCTCTTCAGACGGTGGGCGGCGAACCATTCGGGGCTGCCGTCGCCGAAGTCGGGGCTGTCCGCGCCGCGCGGCAGGCCGCTGGTGTGGTTGAGCAGACTGCCCACCGTGACGGGCGGCAGGTCGGCGGGCAGGACTCCCGGCAGGTACCGCTGGACGGGCTCGTCCAGGTCGATCCGGTGCTCGGCGGCGAGCTGGAGGACGATGGTGGCGGTGAAGACCTTCGAGATGCTGCCGATCCGGATGTGCGCGTCGCGCGGGACGCCCTGACCGGTCCGGAGGTCGCCCACGCCCGAGGTGCCCGACCAGTGGCCCGCGCGGCCGGTGATCCGCACCAGCGCGCCGGTGACGTCCGCGTTCGGCAGGCCGCCCATGGCCGCCTTCAGCTCGGAGGGGTCGAGCCCGGGCAACGGCTCGGTGGCGGCAGCGGGCTTGGGCACCGGGGTCGCGGCGGAGGCGGGAGCCGCCATGCATGCCGCCAGGGTCACCAGCAGAGTGCCGGACGCGGCCAGGGTGGACCAACGGGTACGACGGACAGAGGAGTTCACGGCAGGGCTCTCCAGAAGGGTCGCGGTCGGACCGGCGGTCGACCGGCCCGATCCCAAGTCTCTTCCGGACCAGCAGCCCCACTCATCGGGGAAATCCCCTGAGCACACCCTGATCGGACCCCGACCACTGAGTCCGGGTCGGGTGTCGTACACAGCGGAAACCCCCAGGTCGTGGACCTGGGGGTTCCGTGCCGTCCGGGGCGGTCGGCAGGTGCACCGCCGACGCAGCGGTGCTCGACGGCGCCACCGCGCGGAGCCTCAGTGCTGGACCATGGCGCAGCGAATCGTCGTCGTCCCGTTGGCCGTCTTGACGGTGAACTTGCTCCCCTTGAGGCCGTCGACGTCGAACCGTCCCGAGTTGTCGGTGGAGACGGTGCCCTTGCTGGAGCCCGAGTAGGTCACCTTCGTGACACCGTTGAATCCCACGCCCCACAGGTGGTACTTGCCGTTCGACTCCTTCTCGACGTTGCACGCCGCGCCGGACGGGGCGCCGGGCACGGTGGCGGTCGATGCGTGTGCGGCAAGCGCGGGGCCCACCGCGAGTGCGGGGGCGACCAGGAACGTGAGTGCTGCAAGACGACGCGTCCGATTCATCGTTCAACCTTCCTGGGGAGGCGTGGGGGAGTCACCAGTGCGGCCGGTGGGGCGTGACGGCTCCGTCGCCCGCCGCAGCGGGCGCGCAGAACACCGACGGGAGAAGCCTCGCTCCGTCACGCGTAACGCACATCACCCCACAGCGGCCGTACATCCCGTTTTTTTGTCGGCAGCGCCTTTTGTGAGGTATGACGCCTTTGTCATCGTATCCCCCGCCCTGCCGTGCGGCATCTCGCGTACGAGGGGTCCGCTGAGCGGTGCACGACAGCTGCCGCGGACCGCCGGGAGCACGGTCAGATCCCGTCCGGTGCAGGCGAGTTCACCGATGCCACGTCCATGCACCGTACGGTCGCGTGGAGTTCAGGAAGCCGGGGCGTCCCAGGCGATCGCCCTGATCGTCGTGGTCTGCCCCTCCTTGCCGGTGACCTTGAAGTACACGACGGCCTTCTGGGCATAGGTCGTGCTGCAGAACTCGTCGCCCACGCGGTACCGGTATCCGCGCTTCTCGTCCGCGCTCAAGGGGTTCGACGTGATGGCATCGCGGCAGTCGTCGCGGCTCGGTGTCCTGCCGCCGCTCCAGGGGGCGGCCTCCACCTGGGACTGCCACACGAGCTTGTCCGGCTCCTGGAAGGCCAGCCCCATGGTGCCGGCGCCGTAGATGTCGCTGTGGTGGGGCGGGGCGTAGTCGAAGTCGAAGCTGCCGTCCGACAGACGCAGGGGTCCCTTCCAGCGCACGAGGCGCCCGGCGTCCACGGGTGATGTGGACGGGGATGCCGACTCCGTGGCGGGGACGCCGGCGTGCGGGCCTGGCGCCTTCGGAGTGCCGCTCGCGGGAGTCGCGGAGGTGCCGGCCGGCGGGCTCCCGCTGTCGGCGTCGTGATCGCCGCCGGAAAGCATCCACGGTACGAGACCGATGAGCGCGGCGACGATCGCCGCCCCTGCCCCGATCAGAGTCACGACGATCCCATTGCCTTTTTCGGCCATCGGCCCATCCCCCCGGACTCGGAGGCCCACAGTCGTGACGCAGTGCCCCCCGGCAATGCCCTGTGCCTCCAGCACCTTTGCATCCATACGTGCTCGACGCGCGAGCCGGATAAACCAGGAGCAAGGTGTGCTTCCGGCCCGTGGTCCGTCGGAGCGGCAGGCGCAGTGCGGGATGCAAGCCGTGGTGCGGTGCGCCCGCTCAGTGCGCGGCGTTCTCCTGCGGGACCGGCCGGGCCTGGGCCGGCTCGGCCACGGAGGACGCGACGGCCTGGGACGCCTGCGCGTCGGAGGCCTCCGCGGGAGCAGCGGTCGCGGACTGCGCGGCGCCGTCCTCCTTCATGGCCTTGGCCTCGCTCTTGAGGATGCGCATGGACTTGCCCAGCGAGCGGGCGGCGTCCGGCAGCTTCTTCGATCCGAACAGCACGATGAACGCGATCGCCACGATCAGCAGGTGCCAGGGTTCCAGTCCGTTGCGGAGCATCCAGCCCACCCTTGTCTCTTCACCGGACGAGGACGGCTGCCGGGCACGCCGCCCTCGGACATGATTGCTATTTTGCGCAACTGTACAACCATTGGGGAGGAAACGGTCCTGGTACGGCACGCCCCGGCCCGCACCGGGCCCCGCGTTCACCGGCGGCGTTCGTATCGCGCCCTGACCTGCTCCAGGCCCGCCGCGTACAGCGCGAGGACGGCCGCGAGCAGGAGGTAGTACGCGGGCGGGAGCGGGGTCATGCCCAGCGCCGGTCCGGCCGGCGATGCGGGCAGCAGCAGCCCGACGGCAGCGAGGACGGCGGCCGCCCGGCGGACGGGGTGCCCGCGCCCCCGGCGGGCGCCGTCTGCGTCCACGGCGGCCCCGGTCCTGCGGCCGGGCAGCCGTCCCGGGCGCAGCAGGAGCATCACCAGGGCCTGGGTGAGCAGGTTCTCGGTGAACCAGCCGGAGTGGAAGACCGCCTCGTCGTCCAGGGCGTCCGGGCCGTGCAGCGCGAGCGCGAGGACGGCGAAGGTGGCCAGGTCGGCAATGGCGTTGAGGACGCCGAAGCCGGTGATGAAGCGCAGGAAGTCCCCGGGGCGCAGCACCGTCGGACGACGCAGCACGGACGGGTGCGGCCGGTCGTGGGCGAAGGCGAGCTGGGCGGCGTCGAAGCAGAGGTTCTGCACGAGGACCTGCGCCGGGAGCATCGGCAGGAAGGGCAGCAGCAGACCCGCGGCGAGCATCGCGATGACGTTGCCGAGGTTGGACGAGAGAGTGACGCGCAGATAGGTGGCGATGTTGCCGCTGCTGTGCCGCCCCGCCGTGACGGCGCGGTCGATCGCGGTGAGGTCCTTCGCGGCGAGGACCACGTCGGCGCTGTCCCGGGTCACGTCGGCGGCGTCGCGCGGAGCGATGCCGACGTCGGCTGCGTGCAGCGCCGGGAGGTCGTTGACGCCGTCGCCGAGGAAGCCGGTGGTGTGACCGCCGCTGCGCAGGGCTGCGGTGATGCGTGCCTTGTGCTCGGGGGTGCAGCGGGCGAAGACGGTGGTGCGGCGCACGGCGTCCGCGAGCTCGGTGCCGGTGAGGCCGTCGAAGCCGCCGGCACTCACCACGTCGGCGGGTCCGACGGCGACGCCGAGGTCGCGGCAGGCGCGGGCCGCGGTGCCCGGGTGGTCCCCGGTGAGGACCTTGACGGTGACGCCCCGGTCCGCGAGCACCCGCAGGGCTTCGGCGGCGGTGGGGGCGAGCGCGTCGCGCAGGGTGACGAAGCCCCGGAAGTCCAGGCCGCGTTCGTCGGCCGGGGCGGGGTCGCGGTGGGGGGCCCGCCGTTCGGCGGTGGCGACGGCCAGCACCCGCAGGCCGTCGTCCGCCTGCGCGGCGGCGAGGGCCAGCAGCCGCTCGCGTTCGCCGTCGTCCAGGACGCAGCGCTCCAGTACGTTCTCGACGGCGCCCTTGACGACGTAGGTGCGGGCGCCGGGGCGGCCCGGGGTGCGCAGGACGGCGGTGGAGAGCCGGCGCGCCGGGTCGAAGGGCAGGACGCCCACCGCCTCGTACCGCTCCGGTGCGTCGTCGTCGGCCGCCTCCAGGATCGCCTGGTCGAGGGCGTCCGGGGCGGGCAGGTCGGCCAGCTGGAGGGTCCACCAGGCATTGACGGCGGCCCAGTGCAGCGCCTCGGGGTCGTCCCGGCCGTCCGCGCCCAGGGCCCGGTGGACGACCGGCCGGTCCTGGGTGAGCGTGCCGGTCTTGTCCAGGCAGAGCACATCCATCGCGCCGAGGTCGTGCAGCGCGGGCAGCCGTTTGACGATCACGCCGTGGCTGCCGGCCAGCAGGCGGGCGCCGCGCGCCAGGCAGGTGGTGACGATGACCGGCAGCATCTCCGGCGTCAGCCCGACCGCGACCGCGACCGCGAACGGCAACGTCTCCAGGCCGCGCCCGCGCAGCGCGGCGTTGGCCATGAGCACCAGCGGCGGGGTCAGCAGCATGAACCGGATGAGGATCCAGGAGATGCCGTGCACGGACCGGTCGAAGGCGCTCGGTCCCCGGGCCCCCGAGCGGCCGTGCGCGGCGGCGAACCGGGTCCGCGCACCCGTCGCGAGGACGACGGCTGTGCCGCTGCCCGAAGCGACACTGCTGCCCTGGAAGCAGAGGTGCGGCTGCCCGAACACCTCGTCGGCGGGCCCTGAGCCGGGCTCGTCCACGGGATGTTTCGGGACCGGGGCCGACTCGCCGGTCAACGGTGCCTGGTACACGTTCAGGCCGGTGGCGCGCAGCAGCCGTACGTCGGCGGGTACGAGGTCGCCGGGGCCCAGCCGGACCACGTCGCCCGGCACCAGCTGATCGACCGGGAGCTCACGGGCGACGGGCGCCGCATCCTCGTCGGGCCGGCGCAGCACGGTCGCGGTGGTGGCGACCAGTTCCCGCAGGGCCGCCACGGAACGGTCGGCCCGGTGCTCGCCGGACGAACGCAGCACACAGCCGACGACCACCAGCACGGTGATCACGCCCGCTGTTCCCCAGGAGGCCACGGCCGCCGACACGACGCCCAGGGAGAGCAGGACGGCGGTGAAGGGGTCGCGGAGGCTGCGGACGAAGAGCCGCGGCCAGGACGGCGTACGGCGGGACGGGACCGTGTTCTCACCGAAGCGCCCCAGACGGTCCTCGGCGTCGGCCTCCGTCAGCCCGCGCGGGCCGCTGCCGAGTGCGCGCAGCTCCTGGAGTGCGGTGGGCGGGGCGGGCGCAGGGGCGACGGCGATGCCGCCCGTGCGGGCATCCGGGGGCGTGTCCCGGCGCGCCGTCCCGGCCGGGGAGCCGGGCGCCCCGGGGCCCGCTCCGGGGGCGGCTTCGGTCTCAGGCACCGGCCCGGCGCAGTCGCGGCAGCACGGCGGACGCCGTCTCGGCCCGCGCGGCCAGCTGTCCGACCATCAGCCGGACGACGGTCACCACATCGGGGTCGTCGACGAAGTAGACCTGCCGGCGGCCCTCACGGCGGGAGCGCACGAGACCGGCCAGCTTCAGCTTCGACAGGTGCTGGCTCACGGCGGGCAGGGCACCGCCGACGCGGTCCGCGAGATGGGTCACATCGCTCTCGCCCTGCGCCAGGGCCCACATGATGTGCAGCCGCGCCGACGACGCCAGCAGCCCGAAGGCCGCGGCCGCCTCCGCCAGCACCTCGGCAGGCGGGTCCACGAATCCACCGCCGTCTGCCGCCACAGTCCTCTCCCGTCGCTCCCGGCCGGCGGCCCCGCACCCGCGGTGCACCGGTGCCCCGGCCGGTGGCCCAGTCTAGGGGCGGGGCCGCGGCATACCCCGCGGCCGAGCGCGCGGGCCTTCCCCGGTGCTGCCCCGTCCCGCCGCGCCTCCCCCCGCGGTTCGGGCGCCTGCCTCCGCGCGCCCGCCGCCGGAGGCCGACCCTCCGCAAACGGACCTCGGGACAGGGATCCTCCGGACACCGGACACCGAGCACCCAGGCACCCAGGCACCCAGGCACCCAGGCACCCAGGCACCGAGCGCAACCACCCGCGGCCCGTGTCGCGTCCTCCACGACGACTGTAGGGTTGCGCAACTGAGCAACGCACGGTCGCGCGAATCCACCGTCTTCGCTGTGCCCGGCCGCCTCACTGCCGCACAGCCCGGCAAAGGACACTGCCATGGGCATCGTCAGCTGGATCATCCTCGGTCTCCTCGCCGGAGGCATCGCCAAGATCGTGCTCCCGGGACGTGATCCGGGCGGCCTGTTCGGCACCACCCTCATCGGCATAGCGGGCGCCTTCGTCGGCGGCTGGCTCTCCGCCCGGTTCCTCCACCGCCCGGTGGAGAAGCACTTCTTCGACCTCTACACCTGGGGCGCGGCGATCGGCGGCTCCCTCGTCCTGCTCATCGCCTACCGCATCCTGTTCGGCAACTCGCGCGACTGACCGCCGGCCGCCGGCGGGGCGTACCCCGTGCGTACCGCGCCCGACGAGCCGGCGTACGGGGGGCGAACTTCTCCCGATCTGCCGGAACTTACCCGTCTCGTCATTAGTTTCTACGGTGCTGTAGCCATTCACGACGAACAGATGGAGTTCTCATGGCCCTGTGGGACCGCATCAAGGAGTCCGCGTCGACGATGCAGACCCAGCTCGTGGCGAAGAAGAACGACCTGAAGAGCGGCGCCTTCCGCGACGCCAGCATGGCGATGTGCGCGTTGGTCGCTGCGGCGGACGGCACCATCGACCCGTCCGAGCGTCAGCGTGTGGCCCAGCTCATCGCCACGAACGAGGTGTTGCAGAACTTCCCGGCGGACGACCTTCGCCGCCGCTTCGAGGACAACCTGAACAAGCTGACCGCCGACTTCGACTTCGGCAAGGTCAGCGTGCTCCAGGAGATCGCCAAGGCGAAGAAGAAGCCCGCCGAGGCCCGCGCCGTCGTGCAGATCGGCATCGTCATCGGCGGCGCCGACGGCGACTTCGACAAGACCGAGCAGGCCGTGGTGCGCGAGGCGTGCTTCACGCTCGACCTGCCGCCGCACGAGTTCGACCTCTGACCGACGACCGCGGCCTCCGACCGACGGCCGCCCCGTCGGGCCAAGTCGCGGGTGCGCCACGACGTCCCCTCCTACGGCGTCCGCTCCGCGACCGCCGCGCCAGCCTTCCCCCAGTTCGTCCGCAGTCTGTCCAGGTAGGACCGGGCCTGGGGGCCCGGGGTCGCTCCGCCGGCGAAGGCGAGCATGTTGCCGGCGCCGGCGTTGTAGCCGAGCGCCAGCAGCTGGTCCTTGGTGTAGGGGGCGGACCACCGGGCCGGCAACCGGCGGGCCAGGTCGTGGAGGTACCAGGCCGCCGCCTCGACGGCGAGGTCGCGGTCGTCCGGGAGCTCGTCCCAGCGGCGGCCGGCGAAGTCGCGGCCCTGCTTCGTCTCGTCGAAGGCCGCCCGGTGCATATTGGCGATCCCGAAGGAGGCGTCCGGCTTGTAGCGCTGCCAGGCACGCTCGAGCTCCGGATCGTGCGGTTTGTACGCCTCGTTGTAGAGGACGGCCATCAGAAGGCGCGGATCGATCCCCGCCCGGGCGGCGTGGGTGCGCACCTGAGGCGCGTAGTGGGCGGGGTCGTATCCCGTGGACGGGCCGGACGACCCGGTCGGCGCGTACGACGAGCGGGACGGCCGGGGTGCGGCGCTCGTCGCCGACGGGTGGGACGACCGGGTGGGCGACGAGGTCGGGCGCGCCGAGGGCGCCGCCTGCGGCTGCGGGGAGTTGCCTCCGCGGAACACGAACCAGATCACCAGTGCCGCGGCCACCAGGGCGAGCAGACGCCACCCGGGCCGGCCGCCCGTACGGCCTTCCGCCATCCTCGGTCCCCTCGACTCCCGTACCGGCACCGGGTGTTCGGATTCCGGTCACGGCCGGTCGGCCGCCGGTGCACGAACCCCGCTGTCCGGGCCCGCCCCACCATCCTGCGCGCACGGCGCGCCGTGCGCCGCCCCCCGCGCACCGGTTGTGACCCGTGCAACGCCCGTGACTGGCGGGTTTACGGAGACCGGCACCGATGGTTACGGTGCCGGTGATGTTGCGCACCGATGAGACTCCCGCATTCCCCGTAAGACGCAGAATGACCTGCCCGGGTTGCCTGTGGGAGGGGCCGTGAGCGAGACACTGCAGCCCTTCGGCCCCCGGTCGATGCCGCTGCCGCCCCAGCGCACGGATTCGCCGTCCGGGGGTACACGGGCGGGTATGACGCTCGACGCCCTGCCCCCGCAGAGAAACCCGAAGCGCGCACCCGCGGGCAAGGACGCCGGCAAGCGTGACGCGTTCTTCGACAACGCCAAGTACCTGGCGATCGTGCTCGTCGCGATGGGGCACGCCTGGGAGCCCCTGCGCGGCGGGAGCCGGGCGGCGGCGGCGCTGTACATCACCGTGTACACGTTCCACATGCCCGCCTTCATCATCATCTCGGGCTATTTCTCCCGGAGTTTCGATGCGAGCCCGGCGCGGCTCAAGCGGCTGGTGACCGGTGTCGCCGTGCCGTACGTGATCTTCGAGGTGGCGTACACCTTCTTCAAGCGCTGGGCGGACGACGACCCGACGTATCCGATCAGTCTGCTGGACCCCTGGTATCTGACCTGGTTCCTGGCCGCGCTGTTCATCTGGCGGCTGACCACGCCGCTGTGGAAGGTCGCACGGTGGCCGCTGCCGATCGCGCTCGCCATCGCCGCCCTCGCCTCGGTCTCCCCCGACATCGGTGACGACCTCGACCTCCAACGGGTGCTGCAGTTCCTGCCGTTCTTCGTGCTGGGGCTGTGCCTGAAGCCGCACCACTTCCAGTTGGTTCGGCGCAGGGAGGTCCGCCTGCTCGCGGTGCCCGTCCTCGCGGGAGCCCTCGTCTTCGCGTACTGGGCGGCGCCGCACATGAACGCGGCCTGGTTCTACCGGCGCGACAGCGCCCAGGAGCTCGCCGCGCCCGGCTGGACCGGGGCCGTCATGACACTGGCCATGTTCGGCTGCTCGCTCGTACTGGTGGCCTGCTTCTTCGCCTGGGTGCCGCGCCGCAGGATGTGGTTCACGGCGCTGGGCGCGGGCACGCTGTACGGCTATCTGCTGCACGGTTTCGTGGCGAAGGGCTCGCGCTTCTGGGACTGGTACGACCACGACTGGATGCACACGCCGTACGCCGAGGTCGCGGTGACCCTGGCCGCGGCCACGCTCATCACGGTGCTGTGCACCCCGCCGGTGCAGCGGGCCTTCCGGTTCGCGATGGAGCCGAAGATGGAGTGGGCCTTCCGGCGTGACGCGGCGGCCATCGCCCGGGAGCGCACGGGGCGGGTGCCCGGCCCCGAGTCCGGTCTCCGGCCCGCCCCAGGGCCCGACCTCAGGAGCGGTGCTTCCGCCGCCGCGCAGGCATCCTTGCGATCTGCGACCTGATCCGCCGCGAGAGCGTGGCCGCCGCCGCCGTGAGGAAGACGAGGTTGTACACGATCTGGAAGAGCGTGACCATGCGCGCCGTCTGGGTCAGCGGGACGATGTCCCCGTATCCGATGGTCGCGAGCGTGACGACGGTGAAGTAGAGGCCGTCGAGCCGGGTGCTCAGCCCCTGGAAGGCACCCGGCTGGCGCGCCAGCGCGAAGTCCGCCGCGGAGAAGACGAGCAGCGTCAGCGTCAGCAGCAGCATGATGGCGATGGCGGGGTGGGCGTTCGGACGCTCCAGGACGACGTCGCGCATGTGGTTGATCAGCAGGAGCGCGATCAGGGCGAGCGCCACGACGAAGGTGGTCCAGCTCAGTACGGGGTGCGCCGGCCCGAACCAGTCGATCGGCGCGGCGAAGTACAAGGCGACCAGGCCCGCCATCCCCCCGACGGTCGCCACCCAGGCGAGCGGGGGCACATGCGTCGGCTCCGGACCGTGCTCGGTGCCCCGCTCCTGCTCTCCTCCGCGTCCCTCCACGCCCGCTCACCTCCGCTCGATGCGCGGCAGTTCGTACTCCCCCGTGAGGACGGCCTCGTGGGGGGCGCGCAGGTGGGCCACGGGGCGGAATCCGCCCTCGGGCGTCGGCAGCCAGTTCGCGGCCTGCGCCGGGTCCGTGGGGCGGTCCCTGCTCAGCCGAAGCGTCAGGCCGCCGTCCCGGTCGCGCACGAGGCCGGGCGTCCGGTCGCCGATCGTGTGCCGCCCGGCCGGGTTCTCGACGAGCCGGTGGCCCGCGGCGTCGTACACCGCGATCGACCAGCTGCCGTCCACCGCGGGCGGCCTGTCGAAGCGCAGCGTGTACGCCCGGTCGCCGCCGAGCGGCTCGCCCGCGGCGTCGGTGGACGTGTGCGCGCAGACGGCCTCGTAGCCGTGGTCCGCCCAGGGGGCCACCCGCGCCGCGACCGCCCGCAGCCGGTGCGCGCTGGCACGGTCGGGGGCCTTCCACCGGTCCAGGTCGATCGCACCCACGCCGAAGTGGTCGAGGCCGTGGTCGCGCAGATGCGGGTTCATCCGCCAGGCACCGGGCGCCCGTTCGGGACCCGGCGCGGGATTTCCGGGCAGCGGTGCGCCGTCGGCCGACGACTCCGCGGCGGCCTCCTCGACCCGCGCCCGCCCGGTCGCGAGCCCCGCCTCCAGAGCCCGTACGAAGGCGGGCTCCGCCGCGGCGTACGGCGAACGTCCCTCCTCCAGCAGGCCGAGCGGCTGGAAGCGGGACTGGTACTCCTGGTCCGGTGCGGCGGGCGGATAGTCGGCCATCCACACCCGCATCCGCTCCAGGAACTCCAGCGGCCGGGGCACGTCCGGGTCGCCGGCGGGCAGTTCGGTGTGGTGACGGCGGACCGGGCCCACCGGTGTGAGGGTGAAGCCCTGCTGGAGCGCACGGACCCGGGGGACGTCGTCGGGCCCGTGGCAGGCGTTGCGCCCGACGATGGACACGACCGCCGTCGGTGCGTCGATGACCCCGGTGACGTCGTCGGGGACGGTGCCGGCCCAGTCGGGCGGCACGATCAGCCACTCGCCCTCCCCGGTGCCGGTGGCGCGCTCGCCCACGTAGGCGAAGGGGTTGCTCCACGCGTCCATGAACTGCAGGACGTAGTACGCCCCGTCGGTGTCCGGCACATGCAGCCGCACCGGGCCGCCGGACAGGTCCAGCTGGGCGAGCGAGAGCAGGACGTCGGCCGGGACGCGGGGGACGAGGGCGTCCCCGGCGGACGCGAACGCGTCGGCGGGCCCGGGGAGCCGGGTCGCGTGCCCGAAGTGGTTGAAGGGCGTGGCGCCGATGCCGCCGAAGCCCCGGTCCAGGAAAGCGCCGACCGTCTCCAGGTGGGAGACGAGCGGATATCCGTACACACAGGCTTCGGCGGCGAGCGCGGAGAGGTCGTCCGTGTCCTCGTGGGTGCCGCTCACGGGCGTACCACGCGGTGTGTCAGCAATGGAGGTTGCTGGACGCCGAGGCGATCGCCTGGTCCAGGCCCTGGATCTGCGGCTGGATCTTGGCAAGGGCGTCCTTGCCCGTCGTGTCCCCGGGCAGGTCCTGGTACGCCTTCTTCAGGTTCTCGGCCGCGCTCTTGACCTCGTCCCGGCGGGCGGTGGCGAGTGCGGTGGCCTCCTCCTTGACGTTGCTCCAGTCGGTCTGCACCGCGTCCACCGCGCTCTTGATCTGGTCCTTGGTGGCGTTCGCCGGATTGAGGGCCTTGAGCTTGGCGTTGTCGGCCTTGAGCGTGTTCAGATCGGTGCACATCTGCGCCGAGGCCTTGCTCGCCTTCTCCGCGGGCGTCTCGCTGCTGCTGCTGGAACACGCGGCGAGGGAGAGGGCCGCCGTCGCACTGGCCATGCAGACCGCGCCGGTCGCGAGCAGACGCTTCATGGATGCCGCCTTTCGGGAGGCCGGGGCAGGGGCGGGGCGAGGGCCCGCCCGTGGACATACGCCCGGCGGGACATACGGCTCAAAGCTCGCATGCGGCGCGATCATTCGCATCCCGGGGTCACCCCGTCACCCGTCCGGCCCACACCGGGTCGCCCGCCGTCGCGTACGGCCCGAGGCTCGGTAGGACCCGGAGTCGACTAGGACCGGACGACAGACGAGAGAGGACGGAACGCCATGAGCGGCATATCCGGCGGCAGCACCACTCCCACCGGCGACGGCCCCGTCGGCACCCCGAACGCGGGCGGTACCAGCCCCACCGCGACCACGCGCCCCGGTCACGGCGCACCGGTCATCACGCCCGCGCCGTCCGGCGGCGGATGGTCCGCGGGCGGCACCGCGTTCGCGGGCGTCGTGATGATGGTGATCGGCATCATCGGGATCTTCGAGGGCATCGCAGCCATCGCCCAGGACGACGTGTACTCGCGGCTCGGCCAGTACACCTTCAAGTTCAGCCTGACCGGCTGGGGCTGGATCCACCTGATCATCGGGATCCTCGTCCTCCTCGTCGGCGGGTTCATCCTGAAGGGCGCGGACTGGGCCAGGGCGACGGGCGTCGGCCTGACCTGTCTCTACGTGATCGCGCAGTTCGTCTGGCTGCCGTACCAGCCCGTCTGGTCGATCATCGCGATCTTCATCGGCATCTTCGTGATCTGGGCGCTGTGCGCAGACACCGGTCGCGGCCGGACGGTGTGAACGGGGAGCGTGGCGCGAACGAGACCCCGGGCGGGCCGGCACGCGGCTCGCCCGGCGGCGGCTCGCCCGGCGGCGGTTCCCCCGGCCGGCCGTCCCCGTTCCGGCCCACCCCGCAGGCACGCGCCCTTCTGCCGCTGGCCGTTCCCGCCCTGCTGATCGGCATCGGGTCCAGCCTGATGCTGTATCTGCTGGACACGGGGGCCAACTGGCTGCGGGTCCGGATCTGGCAGAGCCTGCCCGGCGCGCTCGGCATCGACGGCTACGGGCCCGGGTGGACCGCGGCCGTGCTCACGGCGACCGGTGTCGTGGTGGGTCTGGTCGTGTGGAAGGTCCCGGGCCACGCGGGCCCCGACCCTGCGGGCACGGGCCTCTCCGACCCACCGCTTCCCGTGCGGGTGCTGCCCGGGATCGCGGTGACCGCTGTGCTGGGCCTCGCGGGTGGGGTGAGCCTGGGTCCGGAGAACCCGATCACGTCGATCAACATCGCCCTCGCGTTCGCCCTCGGGGTGCGGGCGATGCCGCGCACCCCCACCGCCGCATGGGGCGCCCTGGCCGCGGCCGGGACCATCGGCGCGCTCTTCGACACCCCGGTCGCCGCCGCGCTGGTCATGTCCGAGCCGGCCGCCACGGGCGACCCCCGCCCCCTGTGGGACCGGCTCTTCGCCCCGCTCATCGCGGCGGCCGCAGGAGCGTTGACGACGAGGGTCGTCAAGAACGAGACGCTCGCGGTGAACGCGGCCCCCTACCCGGGCCCCCGTGTGGTCGACGTCTTCTCCGCGATGGTCATCGCGACGGCGGCGGCGGCGATCGCCCTCGTCGCCGTCTACGCCCTGCCCCATGTCCACGCGCTCTTCCACCGTCTGCGCAACCCCGTCCTCATGCTCACCGCGGGCGGGCTCGTGCTCGGCGGCCTCGGCGCGCTCGGCGGCCCGCTCACCCTGTTCAAGGGTCTGACCGAGATGAAGCAACTGGTGGCCCACCCCGACGAGCACAGCGCGGGCAACCTGGCCCTGCTCGCCGTCGTCAAGCTGGCCGCCCTCGTCGTCGCCACGGCCTCCGGCTTCCGCGGCGGCCGGATCTTCCCCGCGGTGTTCGTCGGAACGGCCCTCGGCATGCTCGCCCACGCCCTCGTCACCGCGGTCCCGAGCGCCATCGCGATCACCAGCGGGGTCCTGGGCGTCCTCCTGGCGACGACCCGGCTGGGCTGGCTGAGCCTGTTCACCGCCGTCGCCGTCGCCCTCGACATCGACCTCCTCCCCGCCCTCTGCGTCGCGACCCTCCCCGCCTGGCTCCTCGTCACCGGCCGCCCCGAACTGCTCGTCAAGGCCCCCGGTCCCGACCGGAACGCGCCCACCCCTGCCTGACGGCCGGACGGTGCGGACGCGCCCCGACCCGCGCCCCTGACGAGGCAGGGCCCCGGTGGCCCCGGTGGATCCCTTACGAGGCGGTGACGCCGGGGCGCGGAGGGCCGCTCGGGCGCGGGTGCGCGCCTAGCGTGGAGCCATGCGAGTACTGGTCACCGGCGGGGCCGGATTCATCGGCACGCACGTCGTCGAGGCGCTGACGGAACGCGGTCACGAGGCGGTGGTGTACGACGTGGTGCCACCCCCGCCGCACCCCGGCCCGTGCCCGCCGGCGACGCAGTGGATCACCGGGGACGTGCGCGACCGGGACGCCGTGGCGGCGGCGCTGCGCGGCGTCGACGCGGTGTGCCATCAGGCGGCGATGGTCGGCCTCGGCCAGGACTTCGCCGCGGACGCGACGGCGTACGTCTCCTGCAACGACCTCGGAACGGCCGTGCTGCTCACGGAGATGGCGGACGCGGGCATCGGCTCGCTCGTCCTCGCCGGGTCGATGGTCGTGTACGGGGAGGGCCGGTACGAGTGCGTCCGGCACGGTGTCGTGCGCCCGGGGCCGCGCCGGGTCGCCGACCTCGACGCGGGCCGCTTCGAGCCTCCGTGCCCCTCCTGCGGATCGGAGCTGGGTCCCGGCACGGTCGCCGAGGACGCACCGACGGACCCGCGCAACGTCTACGCCACGACCAAACTGACCCAGGAGCACCTGGCCGCCGCCTGGGCCCGGTCGACGGGCGGCCGGGCGGTGTCGCTGCGCTACCACAACGTGTACGGGCCGGGGATGCCGCGCGACACCCCGTACGCCGGAGTGGCCTCCTTCTTCCGCTCGGCCCTGGCCCGCGGCGAGGCTCCCCGGGTCTTCGAGGACGGACGCCAGCGCCGGGACTTCGTGCATGTGCGGGACGTGGCGTCGGCGAACGCGCTGGCGCTGGAGGGTGCGGGCGCTCCCGGCGGGCTCGTCGTCTACAACACCGGGAGCGGGGAGCCCCACACGGTCGGCGAGATGGCGACGGCGCTCGCGTCGGCGGCCGGCGGCCCGGAACCGGTCGTCACCGGCGAGTACCGTCTCGGCGACGTCCGCCACATCACCGCGGACTCGGCGCGGCTGCGACGGGAGCTGGGCTGGCGGCCGCAGGTCGGATTCGCGGACGGCATGCGGGAGTTCGCGTCGGCGCCGCAGCGCGAGGGCCGGTTCTGAGAACAGCGCTCCAGGCCGGGCGGCGCGGCCTCCGCCTTCGGCTCGACGGCAGGGCTGCACCGCCCGGTCCGCTCACGGGGCCACCGGCAGGATCACCTCGAACCGGCAGCCGCCCTGGACGTTGTGCACGGCGGCGTGGCCGCTGTGGGCCTCGACGATGCCGCGGACGATGGCGAGGCCGAGACCGGCGCCCGCCGGGGGCGTCCGGGCGTCGGTGCCGCGCCAGCCGGTGTCGAACACACGCGGCAGGTCCTCGTCCGGGATGCCGCCGCAGCCGTCGGTGACGGACAGGACGACCCGGTCGGGGTCCGCGGTGTGGCGGGCGGCGACCGCGACGGTCCCGTCGGCCGGTGTCCGGCGGATGGCGTTGACGAGGAGGTTGCCGAGGACACGGCTCATCTCCTTGCCGTCGACGTCGACCGGGACCGCGTCGACACGGTCGCCGACCAGCCGTACGCCGTGTTCGCGGGCGAGCGGGTCCGCGCCCGCGAGGGCGTCGCCGACGAGATCGTGCACGGACATCCGGGAGCGGGACAGGGCGAGGGCGCCGGCGTGGATCCGGGAGAGCTCGAACAGGTCCCCCACCATGGAGTTGAGCCGTTCGACCTCGGTGCGGATCTGGCGCAGATACCGGTCGGGGTCGGCGGCGACGCCGTCCTCCAGCGCCTCCGCCATGGCGCGCAGCCCCGCGAGAGGGGTGCGCAGGTCGTGCGAGATCCATGCGACGAGTTCGCGGCGTGAGGACTCCAGGGCGCGCTCGCGCTCCCGGGACGCGGCGAGCTTCGCGCTCGTCGCCTCCAGCTCCCGGGTGAGCGCGGTCAGTTCGGCGGGTGTCGCCCCGCCGCCGGGCGCGGCGAAGGCCCCGCCCTCGCCGAAGGAACGGGCCGCGAGCGTCAGCGCCCGGCTGCGGGCCACCACCCAGCGGCCGAGCAGCAGCGCCGTCGCCAGCGACACGACGGCCGCCATCGCGACGACCGTGGTCACGACCGTCAGGTCGTGCGGCGACAGGAACATCGCCCAGGCGACGGCGAGCGTGCCGGCGAGCATCGCGCCCACGGCGACGGCGGACACGACGGTGAGCGACACGGCGAGGGAGCGGTGCCGCAGCACACGCAGCGCCACGGCGCCGAGCAGCCCGGCGGCTGCGGCGCCGAGGAAGGCGAGCAGGGCGATGAGGAGAAGATCGCGCACAGGGAATCCCTGGTTGGTGAAGGGCCGTTCTACCGCGGCGCCGGGGACGGCGCATCGAGGCGGTAGCCGACGCCCCAGACGGTCTGGATCAGGGCGGGGCGCGCCGGGTCGGGCTCGACCTTGGCGCGCAGCCGCCGGATGTGGACGGTGACGGTCGACAGGTCGCCGAAGTCCCAGCCCCAGACGTCCCGCATCAGCTCCTCGCGGCTGTAGACCCGTCCGGGATTGCGGAGGAGGAACACCAGCAGGTCGAACTCGCGGACGGTGAGGGCGAGCTCCGTGCCGTCCCGGGTGACGCGCCGGGCCGACGGGTCCACCAGGAGGCCCCCGGCACCGAGCACCTCGCCGTCGGGCCCGGATTCGGCCGCGGCCCCCGGGGGCCGGGAGCGGCGCAGTACGGACTCCACGCGCAGCACCAGTTCGCGCGGGCTGAACGGCTTGGTCACATAGTCGTCCGCGCCGACCTCGAGCCCGAGGATCCGGTCGTCCTCGTCGCCGCGGGCGGAGAGCATGACGACCGGCACCGGGGCTCTCTGGCGGAGCCTGCGGCAGACGTCGAGGCCGTCGATGCCGGGGAGCATGAGGTCGAGGACGACCAGGTCGGGCCAGTCGGCGGCCGCGTGCGACAGGGCCGTGGGGCCGTCCGACGCATGCGTGACCGTGTGACCGGCGCGGGTGAGGTAGCCGGTGACCACCTCGGCGACGGTGGGGTCGTCGTCGACGAGCAGGATCCTGGCGGCGGGTTGCATGCTCCCAGCGTCGCACCGCCCCCGCCGCCACGGACCGGCCCGGGGCGCCGTCGAGGGCGCCGTCCCTGTTTCGTAAGGACGCCATGGGCGGTTTATGGGGTTTTGGGTTCGTAGGGTGAGCGTGTGGATGCGGATCTGAGCGTTGACATCGTGTTTCCCTGCCTGGACGAGGCGGCCGCGCTGCCGTGGGTGCTGTCCCGGGTGCCCGACGGCTGGCGCGCCCTCGTCGTGGACAACGGCTCCCGGGACGGCTCGGCGGACGTGGCCCGGGACCTGGGGGCGACCGTCGTGCCCGAGCCCCGCCGTGGTTTCGGCGCCGCCTGCCATGCCGGGCTCGCCGCGGCCACCGCCGATGTCGTGGGTTTCTGCGACTGCGACGCGTCGTTGGACCCGTCGCTGCTCGTGCCGTTCGTGGAGCGCATCGCGGCCGGCGGGGCCGACCTCGTGCTCGGGCGCCGCCGGCCACGGTCCCGGGGCGCGTGGCCGCCGCACGCCCGGGCCGCCAACCTCGCGCTGACCGGGATGCTGCGGCGCCGCACGGGCGTACGCCTGCACGACCTGGGCCCGTTGCGCGCCGCACGCCGCGAGGCCCTTCTGGGGCTCGGCATCACCGACCGGCGCAGCGGCTATCCGCTCGAAATGGTCGTCCGGGCCGCCGACGCCGGCTGGCGCATCGAGGAACGCGACGTGCCGTACCTGCCGCGCACCGGAAGATCCAAGGTCACCGGGACCTGGCGCGGCACCTGGCAGGCCGTGCGCGACATGCGCGCCGTCCTCGCGGAACCCCGGCCCCGGACGGAGACGACGGCCCGATGAACGCGCACGCGACCGTGCCGCCCACCGGTCCGCAGGACGAACGCCCGGAACCGGCGGCGGACGGAACCGGCCCCACCACCCTCCTCGTGCTCGCCAAGGCACCCGTGCCGGGCCGGGTCAAGACGCGCCTCTGTCCGCCGTACACGCCCGTCGAGGCGGCCCGGCTCGCCGAGGCTTCCCTCGTCGACACCCTGCACACCGTGCTCGCGGCGCCCGCCCGTCGCCGGATCCTGGTCCTGGACGGCACCCCGGGGCCCTGGCTGCCCGCCGGTGTCGACGTCGTGCCGCAGTGCACCGGGGGGCTCGACGAGCGGCTGGCCGCCGCCTTCGCGGCGCAGCGCGGCCCGGCCCTGCTCATCGGGATGGACACACCCCAGGTGACCCCCGCCCTGCTCGCGCCCGCGCTCGCGCACGACGCCTGGGCCGGGTGCGACGCCTGGTTCGGCGCCGCCGAGGACGGGGGGTTCTGGGCGCTGGGACTGGCCGCGCCCGACGCCTGCGCGGAACTGGTGCGGGGCGTCCCCATGTCCGAGGCCACCACCGGGCGGCAGCAGCTCGCGCGGCTGCTCCGGGCCGGGCTGCGGGTGCGGCAGCTGCCACGCCTGCGCGACGTGGACACGGCCGAGGACGCCGCGGCGGTCGCCGCCGCCGCTCCCGCCGGCCGCTTCGCCGCCGCCCTCACCGCCCTCGACCGGCGCACGGACCGGTGACCCCGATGACCGGCGTCCCCCGCCTCCCCTCCGTCCCGCCGGTGTCCGCGTCCGAGGTCACGCAGCAGAGCACCGCCGCACGGCAGGCCGCGGGACCGCAACGGGCCGCAGCGACGCACCGAGTAGCAGGACCGGACCGAGCGGCAGAACGGCGACGAACCGCAGCCACGGAGCAGGCCGCAGGAGCGCAACAGGCCGCAGCACCGCACCAAGCAGCCGCACGGCAACAGACCCCGGCACCGCAACAGACCGCAGGAGCGCAACAGGCCGCCGTTCCGCGTCAGGCCGCAGGAGCGCAACAGGCCGCCGCCGTGCCCAGGACCTCAGCCACCCCACGGAGCCCCGTCATCCCCCAGGCCGTCACGCCCCGGAGTCCCGCCGCGCCCCAGGCCGTCACGCCCCGGAGTCCCGCCGCGCCCCAGGCCGCCGTCGTGCCCCGGGCCCCCCTCACCCCACGGAGCGTCCTCGTGCCGCAGACCCCCGTCGTGTCCCGGAGTCCCGTCGCACCCCCGCCGCCCTCCTGGTCCGCCGGACCCTATGCCGCCGCCCTGCGGGCCGGGCGCGGGCCGCTCTATCTCCGCCGGACCGACGGATGGCTGCTGCCGCTGGACGTCGAGCGGTGGTGCGCGTGCGCCGACGCGGCCGATCTGTCGGCCCTGGTGCGCTGCGAGGGCGCCGTGCTCGACATCGGGTGCGGGCCCGGGCGGCTGGTCGACGCACTGGCGGAACGCGGCCACCGGGTGCTCGGCATCGACGTCAGCGAGGCCGCCGTCGCACACACCGTGCGGCGGCTGGGTTCCCCGCCGGCCGGCCCGGCGGCCGGGGCCGGGCAGGGGCAGGCGCTGTGCCGCTCGGTGTTCGAACCGCTGCCGGACGAAGGCCGTTGGGACACCGCGCTGCTCATCGACGGCAACATCGGGATCGGCGGCGATCCGCGGACGCTCCTCGTCCGGGTCGCCGAACTCGTCGCACCCGGCGGCCTGTTGATCGCCGAGGCCGCGCCCGCGGAGGTGGACGAGCGGGTGCACGTGGGCGTGGTCGCGGACGGCCACCCCGAGCGGACCGGCGAGCTCTTCCCCTGGGCACGGCTCGGCGTCGGCGCCCTCGTGCGGCACGCGCGCCGCGCCGGCTGGCGCCGCGCCGGTCAGTGGACGGCGGGCGGCCGCCCCTTCGTCGCCCTGCGCCGCCGCACGGACGACGCTGTGCGCCGCCATGCCCGGGGCGCCGTCCGCACCGCGAGCCACAGCGCCGACAGGCCGAACAGCACCGCCGTCACGGTCAGCCAGCGAGGCAGGAACACATCGGCGGGCAGCCGGGTCGCCGACGTGTAGTGCGCGGCCCGCTGCTCCGTGACCAGCGGCCACCACACCAGCAGGAGCAGGCCCGACAGAAACGCCGGGACCCTGATGTGGTTCAGCCACGGACGGCCCACGACGGTCTGCAGGGCGCGGTCCGCCGCCGCGTACAGCGGCACCAGCACCAGGTCGTGCAGCAGCGCCGCCCCGACGAACCACATCGTCACACCGACCCAGTCGCCCTGGAGCAGGCGCACCCCCGCGTACGCGGCCACGGCGAACGACACGACGAGGACGGCGAAGTGGGCCGGGCCCTCCCCGTACCAGCGGCCCGCGCGGGCGCGGACCGCACCCAGCGCGCCGCCCGTCCAGCGCAGCGCGGCCCCGGCGGCCGACGGCAGCCCCTTCTTCACGGTCATCACAGCTCCCCGAACGTCAGATGCATGACCCACTTGGTGTTCAGCACCCCGGGCGCCGCCGGGACGATGATCCGCGCCGGATAGCCGTGGTCGGGCGTGAGGTCGGCCCCGCCCACGCGCAGGGCGAGCAGCGACCGCGGGTCGCGGACCTGGTTGGCGCGCAGCGCGCCCTTGCGGAAGGCGCCGTGCCGCTGGAGCGATTCCACGAACACGTCCGGCGGTTCGGTGCCCGGATGCCCGACGAGCTCGGCCAGGTCCCGCAGACGCACACCGCTCCAGTGCAGATCGTTCGTCGACCAGCCCTCCACGCAGGCGATCGGCAGCAGGGCGTCGTGCTGAGGCATGCCCATCAGGTCGGCGCGCGACAGCCGCACCGTGCGCGCCGGCCCCGTGACCGTGAGCCGCCAGTCCTCACCCGTCTCGCGCGGGTCGATGCCGACACCCGCCGCGGACTTGTTGACCTGGAAGTCGCCGCCGCCGCCCAGCGCCGGGTCCGCGCCGCCGTGCGGGGCGAGCAGCGCGGTGCGCCGCAGCACGCCGCCGATGCTCTGCCCCGCCGTCGTGAGCAGCAGCAGGAGCGACCCCGCGCCGACCATGCCGAGCGCTCCGCGCCGGGAGATGGTGGGCTCGGCGGGTCGCGGCGACACCAACTCACGGTCCTCCTCGGTCTGTCGGCGGCCCCGCAGGACCCGGAAGGCCTGTGGGCCGCGCAGCGCCACATGCGCGGCGAAGCCGGCCAGGAACACCCACGCGCCGTAGAAGTGCAGCGGATAGAACGAGCCGGGAAAGATGTAGTCCAGTTGGATGTTGAGGAGTCCCGTCACGAACTCGAAGAGGACACCGCCCACCAGCAGGAGCAGCGAGAGCCGTTCCAGGGCGTGACCGACCGACCGGGCCGGCGGCAGTGCGAACAGCTTCGGCACGACCGACCACAGCTTCGCGAGCAGGACCGGGACCAGCACGATCCCGAGGGTCACGTGGACGCCCTGGGTGAGGCGGTAGAGCCAGTGCGGGTCGGTGGGCCAGGAGAAGAGGTAGAAGCCGAGCAGCCCCTTGCCGGGGGTCTTGTCGTTCACCCGCGCCAGGTCCGGGTTGTAGGCGGCGTACGACAGCAGGCCGGTCACCGAGACCAGCGTGATGCCGCCGAGCAGCACCACGCCGAGCACGGACGTCAGCCACGGGCCGCGCAGCGGACTGCGCCAGAAGCCGGGGGAGGTGGGAAGAAGGTCCTTCGGTACGTCTCGTACGTCGCCCATGCCGCGACCGTAAGTCGTGCCGGGCCCCGGAAAGGGGGCTCGGCCCATGACGAAACGCTGACATCGCCCCGCCGTACGCCCCCCGGCGGACCCACTCGGCCTAGCGTGCCCACGTGAGCACCGAAGACGACCCCCAGAACGCCCCGGAGAACGGCCCCGAAGAGGCCGCCGACGGGGCCCGCGAGGACGGCTGTGCCCGCGCCGAGCGGCGCGCGGTCCGGCTCGACCTGCTCGCCGCCGGGCTCGCCGCGCTGCTGTTCGCCGCGGCGGTCGTCGTCGGCCGCGCCGTCGAGCACGCCCACCACACCCTGCACGTCGGCTGGCCGCCGCTGTACGCGAACTGGCTGCCGCACACCGGTCCGGGCACCCCGGCCGCCCTCGCCGTCGCGGCCGCCGTGGTGGCGTACGGGCCGGTGCTCGCCGACCGGCTGTCGTGGCGGGTGCTGGTGCCGGGCGCCTGGGTCGTCTCGATGGCGTGGATCTGGTCGCTCGCGCTGGTCGACGGCTGGCAGCGCGGCGTCGCCGGGCGGCTCACCGCCCCCTACGAGTACCTCCGGGTCATCGACCGGTTCCACGACGTCGGCGCGGCCCTGCGGGACTTCACGCACCACATCCTGCTGCACTCGCCCGACCACTGGCCGCCGCACGTCGCCGGGCATCCCCCGGCCGCGACGCTCACCTTCGTGGGACTCGACCGGATCGGTCTGGGCGGCGGGGGCTGGGCAGGCGCCTGGTGCATCACCCTCGGCGGCTCCGCGGCGGCCGCCGTCCTCGTGGCCCTGCGCGCCCTCACCGATGCCGCGACCGCCCGCCGGGCCGCCCCGTTCCTCGTCCTCGCACCGGGCGCGGTGTGGATCGGGGCCTCCGCCGACGGGTACTTCGCAGCCGTGGCGGCGTGGGCGGTGGCGCTCCTGGCCGTCGCGACCGCACGGCGGGGGGCCGCACGGGCCGCGGCGGCCTTCGGCTCCGGTCTGCTGTTCGGGCTGACCGCCTATCTCTCCTACGGCCTCACGGTCTTCGCGCTGTTCGCCGCGGCCGTGCTCCTGCTCACCCACCGCCGGTCCAGCGGCTCCGCCCGGACGGGCGGGAGTCCTGTCGTCGCCACGCTGCCGTGGCTGCTCGCGGGCGCCGCGGTCGTCCCGGTCGCGTTCGCGCTCGCGGGATTCGACTACGGGGAGGCGTACCGGCTGCTCGTGCAGCGCTACTACCAGGGCGCGGGCGGCGTACGCCCCTACGCGTACTGGGTGTGGGCCGACCTCGCGTGCCTGGTGCTCCAGGTCGGGCCCGCCACCGCAGCCGGGCTGCGACGGACGGCCGTGGCGACGCCGGAGGCCGTGCGCCGGGTGCCCGAGGGGCGCACCCGGCCCGTCGACCGGCTCGTCGTCCTCGTCCTCACCGCGGTGCTCGCGGTCGCCGTGGCCGATCTGTCGGGGATGAGCAAGGCGGAGACGGAACGGATCTGGCTGCCGTTCGCGATGTGGCTGCTGCCCGCGACGGCGCTGCTGCCACGGCGCGGCCGACGCGCGTGGCTGACGGCGCAGGCGGTGCTGGCCCTGCTGGTCAACCACCTGCTGCTGACGGGGTGGTGAGGCCGCCGGGGCCGCCCGGGCACGGCACGCAATCGGCCACAGGCACGACGAGGCGGCGTGGCGGCAGGAGCGGACCGCACCGGCCGCGCGCACGGCGGTCACGGCGCGGCCGGCCCGCCGCAGCGCCTCACATCAGGCGCGCCCGCACCGCGAACACCGTGGTGTCGTCCGCCAGATGCCCGCCGCTGTGGGCCAGCGTGCCGTCACGGACGAGACGGACGAGATGGGCCGGCTGGGCCGCCAGCGGGTCCTCGGCGACCACCTGGACCAGCCGGGCGTGCAGCGGGAAGAACGCCCCGGCGGCGTTCCGCGCCTCCGTCACGCCGTCCGTGACCAGCAGCAGGGTCTCCTCCGGTGACAGCCGCACCCGGCGGGGGTCCGGAAGCGGGCCGCCCAGGTCGGCGAGGCCGAGCGGGAGGGCGTCGCCGGGCGGCAGCACGCGGACACCGTCGGGGCCCACGACCAGGGGCGGTTCATGGCCGAAGTTGATCAGGTCGATCCAGTGGTCGAGCCCGGTCGGGGTCGGCTCGGGGAAGCCGACAAGCACCGCCGTCGCGAACCGGTCGCCCTCGTCACGCCCGATGGCCCTGCAGTAGGCGCGGTGCCGGCGCATCCGGGTCTCCAGCCGCTCCGCGACCAGCCTCAGGTCCGCATGGAAGTGGGCCGCCTCGCGGAAGGTGCCCAGCAGCGCCGCCGCCGCCTCCACCGCGCCGAGGCCCTTGCCCTGGACGTCGCCGAGCAGGACGCGCGTGCCGTACGGGCTGGGCTGGATGTCGTAGAAGTCCCCGCCCACGCGCGCAGCGCTGTCCGCCGCGAGATACACGGCGGCGTGGTCGAGGCCGCCGAAGCGCGCCGGCAGCGGACGCAGCACCGTACGGCGGGTCGTGTCGGCGACGTTCTGCATGTGCCGGCTGCGGCGTTCGTCGCGGACCCGCAGCCCGCAGGCCACCGTCGCGAGCATGCCGCCGATCGCGACGAGGATGAAGAAGGGCAGTCCCGTCTGGTACTGCTTCGCCCAGGCCCGGTCCTCCTCGACGAACGCCAGCAGCGACACCGTCGCGAAGGCCGCCGTCGTCCACACGTCGCAGATGGCGGCCGCGATCCCGGGCACGACGACGATCCACAGGATCACCCCGAAGTGGCCCTCGGTGGTCCAGTCGACGAACAGGATCAGCACGAGCAGCAGCAGCGGAAGGACCCAGGCGAAGCTGTGGCCACGGATCCTGAGCACGTTCTGCCGCGTCGGCGGGTCGGCCGGCCCGTCGAGGTCGAGGGGCACGCCGGGGCGCGGCCCGAGGCTGATCACGGGTCCTAGCCAAGCACGAGGGCGCTGCGGTCGCATCGCCGGAGCGGCGGCCATGCGGACGCGGGGAGCCCTTGGGCCGCGGCCGACTTGCCAGGGGTCGCCCTGCGGGTGTGCTCTGGAAGCGGGGGCGGGCAGAGAGGAGTTACCTCATGGCTCACGCGGCACCCACGACACGGGCCAGGGCAGGCCACCCGACGATCCCCGCGGGGATCTGGGTACCGGTGGTGCTCGGCATCGTCTACGGATTCTGGACTTCCGGCAATGCTCGCGACGGTGGTGACGTCACCCCCGGCAACATCCTTCTCGGCTTCGTGTCGGGCATCGTCTTCGCGGGCCTGTGGTACGCCCTCCACCGGGCACACGCGCATCTGCCGCGCGAACTGCGGGCGGCCGCCTGGGCGGCGTTCGGCGGCATCGCGCTCGGCTTCCTGGTCAGCCTGTCCGGCAAGACGGTGCTCTACTCCGTCTATCTCGGTCTCGCCGTCGCGGCCGGCGTCTTCGTGACGATGTTCTACCGGTACTACACGACGGAGGACTGACCCGCGGTCAGTCCCGCCGGCTCCGCACCCGGTGGGACGTCACCTCACCGGCGAAAGGCCGCCACGCTGCGGCGCGGCGGCCTTTCTCGCTCTGTCCTCCTGTCGGTCCGTTCGGCGCCGTGGGCGCGTCAGCGGACGATCACGACGACGGGGGTGTTGTTGTAGGGGTAGCCGCCGTAGGGGTAGAACCCGTTGACTCCGGCGACACCGCCGACTCCGCCGACTCCGCCGACACCGAACGGGTACCCGAACCCGAACCCGCAGTACGGGTTGAAGCCTCGGTTGAAGCCCACACCCAGGCGGCATCCGCCGCCGCCGCCGCCGTTCGCCAGGCTGGTGTGCGACAGCGAGGCGACGCCGTTCGTGGTCGTCGCGGCTGAGGCCGGGCTTGCGACGGCTCCCATGCCCACGATTACGCCGCCGGTGAGAAGGGCGGCGGCCAGGGTTCGCATGACCGGTTTCCTGCGCATATTTCGGTCTCCTTTGCCCCGGGGTTTCCGGTTTCTCCCCTCACACCAGGTAACACCTGATCGGCGGAACGTACCACCCGAGCGCTCCACGGCCCCGTGGTTCCGGGCCTGGACCGGGTTATGCCTGAAGGGTGTCCCCTCGTGTCCGGAGCGTCGTGTCGGCGGTGCTGCTCACCGCCGCATGCGTCCTGGTGCCCCCGGCGGCCCTCTCCGCCTGGGCCACGTACGACATCGGCGACACCGGACCGTACGTCGTGACGATGGCACCGCTGGCGTCGGACCCGCCGGTGCAGGACGCGGTCGCGGGCGACGTCACCGACGCGATCATGCAGGAGATCGACACCTCCGAGACCGGACCGTCGGGGCCGATGCGCAGCAAGGTGCGCGCGTTCGTGCACGACGCGGTGCGGTCCTTCACCGACACACCGGCCTTCCGGGCGGCCTGGAACACGGCGAACGAGGCCGCACACGACGCGGTGATGGAAGCCGTCCGGAGCGACAGCGCCAGCGCCGTGACCATCGATCTTGCGCCCATCCTCCAGCAGGTCAAACAGCAGCTCACGACGGACGGCGTGGCCTTCGCGGACCGCATCCCCGTCACCCACAACAACGTCACCGTGGTGCGGGCCACGGACCTCGCGAAGGTCCGGAAGGGATTCCACGTGTTCCAGCTGATGGGCTTCTGGCTTCCCCTGGGGACCGTTCTGCTCGCCGTCGGGGGGATCCTGCTCTCGATGGGGCGGCGCAGGGCGGTCGCGGCGACCGCCCTGGGGGTCGCCCTGGCCGGCGCCTCGCTCGGCGTCGCCATCGCCGTGGGCCGCACGCTCACCCTCGACGACCTGCCCCCGGACGTGTCGCGGGACGCCGCGGGCGCCGTCTACGACGCGCTCACGGACTCCCTGCGCACCGCCGTGTGGATCATCATCGCGCTGGGCCTTGCGGTGGCGGGCGGCGCCTGGCTCACGGGCCGGCTGCGGCGACGGCGGCGAGCGTCCGCAGCGCGGAGGTCAGCTCCGGTGGACTCGCAGACGCGAGTCCGAGCCTGACCGCGTCCACGGTGGCGTGGTCCTTCCCCGGGCCCGGTCCGGCCGCGAAGGCCGGTCCCGGCGTGACGGCGATCCCGTGTGCGGCCGCCGCGGCCGTGAAGGTGTCCGCCCGCCAGGGCGCGGGCAGCCGCCACCAGGCGAAGTAGGCGTACGGTGCGGCGTCCACCGTGAAACCGGCCAGCTCCCGCCCGACGATCCGCTGCCGGGCCGCCGCGTCCTTCCGCTTGGCGTCCACCAGCCTGGCCACGGTCCCGTCCTCGATCCACCGCACGGCCGCCTCCAGCGCGAACCGCGGCGCCGTCCACCCCCCGGACCGCAGCACCGCGGCGACCGGCTCGACGGCCGACTCGGGCGTGACGAGGAATCCGACGGTCAGCCCCGGGGCGACCCGCTTCGACAGCCCGTCGACGAGGTGGGTGCGCTCGGGGGCATGGGCGGCGAACGGCGCGGACCCCGCGCCGTGCGGCCGGAGGAACGCCCAGATGCGGTCCTCGACGACGGGCAGGTCCAGCTCGCGCACGCACGCGGCCAGTTCCCGCATCCGCTCACCGTCCATCGTCACGGACGTCGGGTTGTGCAGGGTCGGCTGTACGTACACCGCACTGAGCGGCGTACCGCGGTGGGCGGCGGCGAGCGCGTCCGGCCTGAGTCCCCGCGCGTCCGTCGCGACGGGGACGAGGACGATACTCAGCCGCCGGGCGATGTCCTTGACCAGGGGATACGTCAGCGACTCCACGGCGACGCGGGCGCCCGGACGGGCGAGGGCGGCGAGGGCACCGGCGATGGCCTGGCGGGCGTTCCCTGCGAACAGGACCCGGTCGGAGGCGGGGCGCCAGCCCGGCACGGCCAGGAGCGACGCCGCGGCCTCGCGCGCAACGGGCGTGCCGGCGGCGGGGCCGGTACGGGTGGCCTCGGCGAGGACGTCGGGGCGCAGCAGGGGGGCGAGCCCGGCCGCGAGCAGTTCGGACTGGCCCTCCACCGACGGGTAGTTCAGTTCCAGGTTGATCCGCGCCGTGGTCGCGGGCTCGGCGAGAGCGCGACCGGTCGGCGGGGCGCCGGCCCGGACGAAGGTGCCGCGGCCGACCTCACCCACGACCAGTCCGCGGCGCACGAGTTCGGCGTAGACGCGCCCGGCGGTCGACGCGGCGATGTGACGGCGCCGGGCGAAGAGACGCTGCGGAGGCAGCCGGTCGCCCGGCTTCAGCCGCCCCGACGCTATGTCCGCGGCGACGCGGTCGGCGATCCGCCGGTAGTCGTCCATGACCTCCCCCTCCGCTCGGCCCGCCCACGGGATTGCACCGAGGGCAAAGATCTTATTGCACCGAGAAGTTCACCGCTCCTAGGCTCACGCACATGACCTTCCTCTCCTACGGGGACGACGGCGCGGGAACGCCTCTCGTCCTGGTCCACGGCCATCCCTTCGACCGCACGATGTGGGCGCCGCAGGTCGCGGCCTTCGCGTCGACGCACCGTGTGATCACCCCGGATCTGCGCGGGTACGGCGGGTCGCCGGTGACCCCGGGCGTCGTCCCCCTGTCGGTCTTCGCCGAGGACATCGCCGAACTCCTCGACGAACTGGGCGTGGAGCGCTTCGTGCTCGGCGGTCTCTCCATGGGCGGTCAGATCGTCATGGAGTGCTACCGGCTGTTCGGGGAGCGGATCCGGGGGCTGGTCCTCGCCGACACGTTCGCGGCCGCCGAGACGGAGGAGGGGAAGAAGCAGCGCAACGAGACGGCGGACCGGCTGCTGCGGGAAGGGATGCGGGGGTACGCCGACGAGGTGCTGCACAGGATGGTGGCGCCGGACGCCGACCCGGATGTGGCGGCGCACGTCCACCGCATGATGACGGGTACGGCGCCGGAGGGAGCGGCGGCTGCCCTGCGGGGGCGGGCCGAACGGCCCGACTACCGGGAGCTGTTGACCCGGGTCACGGTGCCGGCCCTCGTCGTCGTCGGCGCGGACGACTCGTACACGCCCGTCTCCGATGCCGAGGCCCTCCATGCGGCCCTCCCCTGCTCCACGCTGCACGTGGTCGCCGGCGCGGCCCACATGCCCAACCTCGAACGCCCCCAGGCCTTCAACCAGGCCCTGGCCGCCTTCCTCCACACGCTCGAACCGTGACCCCGACCGGGTTCCCCCACACCGGTTGCCCGGCATCTACACCCCCACACGGCACTCGGGGCACCACCTGCACGCGGTAGCCCCGGGCACCGGCACCTCCGCCCCTCCGGGCACCACCAGGCAGCCCCCCGGGCACCACAGCACGTCGCACGCGGGACCCGGTACCGGGGGCTGTGCCCACCTTCCCCCAAGCTCTCGACTGTGCCCCCATCGCCCCTGGGGGTACCGCCCAGGCCCTTGAGGCACTGGGGGAGGAACGATTGCCCACAGCGGCAGCAGTGAAGCCGCCGTGAATCAGCGAACCCGCCAGGTCGGGACAGCCGCCGAACTGGCCGGAGGGGGCGTGGCGGGACCTCCGCCCGCAGCGGCCGGCGCGCAAGTGCCGAGTGGCTGAACATGTGACGGGTGCGCGCCGGTCCGAGGACGGAGGTCCCGGCGCGCACCCGACCCACCACGAGGCGAGGCGCACCGCCCAAGCACCGCAGGCCGCCCACGCACCCGACCCACCACGCACAGACGGCGCACCCGCCCAGGCACCGCACACCGCACGCGCCCCCGACCCACCACAAGGAAGGCGCACCGCCCGAGCGCCGCAGGCCGGACGCGGCGCTCACCCATGACGGCCTGAGCGCGCACCGCGCAGCGGCACGCAGCGGCACGCACTGTGAGGAAGAGGGGACGGCGGACGGTGCGTTGGGGGAGGATTCGGGCAGTGGTGTGGTGCGACGGGGGTACGGGGTGATGGCTGTGACCGTGGGGCGATGGACGGCCGGGACGGTGTTCGCCGGTGTGACCCTCGTCGTGGGCTGCCGAGCCGCGAACACCGACGGGATCACCCCGATCACACAGGTACTGGCCTTCCTGCCCTGGTTGACCGCCCCCACCATCGGCGCCCTGCTCATCGCCGCCGTCTCCCGATGGCGCACCGGACTCGTCTGGGGCCTGGCCGCCCTGGCCGCCCTGGCCTGGTACGGCGAGCCCTACGGCAGGGTCGCCGACCCCCACGGCACCCCGGTGGCCGAGCTCCGCGTCCTCGCGTCGAACGTCCAGTTCGGCCGCGGAGCCCCCGCCTTGGCGACAGCCGTCCGCCGCGACCGTCCAGACCTGGTCTTCGTCGAGGAGTGCGACCCCGCCTGCGCCGCCCTGCTCCAGGACCGTCTGCCCGCGGACACCTACCGCTACCGCAGCACCGTCGACCGCCCCGGCTCCGGGGGATCCGTGATCCTCAGCCGGTACCGCCTCACCCCGACCGCCGGTGTCCCCGGCACCATGGGGATGCCGGGAGCCGTCGCCGACGTCGCGGGCCACCCGGTACGGCTCCAGCTGGCCCACCCGATGCCGCCCCTGCCGCGCCAGGTCTCCCTCTGGCGCTCGGAACTCGGCGGCCTGCGCCGCTTCGCGGACGGGGACGGCGACCGCCCCACGATCCTGGCCGGGGACTTCAACGCCTCCCAGGACCACGCGGCGTTCCGCCGCATCCTCGACACCGGCCTGCACGACGGCGCCCGTCTCGCCGGCTCGCCCCGCACCCCGAGCTGGCCCTCGAACGCGCCGAGCCCGCTCGGCACCCAGATCGACCACGTCCTGGTGTCCCGGGTGTTCTCGGCGCGAGCCGTCCGCTTCCTGCAGCTCACCGACACCGACCACCGCGCGGTCCTCGTCGACCTCACCCTGCACGCCCCGGACGCCCCGGCCCGTACGCGCCGATAATGGGCGCATGTCCCGTGAGCTTTCCCGTCTGTCCCCACCCGACTGGCTGCTCAGGACGCTCAAACCCCAACCCGCGCCCGTCCCCTGGGGCGCCGCCGCCCGCGCATCGGCGGCCATGGCGCTCCCGCTCGCAGCGGGCCTGGCCACGGGATACACCGCCTACGGAGCCCTGGCTTCCATGGGCGCCCTCTCCGGCGTCATCGGCGACACCGCCGACGCGTACCGGATGCGCATCCTCAACATCGCCGTACCGCAGCTCTTCGGCGCCGTCGGCGTCACCCTCGGCTCCCTCGCCTTCGGCCACGGCTGGCTGACGGTCGCCGTCGTCACCGTGATCGCCCTGGTCTCGGGCATGATCTCGACGATCGGCGCGGTCGCGTCCGTGTCGGGCCTGCTGCTCCTGCTCAACGCGGTGGTGGGCGCGGGCCTTCCGCTTCCCGGCCCCTGGTGGCTGACGCCGGTCCTGATGGCCGGGGGTGGCCTCCTCGTACTCGCCCTGGCCCTGCTGACGTGGCCGCTGCGTTCCGGGGTGCCGGAACGTTCGGCCGTCGCGGCGACGTACCGCACGGCCGCCGATCTGCTCTCCACCGTGGGCCACCGCCCCTCCGGCACCCCGGAATCTCCTGCCCCGGTGGAGGCCGTCTCCTACGAGGACGCCCGGCGCGCCGTGACGACCTCGCTCAACCAGTCCTACGACCTGGTCCTGGCCCGCAGGGCCCGCGCGCACGGCCGCAACCCGGACCTCGTACGGCTCCTCGCCCAGCTGAACGCGATCACGACCGTGATCGAGGCGGCCCCGGCGGCCCACCAGGCCGGGGCCCCGCTGCCCGCGGAGATCCCTGCCGCGGTCCGCAGCCTCGCCGACGTGGTGGTGTCGGGCCGGGCGGGGGCCCTCGACCTGCGGCTCCCCGCGACCGAACCGGCCACCCCGGAACTCCGCGCCGTGGACCACGCCCTCCGCCACGCCGCCGACGTCGTCACCGGCCGTGATCCGGACCCGCAGAACATCGACGACCGGCTGGGCAGGCCCGCCGCCCTGTGGGTGCGGTGCCGCCGCGCCGCCCGCGCCGTCCTGCTCTCCGGGGCGTCCTGGCGCTACGGGCTGCGGCTCGCGCTCTGCATCGGCATCGCCCAGGCCCTGGTGTCGCTGGTCCTCGTGCCCCGCTCGTACTGGGTCGCGCTGACCATCACCTTCGTGATGAAGCCCGACTTCGGCTCGGTGTTCTCACGGGCGCTGCTGCGCGCACTCGGCACGGTCGCCGGGCTCGTACTCGCCGCGGCGGTGCTCACGGCGGTGCCGCGCGGCTGGTGGGACGTGGTGGTCATGATGCTGCTCGCCCCGCTGATCCCGGCGCTCTCCCCACGCGGCTACGGCTATCAGACCGCCACCATCACCCCGGTGATCCTGCTGCTCTCGGACATCCTCAACCACCAGGGCGTCGGCCTGCTCGCGCCACGGCTCCTCGACAGTCTGGTGGGCTGTGCGATCGCACTGGTGGTGGGCTATCTGCTGTGGCCGGAGAGCTGGCACGCCCGGATCGGCGACCGGCTCGCCGACGCGGTCACGGACAGCGCGCGCTACGTCGAGTACGCCTTCGGGCCGGCCGGCGACCCCGCCGCCCGCGCCCGGATGCGCCGGCGCCTGTACCGCGATCTGTCCGTCATCCGCACCGATTTCCAGCGTGCCCTCACCGAACCGCCGCCCATCGGCCGCCACGCCGCGGCCTGGTGGCCGCTGGTCGTCGCCGTCGAGCGCATCGTCGACGCGACGACCGGCGCCCGGGTACGCGTCAAGCACGGTGCGGGGGCGCCGCAGCCCGCCGAAGTGGGGCAGGTCGCCGCGCAGTTGCGGGCCCTCGCGGACCAGCTGCGCGCCGGCGGCGTACCGCAGACGCACACCCCCTCCGACGGCCCGCCGGACAGCGTCCTCGAACCGCTCCGGCAGGAGGTGGACGCGGCGCAGGCCGTCGCGTCCCCGCACTGACGCGGCACATGCCGGTGCGGGCCGCCCGGGGAGGGGCGGCCCGCACAGTGGGGGGTGGCGGTCGAGAGGGGTACCGGCCCCGGAGACGGGCGGAAGGTTCCCGCGCTCCGGAGGCCGGACCCGGTCGGTCTAGTGGACGGCGTGCGCCGTCCTCAGCTGCTTGAGCGCCTTGGCGAGGCCGTTGGCCCACAGCTGGTCCACGCGGGCCCGCTCGTTGGCGTCCGGCTGGGCGTTGGTGCAGGACGGGCCGGGGCCGCCGCCGGACATCAGCTCGCTGCACGGGCCCTCGTAGTGGTCCGGGAGGCCCAGCACGTGTCCGGTCTCGTGTGCGGCGACGCGCGTCGAGTCGTACTCCTTGTTCTGCGCGTAGTCGAGGAAGACGTAGCCCTTGCCGTGCCCGTCGGTCGACGCGTACGAGCCGCGCGGGTCGTCGCCCTCGCGGTACGAGAAGTCGGCTCCGCCGGAGCCCGCCTGGAGCTTCACGTTCGACACCGCGCCGTTCCAGATCTGCGCGCTGTTGGCTATCTGCTGCTGGAAGGTGGGCGCGCCGGAGGCGTCGTACGTGACCGTGACGGACTCGGCGTGCGGGTGCGCGGCGCGCTTCTCGGCCACCGACTTCACGACGGCCCGGAAGAAGGCCTTGTTCGCGGCGGCCTCCTCGGCGGACCCTGCGTACGCCGTGTACGACGGGCCGGTGTGGGCCGGTGTCTGTGCGGTCGCGGCCGGCGCCGCCGCGCCCAGGGACAGGGCGGCGACGCCGAGGCCGAGGCCGAGCGCGGCGGACAGGCCGCGCCTGCCCGGCCGACGGCTTGCGGAGGACTTCATGAATGTGGGGGGCTTCATGAAAAGGGGCTCCTAGTCGATCCGTTGTGGGGGAAGACCGATCGGTACGGTGAGTGTCGGGGAGCCCGGGGCCGAGCGGGATGATGGCAAACGGCGATAGCCTGGAGCTATCACGTGTCAACTCGTCTGGTTCCGGAGGGGTTTGGGAGGCTGGTGGGTCCCGCACACCCGTCCTAGGCTCAGGGGCCATGGAGCTCGAGGTGAGGCACCTGCGTGCGCTGTGCGCCATCGCGGACACCGGCAGCCTGCACCGAGCCGCCCGTCAACTCGGTATGACCCAGCCCTCGTTGAGCACACAGCTGCGCCGGATCGAACAGGCCGTGGGCGGCCGGCTCTTCCTCCGCGACCGCACCGGCTGCCGTCCCACACCGCTCGGCCGCACGCTCCTCGGGCGCGCCCGCCCGCTGGTCGAGGAGATGCGCGCCCTGGTCGCCGACACCCGGGCCGCGGCCGCGCTCGCCGCCGAAGGGCCCCAGCTGCGCATCGGCTCCACCGCCAGCCGCGCGATACCGGGCTGGCTGCGCCGCCTGCGCGCCCGGCCGCCCGGCGCCGAACCCACGCTCCAGATGGACGTGTCCGCGAACGCGCTGCTGCGGATGGTCGCTGCCGGCCAGCTCGACGTCGCGTTCGTGCACGAGGTGGAGGGCAGCCCGCTGCGCTTTCCCTCCGGGCTGTGCCGTCGCGTACTGGTGGACCGCGAACCGCAGTTCGTCACCCTGGCGGCCGACCATCCCGCGGCACGGCAGCGGGTCGTACGGCTCACCGATCTGGCGGACGACCGGTGGATGATCGATCCCACCGTGGACGGGGAGTGGGACGCGCTGGGCCGGGTGTTTCGCGCGGCAGGGCTGAGCCCGCGCGTCCTGCACGGCGACTACCTCACGGCCGCCGCGCTCGTCGCGTCGGGCGAGGTCGTCACGGTCTGCCAGCCCACCTCGCGCGGGCGCCCCGACATGGCGATACGCCCCCTGCACGGCGACCCCCTCGGCGTACGGCTGCTGCTCGTGGCGCGTACGCCGGAGCGGCTGGACGACGTGTACGGGGAGCTGGAGGAGGCGTACTGGGAGGCCGCGCGGCAGGCCCCCGCGTACCGGGAGTGGCTGCGGGAGCCCGCGGCGGGCGACGCCTGCGGGGCCTCCGGCACGGATGGTCCGGGACCGAGGTCGGAGGGCCCGGGGCCGGAGAGACCCGGCGCTGCGGGTCCACGGGGCACCGCGGGGCCGCAGGGGTCCGGGACCAACGACCCACGGAAACTCGGGACCTTCGGCCAGGACCGGCCCTGACCTGCCCCGACCTGCGGCTCCGTCCCGGTTTACCGGGTCGCCGCGCCACAGGGGCCGCGTTGTTACACGCCCTATGGGTAACCCACACACATCACCCGTAGCTTCATTTCCGTCGCCGCCCAAACAGGCATAAAGACGGACATCCAGCTACGAGGAGCGTTACCGCCATGCGCGCCACCCGACGCATCATCCGCACCGCCGCCATCGCCACCGGAGCGATAGCCGCTCTCGCCGCTCCGAGCGCGGCGGCCTTCGCGGACTCCGCCCCCGCCGCGCAGCAGTCGCGGACCTCCCGGCCCGGCGCCGAGGCCGACCGGACCTGGCGTGGGGCCTACCTGATCACCGTGAAGCTCGCCGACAGCTCCACGGCGAAGATCTACCGGCTGGGTCCGCACTCCTACCGGGCCGACGTCTACGCGAACGGCACACGGCTCGACTCCCTCGTCGCCCGGGGCAGGTCCGCGTACGGCGAGAACAACGGCCTGCACATCGCCCTGCATCCCGACGGCTCGATCAGCTCCTGGGTCGAGGGCCGCTTCACGCCGAAGCCGCAGCCGAAGCCGGTGCCGGACCACCGCAAGCCCGCCCTCGTCGCGAAGGTGAAGCTCGTCGACGGCTCGACCGCGGTGATCCACCAGTTGGGCAAGAACGAGTACAAGGCCGACATCTACGCCCACGGGGTGCGGATCGACACCCTCGTCGCGAAGGGCAAGTCCGTTTACGGCCAGAACAACGGGCTGCACGTGGCGCTGCACCGGGACGGTTCCCTCAGCAGTTGGACGCAGTAGAGCCGTCGGTGGGGGGCCCGCGCTCGGGGGTGGCCCCCCACCGGCACATGTACAAGGGCGACGCATCCGCAAGGGAGTTGACCGGGAAGGGGAGCGCACCGGCGCGAAGGGGTGGGCGGACCGGGCGACCCTCCCCAAGATCGCGGGTTGCGGCGGCTAACCTTACGTGTCCCCCCTGGCCAGGGATTGGCGGGATTCAACTCACGCGGAGGGTTGCGCACATGGGCATTCTTAGTCGCCTGCGGGATGCGTTCGGGCGGTCACGGAAGGGGAAGGAAGCCGATATGTCGGTCTCCTCCTCGCCCGCCGACACTTCCGTCGCAGCCGAGTCCGAGGCACCGGTGTCCTTCGACGGTGCCGGTGCAGCCGGGACCGTGGAGCGGGGGGATTCCGACGTCGTCGTGGAGGCCCCCGCACAGACGGCGGCCGTGCCCGCACCGAGCACGGAGCCCTCGCCCTCGGCGGCGGACGATCTGGTGGCCGCGGCCTTCGACCGCGTGACGGTCCCCAGGCCTGCGCGGCCGGCGGACGAGGTGGTGGCCGACACCCCGGGTGAGCACGCGGCCGACGCCGCCCCCGAGGAGCCCCGGACCACGGCGGAGGCCGCCGAGGCCGACGCGTCCGCGGAGGCCGGGACCCCGGAGGCACAGCCTGCACCCGAGGCCGCCACGGAGGCCGTGGACGCCCCCGAGGCCGACCCTGCGGACGCTCCCGCCGAGGCTCCCGAGTCCGAGACCGGGATCGCTTCCCCGGCCGAGGGCACGACCGCGGACGAGAGCGAGGCCGCCGGGGAGACCGAGACCGCGGCCGAGCCCATCGTCGAGACCGGGACCGCGGCCGAGACCGGCGTCGACGCCGGGACGGTGACCGAGACCGTTGCCGAGGCAGAGCCCGTCCCGGCCCCCGCCGAGGCGGTCGCTGCCGAGCCCGAGCCCGCTGCCGAGCCCGAGCCCGCCGCGGCCGTCGCCGAACCCGAGGCCACCCCGGCTCCCGCCGAGCCCGAGGCCGAGGCCACGACCCCCGCCGACACCGCCGCCGCCGAGACCGAGGCCGCGCCCGAGGCCGCAGCCGCCGAGGCGGAGACCCCCGCCACCGAGCCCGAGCCCGAAGCCCCCGTCGCCGAGACCGAGGCCGAGCCCGAGCCCGAGGTCCAGGTCGAGGACGTCGACCCCGTCGACGTGCCGGAACCCGTCGCGGCCGCCCAGGACGAGACCGAGGCGTCCGACGCTCCGGCGGCCCCCGCCGGAAAGCCCGCCCTCTCGCTCGCCCGGCTGAAGAGCCGCGCACCGGGGCTGGCCGGCCCGTACAAGGCGGCCGGTGCCGTGCTCAAGAAGGCGGGGCTGGCCGGGGCGCGGGCGAAGGTCTACCTGGTGCTGGACCGGTCCGGGTCGATGCGGCCGTACTACAAGGACGGCTCGGCCCAGGGGCTCGGCGAGCAGGTACTGGCCCTCGCGGCGCACCTGGACCCCGAGGCCACGGTCCACGTCGTGTTCTTCTCGACCGATGTCGACGGCACGGGCGAGCTGACCCTCGACGACCACGAGGGCCGCGTCGACACGCTGCACGCGGAGCTCGGTCACATGGGGCGGACCGGCTACCACCGGGCCGTCGAGGAGGTCGTCGCGCACCACGAGAAGTCGGGGACCGAGGGCCCGGCGCTGGTCGTGTTCCAGACCGACGGGGCACCGGACGTGAAGGGCGCCGCCACGCAGGCGCTCGCCGACGCCGGCCGTCACCCGCTGTTCTTCCAGTTCGTCGCGTTCGGCGAGGAGGACGCGAAGGGCTTCGACTACCTGCGGAAGCTGAAGGCCGGGAACGCCGCGTTCTTCCACGCCGGCCCGGCGCCCCGCGAGCTCACCGACACGGAGCTCTACCGCGGGCTGCTGGACGCCTGGCGGCCGTAGCTTCCCGCGATCACCCGGTCGTCACCCCCGGCCGCCCCTTCCCGGTCCGTAAAACGGGAAGCGGGCGGCCGGGTCGTGTCGGCTACGATTTCAAGGTTCGTAGACGGTCGGCGGTCCTCCCTGGCGGACCGAATCGTCACCCCGCGTAGCGACTTGGGAGCAGCCCGCGATGGCTCGACACCTCATCACCAGCGCCCTTCCGTACATCAACGGGATCAAGCACCTGGGCAACATGGTGGGGTCCATGCTCCCGGCGGACGTGTACTCCCGGTACCTCCGCCAGCGCGGCCACGACGTCCTCTACATCTGTGCGACCGACGAGCACGGCACCCCTGCCGAGCTCGCCGCCAAGGAGGCAGGCCTCTCGGTCGACGCGTTCTGTGCGCAGGCGCACGAGGCGCAGAAGGCGGTCTACGACGGCTTCGAGCTGGCCTTCGACTACTTCGGTCGCAGCTCCAGCCCGCAGAACCGGGAGATCACGCAGCACTTCGCCCGGAAGCTGAACGAGAACGGCTTCATCGAGGAGCGTGCGATCCGCCAGGTGTACTCGCCGGTGGACGGCCGCTTCCTGCCGGACCGCTACGTGGAGGGCACCTGTCCGCACTGCGGTTACGACAAGGCGCGCGGCGACCAGTGCGAGAACTGCACCCGCGTCCTGGACCCGACGGACCTGATCGACCCGCGCTCGGCGATCTCCGGTTCGACGGACCTGGAGATCCGCGAGACCAAGCACCTCTTCCTGCTCCAGTCGAAGCTGCAGCACGAGGTGGAGGAGTGGATCGCCCAGGTCGCCGACGAGTGGCCGCACCTGGCCTCCTCCATCGCCCGCAAGTGGCTGACGGAGGGCCTGCACGACCGGGCGATCACCCGCGACCTGGACTGGGGTGTGCCGGTACCGGCCGACACCTGGCCGGAACTGGCCGCCGAGGGCAAGGTCTTCTACGTCTGGTTCGACGCCCCGATCGAGTACATCGGAGCGACGAAGGAGTGGTCGGAGGCGGCCCAGGACGGCGAGGTGCGCGACTGGAAGTCCTGGTGGTACGGCCCGGACGGCGCTGACGACGTCCGCTACACCCAGTTCATGGCCAAGGACAACGTCCCGTTCCACTCGGTGATGTTCCCCGCCACCGAGCTGGGCGTGCGCGAGCCGTGGAAGAAGGTCGACTACCTCAAGTCCTTCAACTGGCTGACCTACTACGGCGGCAAGTTCTCCACCTCGCAGAAGCGCGGCGTCTTCACCGACCAGGCCCTCCAGACCCTGCCCGCCGACTACTGGCGCTACTTCCTGATGGCCAACGCGCCCGAGTCGGACGACTCGTCCTTCACCTGGGAGCACTTCACGGCCACGGTGAACAAGGACCTGGCGGACACGCTCGGCAACTTCGTCAACCGCGTCCTGTCCTTCTCGCGCAAGCGCTTCGGCGACGACGTCCCGGCCGGAGCGCCGGCCGGCGACGCGGAGGCCAAGCTGGGCGAGCAGATCGCCGAGCTGCTGGCCGAGTACGAGTCGCACATGGAGACCCTGCAGTTCCGCAAGGCCGCCGCATCGCTGCGCGCCCTGTGGTCGGCGGGCAACTCCTATCTGGAGGAGAAGGCTCCCTGGCTGGAGATCAAGACGGACCAGGAGGCCGCGGCCCTCACGCTCCGTACGGCGATGAACCTGATCCACCTCTACGCGGTGGTCTCGGAGCCGTTCATCCCGGCGACGGCGAAGGCGATGCGCTCGGCGTTCGCCCTGGAGAACGACACGGCCGCCTGGGTGACTCCGGAGCGGGCCCGCGCCCTGGACTCCGTCCCGGCCGGCACCTCCTTCACGGTCCCGCCGGTCCTCTTCGCCAAGATCTCGGACGAGGACCTGGAGGAGTACAAGGAGCGCTTCGGCGGCGAGCCGCAGTGATCCGCGCAGCGGTCCGCCCCTGATCGACCGGGGCCTCGGGAACTGACGTTCCCGGGGCCCCGTTTGCGTCCCGCGCTCCCCGCGGCGGGCGCCCCGCGCACAGGCCGGCCCCGGGAGCGGCCCGCGGTCGCGTCCGCACGACGGGGCCGGTACTGACATGTTCTCGCCGACCCGTATGGTTTCCGCCATGGCAGTCCCCGAGGTCATCCCGATCGCCCATGAACCGGACCACCGCACCGAGACGATCGGGCGGTACGCGGACGGGCAGTTCCTGGCGTCCCTCACGTACGCCTTCCCCGAGGGCTACCGGCCCGACGACGGCTGGGAGGAGCACAAGCGCCTCTACGCCATCCTCCACACCTTCGACGCCGACGGCCGGCACCGCGACTCGGAGATCTGGTGCGCGGGCACCTGGGCCGATCAGCAGCGCAACCCGCACGGCGACGGCTCGGTCCTCGCGCGGGCCGGGACCCATCTGGCGAAGCTCCTGGCGGGCCTGCCGGGGCTGACGTACACGGACATCGCGATCCGGCCCTTCCAGGTCACCGTCGACGGTGTGCGCTTCGGCCTGGTCACCGAGCACGCCTACGAAGACGGCGCCGACGGCGACGACGGGGACTGGGCCGAGCTCTACCCGGAGCGCCTGGGCTTCGGCGCCCCGTGGGACGGCCGGTACGACACCTGAGCCGACCCGGCCGCGGGCGCGCGGTGACCACGGGAGAGGGCCCGGAACCATGCGGTTCCGGGCCCTCCCGTGTTTCTGCGCGGACTGCGCGTTCGTGCGTGCGGACTACTTCGGCTGAGGCTTGCGCACCGACAGGTGCAGTTCCTTCAGGCGGGCCTCGTCGAGCTCCGTCGGCGCGCCCATCATCAGGTCCTGGGCGTTGCCGTTCAGCGGGAACGCGATCGTCTCGCGGATGTTGGGCTCGTCCGCGAGGAGCATGACGATGCGGTCGACGCCGGGGGCGATGCCGCCGTGCGGCGGGGCGCCGAAGCGGAACGCGCGCAGCATGCCCGCGAACTGCTCCTCGACGGTCTCGCGGTCGTAGCCCGCGATCTCGAAGGCCTTGATCATGATGTCGGGCTCGTGGTTCCGGATCGCGCCGGAGGACAGCTCGACGCCGTTGCAGACGATGTCGTACTGCCAGCCCAGGATGTCGAGCGGGTCCTTCTCCTCGAGGTCCTTCATGCCGCCCTGCGGCATCGAGAACGGGTTGTGGGAGAAGTCGATCCGGCCGGTCTCCTCGTCCCGCTCGTACATCGGGAAGTCGACGATCCAGCAGAAGCGGAAGACGCCGTCCTCGAAGTTGCCCGAGCGCTTCGCGGCCTCGACCCGCACCGCGCCCATGATCTTCGAGACCTCGTCGTACTCGCCCGCCCCGAAGAACACGGCGTGGCCGGCCTCCAGGCCGAGGCGCTCGGTGAGGACCTTGAGGTTCTCCTCGGTGAGGAACTTGGCGATCGGGCCGGTCAGCGAACCGTCCTCGCCGACGCGCACCCAGGCGAGGCCCTTGGCGCCCTGCTCGATCGCGTACTCACCGAGCTGGTCGAAGAACTTGCGCGGCTGGTCCTGGACCGCCGGGACCGGCAGGGCACGCACGTGCTTGCCCGCGAACGCCTTGAACTCGGAGGACTCGAAGACGTCCGTGATGTCCACGAGCTCCAGCTGGGCGCGCAGGTCCGGCTTGTCGGAGCCGTACTTGAGCATCGCCTCGCGGAACGGGATGCGCGGGAACGGCGAGGTGACGTGGCGGCCGCCGCCGAACTCCTCGAAGAGCTCGGTCATCAGCTTCTCGACGGGCTGGAAGACGTCCTCCTGCTCGACGAAGGACATCTCGATGTCGAGCTGGTAGAACTCGCCCGGCGAACGGTCCGCGCGGGCGTCCTCGTCGCGGAAGCAGGGCGCGATCTGGAAGTAGCGGTCGAAGCCCGAGATCATCAGCAGCTGCTTGAACTGCTGCGGAGCCTGCGGGAGCGCGTAGAACCGGCCCGGGTTCAGACGGGACGGCACGACGAAGTCGCGGGCGCCCTCGGGGGACGTCGCGCTGAGGATCGGCGTCGCCATCTCGTTGAAGCCGAGGGCCGTCATCTTGTGACGGATGGCGGAGATGACGGCCGAGCGCAGCATGATGTTGCGGTGCATGCGCTCGCGGCGCAGGTCCAGGAAGCGGTACTCGAGGCGCTTCTCCTCGTTGACCCCGTCCTCCGCGTTGATCGTGAAGGGGATCTGCTGGGACGCGCCCAGGACCTCGACCTCGGCGGCCTCGATCTCGATCTCGCCCGTCGGCAGGTCCGGGTTGACGTTGTCGGTGCCGCGCGAGACGACCTTGCCGTCGACGCGGACGACCGTCTCCTTGGTGAGCTTGTCCAGCACCTCGGCGGCCGCGGTGCCGGGGCGGGCGACGAGCTGCGTGATGCCGTAGTGGTCGCGCAGATCGATGAAGAGGATGCCGCCCAGGTCTCGGCGATTGTGCAGCCAGCCGCTCAGCCGGACGTCGGAACCGACGTCAGAGGCGCGGAGCTCGCCGCAGGTGTGGGACCTGTACCGATGCATCGTCGTTCATCCAGTCTTCGCGAGAGTACGTACTTACGGGGGAGTAGGGCTGACCCAGACCTACCAAGGTTACCGTCCGGGCGAAGATCCGTTTCCGGAATACGCACCGTCCCCGGTCGGGCTCAAGGCCCCGTCCCACGGAGATCGGCTCCCCGGGCCGCCCGGCAGGGCGCCTCCCTCCCGGCCGGAAGATCGTTTCCCGGAGATCGCTTTCCGATACGCTCGGTGAGGGTTCCGGGCGTCGCGCGCATGGCGTGCTCCCCGGGGGCGCCGGCACCGACGGCGCCGCCGCGGGCCCCGGACGCCGCCCGACCCCGCGGGCCGCCGCACCCGGCACGCCAGGTCACCGAGGACCGGAATAAAGTAGGTCAATATGCGCACCGATGACCTCCTCCCGCCGGTGGAGGACGTCCTGGTGACCCTCGCGACAGGCCTGTGGCGCTGGGACAACGCTGCCGGGACCGTCACCCTCGACGCGGAGGCCGCCCGGCTGCTGGGCCTGCCCGCGCAGCTGGTGACGCTGAGCGAGGCGGCCGTGCGCTCCCGTTTTCATCCCGTCGACTGGAACGAGATCGACGGGATCGTCCAGCTCGCCGTCGCCGAGGGCACCCTCGCCGAGGCCCGGCTGCGGGTCATGGACGAGCAGGGCCGGGTGATCCGCACCGTACGCAGCCGCTCCAAGCCCAGCGCCCGCCCCGCGCACGGCGCATACGAGCTGGTGGGCACCCTCCAGGAGGTGTCCGAGGCACCGCCGGGAGCCGCCGCGCGCACCCCGGTGACCGGCGACTGGCGCCGCTCCCGCGAGGCCTTCCTGCTGGACGCGGGCCGCGCCCTGGCCGAGGCACTGTCGACGCAGGAGGTGCTGCGGGTCGCGGCGGGCCTGTCGATGCCGGGGTTCACCCCGGACGGACTCGCCGTGTTCGGGGTGGAGGGCGAGCGGCTCACGGTCATCGGGCACCACGGGCACCAGCCCGGCGACGACGGCCCGTTCTCGGCGATGCCGCTGGAGACCGACTATCCGGCCGCCGAGGTGGTGCGCAGCGGACGCGCCGTCTACCTCGCGTCGCCGGAGGAGTACCGCGAGCGCTACCCGACCACCTGGCCGCTCGCCGAGCAGTTCCACCGCAGGTCCTGGGCGTTCCTGCCGCTGATCGTCGCGGGCCGCACGATCGGCGCGTGGATGGCCGCGTTCGCCTACCCGGTGTCCTTCACGCCCGACGAGCGCTCCGTGCTCACGACGGTGGCGCGGATGCTGGCGCAGGCGCTCTCGCGAGCCGGGGCCGCCGAGTCCGAGCGGGAGCTGACCGCCGGGCTCCAGCGGGCGATGCTGCCGACGCTGGGCCCGGCGATCCCGGGCATGCGCGTCGCCGCCCGCTACATCCCCACCGGCGGCGGCCTCCAGGTGGGCGGCGACTGGTACGACGTGATCCCGCTGCCGTCCGGGCGGATCGCCCTGGTCATCGGCGACGTGCAGGGGCACGACGTACGGGCGGCGGGTCTCATGGGACAACTGCGGACCGCGCTGCGGGCGTACGCCGCCGAAGGGCACCGTCCGGACGCGGTGCTCTCCCGGGCCGGGCGGTTCCTGGCGGGTGTGACGGACTCGGTGACGTACGGCTCGACCGGCGGCCCCGAGCAGGTCGAGCCGTCGGACCCGCGGTTCGCGACCTGCCTCTACGTGGAGGCCGATCCGCGCACCGGCGTGCTGGACATCGCCCGCGCGGGACACCCCGAACCGGCGATCCGGCTGGCCGACGGGACCGTCATCCTGCGGCCGACCCCGGGCGGGCTGCCGCTCGGCATCGACCCGGACGCCGACTACCCCACGACCCGGCTCGTCCTCCAGCCCGGCGAGACCCTGCTGATCTGCACCGACGGCCTGATCGAGACCGGCGGCCACGACCTGGACACCGGCTGGCACCGCATCCGCTCCACCCTGGAGGCCTACCCCGGCGAGAACCTCGAGGGCGGCCGGGGCCTGGAGGAGCTGGCCGACGCACTGGTGCAGGCCGTGCACGGGCCCTCCTCGCACTACACGACCGGCCCGCTGGTGGACCGCCGCGAGGACGACATCGCCGTGGTGCTGCTGCGCCGCGCCATGGGCACCGAGCTGGTCACCCCCGCGCGGCGCATCGTGCTGACCGTGGCCCAGGCCGAGCCGCGCCGGGTCGCGGGCGCCCGCCAGCAGCTGCGGGAGCTGCTGCACGACTGGGCCGACCCCGACCAGGTCGACTCGGCGGTGCTGATGCTCTCCGAGACGGTCACCAACGTCCTGGTGCACACCGACGGCGACGCGGGCATGGTCGCCGAGATCACCGGGGAGCCGGGCGCACGGCGGCTGCGCGTCGAGGTGGCCGACACCAGCGACGACCTGCCGCACAAGCGGCACCCGGGGGAGCTGGCGTCGTCGGGACGCGGCCTGGTCCTGATGGAACTCCTCGCGGACGGCTGGGGCGTGGACCCGCGCGGCGAGGGCAAGAGCATCTGGTTCGAGCTCTACGAGTCGCCGGACGGCGCCTCGGGGGGCGGGCCCGACGTGGTCCCCGAGGACGCCGCGTAACGCCGCCGCACCTCCGACAGCACACCGAAGCCCGCCGCGGCCACCGGCACGGCGAGCAGCATGCCGAGCACCCCGGCGACGGACGCGCCCGCGGCGATGGACAGCATCACGGCGGCCGGGTGGATCTGCACGAACCGGCTCTGGATCATCGGCTGGAGCACATGCCCCTCCAGCTGCTGCACGGCCAGCACCACGGCCAGCACCCACAGCGCGATGACGAAGCCGCGGTCCGCGAGCGCCACGAGCACCGCGACGCCGCCCGAGACGAAGGCCCCGAGATAGGGGATGTAGGCGCCGACGAAGACGAGCGCGCCCAGGCCCGCGGCACCGGGGACGCGCAGGACGAGCAGCCCGATGGTGATGCAGACCGCGTCGATGAACGCGATGGCGGTGGTCCCGCGCATATAGCCCTCGACGGCCTCGAAGGCGCGCCGGGCCATGGCTTCCAGGGTCTCGCCCTGACCGCTCGGCGCGAGCGAGTGGAGGGCGGCCAGGGCCCGGCCGGAGTCCCTGAGGAAGAAGAACATCAGCAGCAGTGCCAGGACGGCCCACGCGAGGATCTCGCCGACCACGCTGATCCCGCTGATCACCCCGGACGCGGCGGTTCCGCCGAACTTGGCCAGTAGTTGCCTGGAGTCCTTCGCGAGATCGTCCAGGGACGTGCCCGACGCGCCGAAGCGCTGCGTGATCGCCTTCGCGGCCTGCCGGAGCGAGGCGATGATCTCGTCGCCGGTGTGGAGGAGCGCGGTGACCACGATGTACGCCACGCCGCCGACGACCGCGAGCACCGCGAGGCAGGTCAGGGCGGCGGCCAGCGACCGCTGCACCCGCACACCCACCAGCCACCGGTACAACGGGCCGAGCAGCGCGGTGCCGAGCAGCGCGAGCAGCACCGGCGTCACCACGGGCTTGAAGGTGACGATCAGCCAGATCACCACCGCGCCCACGCCGCTGACGAGCAGCAGCACGACGCACCAGGCGGCGATGCGCCGGGCGGTCTCGGGCAGCAGGGCGGTCACCCCTCCTACCCGATCACGGGCCCGTGCCGGCGTCGCCCCGGGAGGGCCGAAAGAGGGGCCGGGCCGTCCTGCTGCCCCGCGGGAACCGTCGCGCCGCGGGATTGCACCGTTCAGGCGTGCCGCATCGCTCCGAACGACTGATCACCGGCGTCATCGCCCTCGTATGCGGTGGTCGAACGACTGGCCTGGTCCAGGCTCGCTCTCGGGTTCCGGACGTGAAGTCCGCCGAGCGACCGAACGAGGAGCATGCCGATGAGTCCTGAGTACGGGTCAGGGTCCTGGATGGGACCGCTGCCACGTCAGCACCTGTGGAAGGTGGGCGGGGCGATCGCCTCGCTCGCGGTGGTCCTTGCCACCGGGGTGATCAGTCCGGCAGTGGCTGCCACACACGGCGTGGGTCACCCGCGGGCCGCCACGCTCGTGCGGGACGGCAAGTGCGACGACAACCAGCACCCCAAGCCCAAGGCTGCTCCGTCCTCCGACACCTCGCTGCGGGACGGCGGGAAGGACGACTGCCACAAGGGCAACACGGGACCGACGGGACCGACAGGCCCGAAGGGCAACACGGGGCCGACCGGTCCGACAGGGCCGACGGGTGCGGGGGTCACCGGCCCGACGGGACCCACAGGACCAGCAGGTCAGGGGGCGACCGGCCCAACGGGCCCGACCGGACCCGCCGGGCTGAACGGCCTCAACGGTCAGACCGGACCGACCGGACCCGCAGGCCTCAATGGTCTCAACGGCAACACCGGCCCCACCGGACCCGCAGGTCTCAACGGCCTCAACGGTCAAACCGGCCCGACCGGACCGACCGGACCCGCAGGCCTCAACGGCCTCAACGGTCAAACCGGCCCCACCGGACCGAAGGGCAACACGGGCCCGACAGGACCCGCAGGCTTGAACGGCCTCAACGGCAACACCGGCCCGACAGGACCCACAGGAGCGGCAGGGAATTCGGTCCATGCGGGCGGGAGCATCTACGCCACAACGAACCAGACGATCCCGTCCGGCGGGAGCGGTACCCAGATCACATTCGACCAGCAGGAGTACACCGACAACACGACGTTCAATCCGTTGACGTCGAGTCTGACGGTCAACGTCACGGGTCGCTACCTCGTCAGGGGGCAGCTCTATTGGAGCTTCAACCAGGCCGCGTTCCAAGATCATGAGATCTTCATCTCCGTCAACGGCGTCCCCGCCGTAGCCATTGACGATCAGGGCACCGCGGACAGCGGAATCGGTTTCATCGCACAGGAAGCGTCCGCGATCGTCCAGCTGAACGCCGGTGACGTGCTCACCCTCGTGGCCTTCCAGTCCACGGGAAGCAACGCCACATCCGAAGTCATCACCACTCCACCGAGGACCCTCGCACCGAATCTCCAGGCAGAGCTGCTCGCGCCGGCTGCTCCGTAGTCGGCACCCCGGCCCGAATGACGGCGCGACGGTCCGCCGGCCCTTCCGGCGGACCGTCGCGCCGCGACGGGTCCTCCCTCACCACCCCAGTGGTGACCTACAGGCCGCCCTCCGACATCCCGTGGACCGCGGGAATCGTCCCGAGCCGTCCCTTCTGGAAGTCCTCGAAGGCCTGCTGGAGCTCTGCGCGGGTGTTCATGACGAAGGGGCCGTAGTGGGCCATGGGCTCCCGGATCGGCCGGCCGCCGAGGAGGACGACCTCCAGGTCCGGGGTGTGGGAGTCCTGCTTCTCGTCCGCGCGGACGGTGATCGAGGAGCCCGCGCCGAACACGGCGGTCTGCCCGAGACGGACGGGCCGCCGGTCCGTGCCCACGCTGCCTCGGCCGGCCAGCACGTACGCGAGGCCGTTGAAGTCCTCGCGCCACGGGAGCGTGATCTCGGCTCCGGGCGCCAGCGTCGCGTGGATCATCGTGATCGGCGTGTGCGTGATACCGGGACCCTGGTGGCCGTCCAGTTCACCGGCGATGACGCGCAGCAGGGCGCCGCCATCGGGGGAGGTGAGCAGCTGGACGCTGCCGCCACGGATGTCCTGGTAGCGCGGGGCCATCATCTTGTCCTCGGCGGGGAGGTTCACCCACAGCTGCAGACCGTGGAAGAGGCCGCCGGACATGACGAGCGACTCCGGCGGCGCCTCTATGTGCAGGAGGCCCGATCCGGCCGTCATCCACTGGGTGTCGCCGTTGGTGATGGTGCCGCCACCGCCCTGCGAGTCCTGGTGGTCGAAGATGCCGTCGATGATGTACGTGACGGTCTCGAAGCCGCGGTGGGGGTGCCAGGGGGTGCCCTTGGGCTCGCCCGGCGCGTAGTCCACCTCGCCCATCTGGTCCATCATGATGAACGGGTCGAGGTACTTGTAGTTGATCCCGGCGAACGCACGGCGAACCGGGAAACCCTCACCCTCGAAACCGCTGGGTGCGTCGGTCACGGCCAGGACGGGGCGGGCCACGGCATCGGCCGGCGCCACGACACGGGGCAGGGTCAGCGGGTTCTCGACGGTCACTGCAGGCATGGTGGACCTCCTTGTGCTCCGAGTTTAGTTGAACGTAGAACTTTCTGCCACCGCAAACAGAAGACGCCCGGAGGGAATTCCCTCCGGGCGTCGGGTGCGTCGTCGTTCCACTCGGAAAAGCGGCCGGCCACCGGTACGGCGGCGGTGCGGGCCGCCGGGCCGGCGGGGCCGGCCACCCACGGAACAAGGCGTCTAGCCGTACATCCGCCGCATCGCGAAGTCGACCATCTGTTCGACCGCCTTGGCGTCGAAGACCATGCGGTGGTCGCCCTCCATGTCGAGGACGAAGCCGTAGCCCGTGGGCAGCAGGTCGATGACCTCGGCACCGGTGATCACGAAGTACTTCGACTCCTTGCCCGCGTACCGGCGCAGCTCCTTGAGCGAGGTGAACATCGGGATCACGGGCTGCTGCGTGTTGTGCAGCGCGAGGAAACCGGGGTTGTCGCCGCGCGGGCAGTACACCTTCGACGTGGCGAAGACCTGCTGGAAGTCCTCGGCGGACAGGGCCCCCGTGGTGAAGGCGCGCACGGCGTCCGCGAGCGACGGGGGCGACGGCTCCGGGTAGAGCGGCGACTGCTGGCCGTACCCCCCGGGCATCTGCTGCTGCGGCGGCGGCTGGGGCGGCGCGTACTGCTGCTGGGCGCCCGGGTTCTGGTCGTAGCCGTACATGCCTCAAAGAGTAGTGGGCCACATATGCACCCTCGGGGGTTGATTCTTATTACCGACGGGTAGCATCATCGAAGCTACTTGCTGGTACGTGTATCGAGGACATCCCTCCCCGAACTGCTAACGGAGCCGTCGCCATGGGGCACTACAAGTCGAATCTCCGCGACATCGAGTTCAACCTCTTCGAGGTGCTCGGGCGCGACAAGCTGTACGGCACCGGCCCGTTCGCGGAGATGGACGTCGAGACCGCGAAGAGCATCCTGTCGGAGCTGACCCGCCTGGCCGAGAACGAGCTGGCGGAGTCCTTCGCCGACGCCGACCGCAACCCGCCGGTCTTCGACCCCGAGACGAACACCGCTCCGGTCCCGGCGTCCTTCAAGAAGAGCTACAAGGCCTTCATGGACTCCGAGTACTGGCGTCTGGGCCTGCCCGAGGAGATCGGCGGCACCACCGCCCCGCCGTCCCTGATCTGGGCGTACGCGGAGCTGATCCTCGGCGCGAACCCGGCGGTCTGGATGTACTCCTCCGGCCCGGCGTTCGCCCGCATCCTCTTCGACGAGGGCACCGAGGCCCAGAAGAAGATCGCGGAGATAGCGGTCGAGAAGACCTGGGGCTCCACCATGGTGCTGACCGAGCCGGACGCCGGCTCGGACGTCGGCGCCGGACGCACCAAGGCCGTCCAGCAGGAGGACGGCTCCTGGCACATCGAGGGCGTGAAGCGCTTCATCACGTCCGGTGAGCACGACATGGAGGAGAACATCCTCCACTACGTCCTCGCCCGCCCCGAGGGTGCCGGTCCCGGCACCAAGGGCCTGTCCCTCTTCCTCGTCCCGAAGTACCTCTTCGACTTCGAGACCGGCGAGCTGGGCGAGCGCAACGGCGTCTACGCCACGAACGTCGAGCACAAGATGGGCCTGAAGGCCTCCAACACCTGCGAGATGACCTTCGGCGACAAGCACCCCGCCAAGGGCTGGCTGATCGGCGACAAGCACGAAGGCATCCGCCAGATGTTCCGCATCATCGAGTTCGCTCGCATGATGGTCGGCACGAAGGCGATCTCGACGCTGTCGACGGGCTACCTCAACGCCCTCGAGTACGCCAAGGAGCGCGTCCAGGGCCCGGACCTGGCGAACTTCATGGACAAGACCGCGCCGAAGGTCACCATCACGCACCACCCGGACGTGCGCCGCTCGCTGATGACGCAGAAGGCGTACGCGGAGGGCATGCGCGCCCTGGTCCTGCACACGGCGGCCATCCAGGACACCATCGCCCTCAAGGAGACCTCGGGCGAGGACGCCTCGCACGAGGAGGCGCTGAACGACCTGCTCCTGCCGATCGTCAAGGGCTACGGCTCCGAGAAGGGCTACGAGCAGCTCGCCCAGTCGCTGCAGACCTTCGGCGGCTCCGGCTTCCTGCAGGAGTACCCGATCGAGCAGTACATCCGCGACGCCAAGATCGACACCCTCTACGAGGGCACCACGGCGATCCAGGGCCAGGACTACTTCTTCCGCAAGATCGTCCGCAACCAGGGCGCCGCGCTGAACTCCCTCGCCGAGGAGATCAAGAAGTTCCTGGCGCTCGGCGCCGGCGGCGAGGAGCTGGCCACGGCCCGCGAGGAGCTCGCCAAGGCCGCCGCCGAGCTCGAGGCGATCGTCGGTGTGATGCTGACCGACCTCGCCGCGACCGAGAAGGACGTCAAGTCCATCTACAAGGTCGGCCTCAACACCACCCGCCTGCTGCTGGCCTCCGGTGACGTCGTCGTCGGCTACCTGCTGCTGAAGGGCGCCGCCGTGGCCGCCGAGGCACTGGCGAACGCCTCCGCCAAGGACAAGGCCTTCTACACCGGCAAGATCGCCGCCGCGAAGTTCTTCGCCGCGAACGTCCTGCCCGGCGTCGCCGCCGAGCGCAAGCTGGCCGAGGGCGTCGACCTCGACCTGATGGAGCTGGACGAGGCGGCGTTCTAGTCGCACACTCGTCCAGGGCGCGGCCCGGGGACCTGTCCTCCCCGGGCCGCGCCCGTGCACGGCGGCCCGTTGCCCGGAACACCCGGGCGGCGGGCCGCTGTCGCGTTCACGGAAGGCCGCCGCACGGCCCGTCCGGCCCGCCGCACGATCCTCCCGTCGCCGCCCGGCCGCAGGGCCGTGCACGTGCCCGCCCGGGGCGCTGCGGCCGCGCACCGGGGCCGGGAGCCTGTTTCCGGACATTTCCCGGGCCGGTGCGGCCCGGTCCGGCCGATGGCGGCACTGCACGGCCCGCCTTCGCGGAAACGGCCGCCCCCGGTGTCCGCACCGCTCGTTACGCTGACGGCATGAGCACTCCCACCCGCTTCGACCGCGGCCACACCGACGACCTCATGTCCTTCCTCGCGGCGAGCCCGTCGCCGTACCACGCCGTGGCGAACGCCGCCGAGCGGCTGGAGAAGGCAGGCTTCCGCCAGGTCGCGGAGACCGACGCCTGGGACGGTTCGACGGGCGGGAAATACGTGCTGCGGGGCGGCGCCATCGTCGCGTGGTACGTACCGGAGGGTGCCGCCCCGCACACCCCCTTCCGGATCGTGGGCGCGCACACGGACTCGCCGAACCTCCGGGTCAAGCCGCTGCCGGACACCGGCGCGCACGGCTGGCGGCAGGTCGCGGTCGAGATCTACGGCGGGCCGTTGCTCAACTCCTGGCTGGACCGCGACCTGGGCCTGTCCGGACGGCTCTCCCTGCGGGACGGCTCCACCCGGCTGGTCAACGTCGACCGGCCGCTGCTGCGCGTACCGCAGCTCGCCATCCACCTGGACCGCAGCGTCACATCGGACGGCCTCAAGCTCGACAAACAGCGCCATCTGCAGCCCGTCTGGGGCCTCGGCAACGACGTCTCCGACGGCGACCTGATCCGCTTCCTGGAGCAGGAGGAGGGCATCGACAAGGGCTCGGTCACCGGCTGGGACCTGATGGTGCACTCCGTGGAGCGCCCCGCCCACCTCGGCCGCGACCGGGACCTGGTGGCGGGCCCGCGGATGGACAACCTGCTGTCGGTGCACGCCTGTACGGCCGCACTGGCCGCCGTCGCCGGCTCCTCCGACCTCCCGTACATCCCGGTGTTCGCCGCCTTCGACCACGAGGAGAACGGCTCGCAGTCCGACACCGGCGCCGACGGCCCGCTCCTCGGATCGGTGCTGGAACGCTCCGTCTTCGCCCGCGGCGGCTCGTACGAGGACCGGGCTCGCGCCTTCGCCGGCACCGTCTGCCTGTCCTCCGACACCGGCCACGCCGTACACCCCAACTACGCGGAGCGGCACGACCCCACCCACCACCCGCGCGCCAACGGCGGCCCGATCCTGAAGGTGAACGTCAACAACCGCTACGCCACGGACGGCTCCGGCCGCGCCGTGTTCGCCGCGGCGTGCGACAAGGCCGGCGTGGCGTTCCAGACCTTCGTCTCCAACAACTCCATGCCGTGCGGCACCACGATCGGCCCGATCACCGCGGCCCGGCACGGAATCAAGACCGTCGACATCGGCGTGGCGATCCTGTCGATGCACAGCGCACGCGAACTCTGCGGCGCCGACGACCCGTTCCTGCTGGCGAACGCACTGGTCGCCTTCCTGGAGGGCTGACCGCGCCCACGTCCCCGGGCGCGACGACCACGTCCGCACGGGGCAACCCGTCTCCTCCGCATGGCCGGTGCATGTCGGGGTACCCGGTACCGCACATGCACCAACCGCACTCGCAGGGAGGAAAGATCCATGGGTCTGGGCGGATGCATCATCCTGATAGCCGCGGGAGCCATTCTCACGTTCGGCACCGACTGGCACATGAAGGGCGTCAACCTCGACGTCGTCGGGCTGATCCTGATGGCGGTCGGCCTGATCGGCGTCGTCACCTTCAGCAGCATCGCCCGGCGACGGCGCGTGCTGATGCCCGGTGCCCCGGTGGTGGAGGAGGGCCGGCCCCGTCACATCGACGGCCGTGACGGTTACGCCGGCTGAGGGCCGGCCCCCTCCGGGCCGTCGCTCAGTCCGCGTCCATCCCCGCCAGCACCAGCGGCAGCCGCTGCGCGCCGCCCTCCACCAGCCGCACCGGCACGCCCCAGTCCTGCTGGTGGACATGGCACGCGGGGTACTCGTTGGCGGGGTCGTCGTCGCAGGAGGCGGCCATGGCCGAGACGTGCAGCACGCCCTCGGTGACGGCCGGGTCGAGAGTGAGCACACGGCTGAGGTCCGTGTCCGGGCCCTCGCCCGCGAGCAGCAGCTCGGGCGGAGTCGACGAGACCAGCAGCCGGGTCGACGGGCCGTAGCGGGTGTCGAGCTTCTGACCGGCCGGAGCCTGGAAGATCACGTCCAGTCGGAGCTCGCCCGGGGCGACCTCGGTGGCGGCCCGCCGGGTGCGGTGGGCGACGGACTCGACGCGTACCGCCTCCTCCGGCAGCCGCAGCCGGGTCAGCCGGTGCCGCGCCGACTCCACCACGACGATGTCGCCGCCCACCAGCACCGCGTCACTCGGCTCCCGCAGATCCGTAGCGAGCGTGGTCACCTCACCGCTCGCCGGGTCGTACCGGCGCAGCGCGTGGTTGTACGTGTCGCTGACGGCGACCGAGCCGTCCGGCAGCGCGGTCACGCCCAACGGGTGCTGCAACAGCGCCTGTTCGGCGGCCCCGTCACGGTGCCCGAAGTCGAAGAGGCCGGTACCGACGGCCGTGTGCACGGCACCGTCCGGGTCGGCCCAGCGCAGCGCGGAGGTCTCGGAGTCCGCGATCCACAGCCGGTCGCCGGCGGCCGCAAGACCGGACGGCTGGGCGAACCAGGCCTCGGCACCGGGCCCGTCCACGAGCCCCTCGTTGGTCGTGCCCGCGGCGACCGCGACGGTGCCTCCTCCGGCCGGGTCGTACGTCCACAGCTGGTGTACACCCGCCATGGCGATCCAGACCTTGCCCTGCCACCAGGCGACGTCCCACGGTGAGGAGAGGTCCACCTCGCGGGCGGGACCCGAGGTGGGCGACCCCTGCCACCACTGGTGGCCTGTCCCGGCGAGGGTCGTGACCTCGCCGCCGGCCGGGTCGAGCCGCCGCAGCGCGTGGTTGACCGTGTCGGCGACCACGACGGACCCGTCGTCGAGGAGGGTCAGCCCCTGCGGCTCGCTGAACCGCGCCACGTCCGCGGGCCCGTCGGCGAACCCGCGCTCGCCGGATCCGATCCGCCGTACGACCGTCTCGCCGTCCTCCGCCAGCTCCACCAGCTGATGCCGGGTCGTGTCGCTGACCAGGAAGTTCCCGTTCGGGAGCGCAAGTGCCTTGCCCGGGAAGCGCAGGACCGTCGGCTCGGGCTCCGGCGCCACGTACGGGCCGTCACCGCGCCGCAGCGTCCCCTTCGTCTCGTGCTCGGCCTCCAGCTCCTCCACCAGCGCGGCGATGGCATGCGCGTGCCCCTCACCCGCGTGCTGGGCGACGACATACCCCTCGGGGTCGATGACGACCAGCGTCGGCCAGGCCCGCACGGCGTACTGCTTCCAGGTGGCCAGCTCCGGATCGTCGAGCACCGGGTGCTCCACCCCGTACCGCTCGACGGCGTCGACGACCGCCTGGTGCTCCGCCTCGTGCACGAACTTCGGCGAGTGCACACCGATGATCACCACGGTGTCCCGGTGCTTCTCCTCGAGCTCACGCAGCTCGTCGAGGACGTGCAGACAGTTGATGCAGCAAAATGTCCAGAAATCCAGAATGACGATGCGTCCTCGCAGGTCGGCGAGGGTGTACGAGGTGCCTCCGGTGTTCAGCCAGCCGCCCTTGCCGATCAGCTCGGGGGCGCGGACACGGGCACGGCGGGGCGCAGGGGTGGGCGCCGGGGCAGGATCGTTCATGGTTCAAGGGTGCCATTAGGGGGTGTGATGGGGGCCGGGCCGCCCCGGGATGCCGGTGTGACCGGTGACGCCCTGGGGGAGGGAGTGTCCCGTGGTGGCGTCCACGTGCGCCGGGACCTCCTCGTGGCGGTCGCCGACGGTGAGGGTGCCGGTCGGCTCGAAGAGGAGGATCGACGCGCCGTCGGGGGCGTACGGCTTGTGCTCGGTGCCCCGGGGGACCGTGAAGACGGACCCCTTGGCGAGGGTGACCGCGCGTTCGCCCGCCGGCTCGCGCAGCGCGATCGTCAGCTCGCCGTCGAGGACGAGGAAGAACTCGTCCGTGTGGTCGTGGACGTGCCAGACATGCTCTCCCCCGACCTTCGCTACGCGGACGTCGTAGTCGTTGACGGCGGTGACGATGCGGGGGCTCCACAGGGTGTCGAAGGAGGCCAGGGCATCGGCGAGGGCGACGGGTTCGGGGGATCGGTTGGTCATGGACGTCATCGTGCGCCGGGGGGCGCGCGCACCGCGAGTGCTAGAAATCGCATATGGCGCAAGAATCCTCGCAGCACCCCGCACCGGGCGGCGGACCGCACCGGGTCGTCGTGATCGTCGACGACAACTCGAACCCCTTCGAGCTGAGCTGCGCGATCGAGGTGTTCGGGCTGCGGCGGCCCGAGCTGGGCCGTGAGCTGTACGACTTCCGGCTGTGCTCCCCCGGGCCCCGCACCCGTATGCGCGACGGGTTCTTCACGCTCACCGATGTCGCCGGGCTCGAGGCGACCGAGCATGCCGACACCGTGATCGTGCCGAACCGGCCCGACACGGACACCCCCCGCTCCTTGGAGGTCCTGGACGCCGTCCGCCGCGCCCATGCGCGGGGCGCCCGGCTCGTCGGCTTCTGCAGCGGTGCGTTCACCATCGCCGAGGCCGGGGTGCTCGACGGGCGGCGGGCCGCCTGCCACTGGATGTGGGCGGAGTCGTTCCGCGCCCGGTACCCGCGGGTCCGGCTCGAGTCCGATGTGCTGTTCGTCGACGACGGTGACATCCTCACCGCGTCCGGCAGTTCCTCGGCACTCGACCTCGGTCTGCACATCGTGCGCCGCGACCACGGCGCCGAGATCGCCAACGCGGTCAGCCGCCGCCTCGTCTTCGCCGCCCACCGGGACGGCGGCCAGCGCCAGTTCGTGGAGCGGCCCGTGCCCGAGACGCCCGACGAGTCGCTCGCCCCGCTGCTGGCCTGGGCCCAGGAGCACCTCGGCGAACCCCTGACCGTCGCCGGCCTCGCGGCGCACGCCGCCGTCAGCCCCGCGACCCTGCACCGCCGCTTCCGCGCCCAGCTCGGCACGACGCCGCTGGCCTGGCTGACCGGGGAGAGGGTCGCCCTCGCCTGCCGCCTCATCGAACGCGGCGAGGAACGGCTCGACGTCGTCGCCCGGCGCAGCGGTCTCGGCACCGCCGCCAATCTGCGGGCCCGGCTGCGCCGGGAGACCGGGCTCAGCCCCTCGGCCTACCGGCGGCGTTTCGGCCCGGCCGCCGGGGAACCTGTCCCCGTATGAGATTCCTCGTACGCGACCGGATCCTGGGGATCGGCGACGACTACTGGATCGAGGACGAGCACGGAGACAAGGTCTTCCTCGTCGACGGCAAGGCGATGCGCCTGCGGGACACCTTCGAGCTGAGGGACCGCCAGGGGCGGGTCCTGATCGACATCCACCGGAAGATGTTCGCCCTGCGCGACACGATGGTTGTCGAGCGGGACGGCGAGGCCCTCGCGACGGTCCGCCGCAAGCGCCTGTCCCTGCTGCGCAACCACTACCGCGTCGCCCTCGTCGAGGGCACCGAACTGGATGTCAGCGGGAAGATCCTGGACCGCGAGTTCGTCGTCGAGTACGACGGGGAGTTGCTTGCGCTCGTCTCCCGGCGGTGGCTGACCGTGCGCGAGACGTACGGCCTGGAGATCGTCCGGGAGGACGCCGACCCGGCGCTGCTCATCGCGGTCGCGGTCTGCGTGATCCATCTGGCGGAGAAGGAGCGGGAGGACGGGTAGGCGGCCGGGTAGGCGGTCGGGGGCGGCCGGTGCGGGTGGGCTTCCGCGCCCGCGCGCGTTCCCGGGCCCGGCCTCCGTCAGGGACGGTGCCGGGCCGCCGGGGCGTCAACGCCGGGGCAGGTCCAGCCCGAGGACCCGGTCCTTGAGCGCCGGGAACTGCTCCCGGGTCGCCGCGACCTTCCCCGGATCGAGGTCCACCGTCAGGACCTGCTCGCCGGCTCCGGCCTCGCCGACCACCTCGCCCCAGGGGTCGACGACGATGCTGTGCCCGGCCTGCTCGACACCGGCGTGGGTCCCCCCGGTGCCACAGGCCAGCACGTACGCCTGGTTCTCGACGGCCCGTGCCCGCGCGAGCAGCGTCCAGTGCCCCCGCCGCCGCTCGGGCCAGCCCGCCGGGACGACCAGCGTTTCGGCGCCCGCGTCGACGAGCCCGCGGAACAGCTCCGGGAAGCGGAGGTCGTAGCAGGTGGCGAGGCCGAGCACGGTCTCCGGCAGACGCACGGTGACCAGTTCGGACCCGGCGCCCATGAGGACGGCCTCGCCCTGGTCGAAGCCGAAACGATGGATCTTGCGATAGGCGGCGGCGAGCTCTCCGGCCGGCGAGAAGACGAGCGAGGTGTTGTAGAGGGGTCCCTCGGGGTCGCGCTCGGGGATGGAGCCGGCGTGCAGCCATACGCCTGCGTCGCTCGCGGCCTTCGCCATCGTCTCGTACGTGGGTCCTTCGAGCGGCTCGGCCTCGGTGGCGAACGCCTGGTACGCGAACGCCCCGGTGGTCCACAGCTCCGGCAGGACCACCAGATCGGCCCCGGCCTGTTCCCGCACCAGTGCCGCGGCCCGCGACCGCCGGCTTTCCACCGATTCGCTCTCGTCTACGCCGATCTGGATGAGCGAGGCGCGCACAGTACCACCGTCCTGGCATTCGAGCCGTCAACACCGGCCTACGATCGTCACACGAAAGCACTGCCGGGGTGCCTTCAGGCAGCGTAACTTAACGTGCAGCCACCCCCGCAGACCGCGAACGAACCGTCCGCCCACCGCCAGCCACCGCAGCCCACCGCACGCACCACACGCCAAGGGGTCCCGTGAGTCTCCATCCCACCCTTCAGACCTATGCCGACGCCTGGACCCACTCCGTCGAAGCGATATCCGAGCTGGTGCAGCCGCTCGTCGAAGGCGAGTGGAACCGGGCGACGCCCTGCCCCGGCTGGTCGGTGCGGGACATCGTCTCCCATGTCATCGGGCTCGACTGCGAGATGCTCGGCGATCCCCGGCCGATCCACACGCTGCCGCGCGACCTGTACCACGTGAAGACCGATATGCAGCGGTACATGGAGATGCAGGTCGACGTGCGGCGTCACCACACCGCGCCCGAGATGACCTCCGAGCTGGAGTACACGATCATCCGCCGGTCGCGTCAGCTGCGGAACGAGTCGCGCGAGCCCGACGCCAAGGTGCGCGGCCCGCTCGGCACCGAGGAGACCCTGGAATCCGCCATGCGGCGGCGCGCCTTCGACGTGTGGGTGCACGAGCAGGATCTGCGCACCACGCTCGGCAGGCCCGGCAACCTGGACTCGCCCGGTGCGTACGTCACGCGCGACGTGCTGCTGGACGTGCTGCCGAAGGTCGTCGCCAAGGACGCGGGGGCGCCGCCCTCGTCGGCGGTCGTCGTCGACGTCCACGGGCCCGTGGAGTTCCTGCGCACCGTGCGGATGGACGCGGACGGCCACGGCACGATCGACGGCGCCCCGTCCCTCGGTCCTGCGGCGACGCTGAGCCTGGACTGGGAGACGTACGTCCGTCTGGCCTGCGGCCGGGTGACACCGGAGGCCATGGCCGACCGGATCAAGACGGAGGGCGACCCGGACCTGGTGGCGGCGATCCTGGCCGCGTTCGCGTTCACGCCGTGAGCCGATGACGCCGTGAGCCGATGACGCCATGAGCCGATGACGCCATGAGCCGATGACACCATGACGCCATGAGCCCATGGGAAGCGCGGGGCCGGCAGGCGGCGGCCACGGTGAGGCCGTGAAGAACATGAGGCCATGAACAGGGCGGCCGAAGGGGCGGCCCGGCGCGGGTTCGCCGGGCACGGGGGCCCGGACGGCCGGCACCGGGCGTGAGGCCGAAGGCGCGCGCGGGGGCGCACCGGGCGACGCGGCACGGGCGCCGATTGCAGGGCGTGGGGCGAGGGGATGTGGACTCGCGGTTCCGGCATGGGCACAGGAGGCCCCGGAAACCGTCGGGCCGCGGTGGTCCCCCCGGGGCGGCGGATCAGACGGCCGGCACGTGGACGGCCTCGACCCGGCTGGCCACCAGCCGTTCCCGCTCACGGCGGGCCGCAGGTGTCCGCAGCCGCAGGATCTGACTGAGCCCCAGCGCCTCCAGCACGAACACCGCCGAGAACGCCAGCGAGAAGTTGTCGCCGGTCGCGTCGAGCAGGACGCCGATCGCGAGCAGTGTCGTCATCGAGGCGATGAACCCGCCCATGTTGACGATGCCGGACGCCGTGCCCTGCCGCTCGGGCGGGTTCGCGGGCCGTGCGAAGTCGAAGCCGATCATCGACGCGGGACCGCAGGCGCCGAGCACGGTGCACAGGACGACCAGCAGCCAGACGGGGGCGTGCGCGCCGGGATACGCCAGGGTCGTGCCCCACACGAGGGCGGTCGCGCCGACCGTGCCGAGCGCCAGCGGGCTGCGCGCCCTGTGGTGCCGGGCCACGATCTGCCCGTACACCAGGCCTATCGCCATGTTCGACAGCACCACGAGGGTGAGAAGTTCACCGGCGGTGGTCCGGGACAGACCCTGTGCCTCGACGAGGAACGGCAGCCCCCACAGCAGCAGGAACACCATCGCCGGGAACTGGGTCGTGAAGTGCACCCACAGACCGAGCCGGGTGCCGGGCTCGCGCCAGGCCGCGGCTATCTGGCGGCGCACGTACGCCGCTCCCTGGTGCGGCAGCGGCTCCGGGGCGTGCCCCTGCGGATGGTCCTCCAGGAAGAGCAGCAGGAGGGCGAGGACGACGACACCGGCGAGTGCACTGCCGGCGAACGCGGCGGTCCAGCCGACACCGTGCAGCAGCCTGGCCAGCACCAGTGTCGAGACCAGGTTGCCGGCCATGCCGACGAGGCCGGCCAGCTGGGCCACCAACGGGCCCTTGCGGGCCGGGAACCAGCGGGTGCCGAGCCGCAGCACGCTGATGAACGTCATCGCGTCACCGCAGCCGAGCAGCGCCCGCGACAGGAGCGCCGTCGCGTACGACGGCGAGAAGGCGAAGCCCAGCTGGCCCGTCGTGAACAGCACGACGCCGATCGTCAGGACCTTCTTGGTGCCGAGGCGGTCCACCAGCAGGCCGACGGGTATCTGCATGCCCGCGTACACGAGGAGCTGGAGTATCGAGAAGGTCGACAGGGCGGACGCATTGACGTGGAAGCGGTCGGCGGCGTCCAGTCCGGCGACGCCGAGCGAGGTGCGGAAGATGACGGCGACGAAGTAGACGGCGACGCCTATGGACCAGACGGCGACGGCGCGGCGGCCGCCGGGGGGATCGCCGGGGAGCGTGACGGCGGAGGACGAGGAGGTGGCGCTCATCGGACCTCGCCCCGGGCCAGGTTCGAGAACCAGCCGACGTGTCCGTGGACGAGCGCCACGGCCGCGTCCGCGTCGCCGGCCCGCAGCGCCTCCAGGATCTGCTCGTGCTCGGCGAGGGTCTTGGCGATCCGGTCGGGGTGCGAGTGCATCACGGCGACACCCATCCGCAGCTGCCGGTCCCGCAGTTGGTCGTAGAGACGGGAGAGGATCTCGTTGCCGCCGCTGCGCACGATCTCGGCGTGGAAGCAGCGGTCGGTGACGGCCGCCTCGGCGAGGTCGCCGGCCGCGGCCTGGGTCTTCTGCCGTTCCAGCAGTTCCTCCAGGCGGGCGATCAGCCGCGGCGACGCGGGCACGGCCTTGCGCGCCGCGTGCTCCTCGACGAGGAGCCGGGTCTCCACGACGTCCGCGATCTCCTGCGCGGAGACCGGCAGGACCAGGGCGCCCTTCTTCGGGTAGAGCCTGATCAGCCCTTCGACCTCCAGCCGCAGCAGCGCCTCGCGCACCGGCGTCCGCGACACCCCGACGGCCTCGGCGAGCTCCCCTTCGGTGAGCAGCGTGCCGCCCTCGTAGTGCCGTTCCAGGACACCGCGCTTGACGTGGTGGTAGACGCGGTCTGCGGCGGGGGGCTGCTTCGGGGGCGCGGGAGCCGGAGCGGTCGACATGAGCACAGCATAGATACAACCCGTACGCATGCGGGGATCACGTCCAGGATGCGGACGTCACAGGGGCCCCGTCACTCTCGTCGGTCAATTTTCCCCTTCCGTGCATCCATTGGGCCGCCCCGTGAGTCTCCTCAGGGGCGGACCCCTCAACAGGTCCGTCCACGAGGGACACTTCGGGTTTTATTTCAGGCTTTTCCGGACTTCCGAGGAATCGGAGCAGGTATTTTGATCACCGGCATCAAGCGTGTGCGCCTCCGCAGAGCCGCCGCGGTAGCGGTCACCGCGAGCGCCGTGCTGGCGGGCGGCGCACTCGCCACGCCCGCCCAGGCCGCAGCGGCCCCCACGATCAGCGCCAAGGGCGCCTACGTTCTGAACAACGCCACCGGCGGCAAGATCTACAGCAAGTACGCCGACACCAAGCGGCAGATGGCGAGCACCACCAAGATCATGACGGCCGCCGTGGTGCTCGACACCGCGAACGTCGACCTGAACCGCAAGGTGACCGTCAAGCAGGCGTACATCGACTACGTCAACCGCATCGGCGCCAGCCGGGCCGACCTGAAGGTCGGCGACAAGCTCACGGTCCGCCAGCTCCTGTACGGGACGATGCTGCCGTCCGGCTGCGACGCCGCGATGGCGCTCGCCGACACCTTCGGCAGCGGTACGAGCACGACCGCCCGCACGAAGTCGTTCATCTCGAAGATGAACAGCAAGGCCCGTTCGCTCGGCATGACGAACACGAGCTTCGACTCGTTCGACGGCAACTCGCCGGGCGGCAAGACGCTGTCGACGCCGCACGACATGGCCACGCTGACCCGGCACGCGCTGAAGAGCTCGACGTTCCGCGCGGTCGTCAAGTCCAAGTCGACGGTGCAGAAGGCCCCGGCGGCGAACGGCGGCACACGTACCTACACCTGGTACAACACCAACAAACTGCTCGGCTCCTACAGCGGTGCCATCGGCGTCAAGACGGGGACGAACACCCCGGCGGGGCCGTGCATCGTCTTCGCCGCGACCCGCGGCACGAAGACCGTCGTCGGGGTCATCCTCAGCGACAGCAACCGCTACACGGACGCCGCGAAGCTGATGGACTACGCGTTCGGCTCGAGCAGCGCGAAGACCATGAAGCTCCGCTCGCTCCCGGCCGGCGCACAGCGCGACTGAGCGATCCCCCGGAGATGTGCACAGGGGCCCGCCCCGTCCTCCACGGACGGGGCGGGCCCCTGCTCGGTACCGGTCAGGCCCAGGTGATGAGCCGCTTCGGCTGTTCCAGGATCGCGGCGACGTCCGCGAGGACCTTGGAGCCGAGTTCGCCGTCGACCAGGCGGTGGTCGAACGACAGCGCCAGCGTGGTGACCTGGCGCGGCTTGACCTTGCCCTTGTGGACCCACGGCTGGAGCTTGATCGCGCCCATCGCGAGGATCGCCGACTCGCCCGGGTTGAGGATCGGCGTCCCGGTGTCGACACCGAACACCCCGACGTTGGTGATCGTCACCGTGCCGCCCTGCATGGCGGCGGGGGACGTCTTGCCCTCACGGGCGGTGGAGACCAGCTCGCCGAGCGCCCGCGCCAGCTCCGGCAGGGTCTTGGCGTGCGCGTCCTTGATGTTCGGCACGATCAGCCCACGGGGCGTGGCCGCCGCGATGCCCAGATTCACGTAGTGCTTCTGGACGATCTCCTGGTTGGCCTCGTCCCACGACGCGTTGACGTCCGGGTTCCGCTTGATCGCGACGAGCAGGGCCTTGGCGACGAGCAGCAGCGGGTTGACCCGCAGGCCCTCCATGTCCTTGTCCTGCTTGAGCTCTTCGACGAGCCGCATCGTGCGCGTCACGTCGATCGTCACGAACTCCGTGACGTGCGGCGCGGTGAACGCGGACCCGACCATCGCCTGCGCGGTGGCCTTGCGGACGCCCTTGACCGGGATACGGGTCTCCCGGGCGCCACCGTCGAGGGCGGCGGCGGGGGCGGGCGCGGCGGTCGCAGCGGGCACGGCGGTCTCGCGGGACACCTGGGCCACCGGCTCGGCGACCGCGGCGACGGCCGCGTGCACGTCCTCACGCGTGATGATCCCGTCGGGCCCGGTGGGCGTGACGGTCGCGAGGTCCACGCCGAGATCCTTGGCGAGCTTGCGCACGGGGGGCTTGGCGAGCGGGCGGGCGCCGAGCGCGACGGTGCCGTTCGGCGTGCTCGTGCCGTTGTGCGCGGCCGTCCCGCCGGCGGCGGGGGTGGCCCTCGGGGATGCGGCGGCCGGGGGCGCGGTGGGCGCGGCCGGTGCCGGCCGGTCCTTCCTGGGCCGGCGCTTGGTCGAACCCTGGGCGACGCCGTACCCGACCAGGACGG
>NZ_JBSFDP010000032.1:0-75219 GCF_053593975.1 Streptomyces sp. NPDC002004
TCGGACAGGCAGTAGGAGAACATCGCGTCGCCCTTGGCGAGCGGGGCGAGGTAGGTCTTCTTCAGCTCCTCGGAGCCGGAGAGGATCACCGGCAGAGAGCCGAGCTTGTTGACGGCCGGGATCAGCGAGGAGGAGCCGCAGACCCGGGCGACCTCCTCGATCACGATCACGGTGGCCAGGGCGTCGGCGCCCGCACCGCCGTAGGTCTCGGGCACGTGCACGGCGTGCAGGTCCGCGGCGACCAGCGCGTCCAGGGCCTCCTGCGGGAAACGGGCCTCCTCGTCCACCGCGGTCGCGAACGGCGCGATCTTCGCCTCGGCGAGCGAGCGCACCGTCTCACGGAGCATCTCGTGCTCTTCGGACAGGCGGTACAGGTCGAACTCCTGGGGCATCGCTGACAGCTCCTCGCTTCTGGCACTCAGTACCCTCGATTATGCACACTCAGTGCCATGCACGACTAGGTCGGTTCGATTTCCGGTGCTATGTTCCGCCCATGCGAGACGAGCCCGGCAGCAGCCGTGAGACCTCTGGTAACAGCCGTGAGACCCCCGGTGCCGGCGGCAAGATCCCGATGCGGGACGCCATCATCACGGCGGCCTTCGAGCTCTTTCTCGACCGGGGATACGAGTCCACGACGATCGACGAGATCGTGGCCCTGGCCGGTGTCGGCCGCCGGTCCTTCTTCCGGTACTTCCCCACCAAGGAGGACGTGGTCTTCCCCGACCACGAGCGCCGTCTGGCCGAGCTCGGGGAGTTCCTGAACGCGGGAACGGACGACGAGGACCCCATCCAGAGGGTGTGCGACGCCGCCCGCGAAGTCGCCCGGATGTACATGGAGAACCCTCGCTTCTCGGTCCAGCGGTACCGGCTGACCAGGAGTGTCCCCGGCCTGCGGGCGCACGAGCTGTCGGTGGTGTGGAGGTACGAGCGCATCTTCGCCGAGTATCTGCGCCGCCGCTACGCGGGATCGCCCGACGGTGCCCTGCGTGCCGATGTGGTCGCCTCCGCCGTGGTCGCCGCCCACAACAACGCCCTGCGTTCCTGGCTGCGCTCGGGCGGCACGGAGGACGGCCGCGCCTATGTGGAGCACGCCCTGGACTACGTCCGGGAGGTGTGGGGCGGCGACGGCGAAAAGCGGGCGGAACCGGCCGAGCCGGACGATGTCGTCGTCGTGATCAGCAAGCGTGGAATGCCGATGTGGCGGGTCGTCCGGGAGATCGAGTCGTCCCTCGGCGGCGACTGAGCGGATCCGGAACAAGATGAGGGAACGCAGTGCCTTCCCAAGTGGCACTGAGTGTCATACGCTGCGGTCGTGCGGGGCGGCACGGGACGTAGGGACGCGTCCGGCCCCGCGACGTAGCCTCCGGCAATGCGCAGGGAGAAGACATGACGGTCATCGACGCCCTCGACGGTGTGCACACCGATGAGCCCCGCTCGGACATGGACGGTACGCAGGCCCTGGCTTCGGGCGCGAGCAGCTGCGGGCTGCGGGACGGCGCCCTGTGGTTCCAGCGATGCCACTGGTGCCGGGCCGCGGTCTACCAGAAGCTGCTCTGCCCGTTCTGCGGCTCCACCGAGCTGACCGCGGAGCGCAGCGGCGGCACCGGGCTCGTCCGCCGCGCCTCCGCCTCCCGCACGGCCCAGACGGGTCGGCAGCGCCGCGCCTGGATCGAGATGGCCGAGGGGTTCCACCTCCGGGCGACGGTGATCGGTCTGTCGCCGCTCACCGCGGGCGAGTGGGTCCCGGTCCATCTGGCGCCCGAGGTGGAGGACGCCTCACGCGGACTCGTGTTCCGCTTCACCGAGGACGAGCCGCAGCAGCCGGACTGGCGGTGAACGACCGCGGCGGCTGCGTGCCGCCGGCCGTACGCGTGTGTCAGGCGAACGTGTAGGGCGGCAGCGGACCCTCGAGCCGGAACTCGAAGTCGTCGCCCATCTGGTGAGCGAGGCTCAACTCCGTCGTGAGGAACAGCTCCTCCTTGTCGTGGGCGATCAGGAAGGAGACGTCGAGGATGTCGTCGCCGGTCGGCTCGGCGCGGTTCTGGCGTCGTGCGAACGGCACGAAGGCCTCCACCACTCCGGCGGCCAGGGCCTCTTGGCGCGCATGCACCGCCCCGACGGCCCGCTCGTCGGCCGAGACGTCGTGCGACACCTTCAGCTGGTACTCCGCGCACCCCTCCAGTTCCTGGAGCCGGTCCATGTAGTCCTGGGCGTGCTCCTCCAGGCCGAGCCGCACGGTGTCGTCCCCCGGCGCGGTCATGCCGAGCCGCATGGGCAGCACCGTCCCGTCCGCGAGGAGTCGGTCCTGGATCCTCTGGTGTGCGGCCACGTCCGACGCCTCGGGCCGCAGCCCGTCCGGTGCGTCGCTGACGACTGCGCACAGCGGTCCCGCGGTCACGGTGCGCAGACGGGAGGGCGGGGAGCCGATGCCGTGGAGTCCGTCGAGCCGGACGGGATGCTGCTTGCCGACGATGGAGTGGATGTAAACGGCCACGGCTTGTTTCCCCTTTGCGTTCCCGCTGTCCCCCCGGGCCCGCATGACCACACACGTTCAGGATAGAGGAGACCTCACCCCGGAGCGCAGGTGTTGACCGCGTCGCCCGACGCCGGCCGGTGCACCATACCGCTGCACGTCGGGCTCTGCCGATGCCCGCCCCACGGGTGACGCCGTGAACGCCTCGTGGCGGCAGGGCAGGCGGGCGCGGTGGGTGTCGTCGGTGCGCATGCGCCGTCCTCCGCGGTGGAGTAGCGATGCGGTCGCTCACGGTGCCGGGTGCCGTCCGCGGCCGCCCGCATGGCGGAGCCGGTGGCGACCGGCGGCAGTGTGCCGAGCATGTCCGGAGGGCGTCGAGCGGCCTGCCGGTCCGTCCGGCGGGCGCCACCCGGCCCACCGCGAGGTACTCGGTGCCGTGTCCCGGCGCCACGACGTACCGGCCCTACTTGTGCGGCAGTTGGCCGTGCACGTCGGAGGCCACGGGACGGGAGGTGAGGGTGAAGGTGCCGAGCCCGTTGCCGTCCAGGTGCTCCACCCGGACCTTGGTCGCGTCGCCGTCGGGGCCCAGGGTGAACGTGACGCCGGACAGGCCGACCGCGTTCTCGCCGGTGGTGTCGTAGCTGAAGGTGTTGCCGGTGTAGTGGCGGAGTGGGAACCGCATCTTCCTGGGCCCGAGGCTCATGACCAGGGTGCTGCCCTCGGTGCTCACGGTCAGGGGGCCGTAGTAGCCGTTGCCGTAGGTGCCGGTGTAGGCGCTGTCGGGGCGGGCCGCGACCGGATGGGCGGGCGGCTTCGCGTAGTCGACCCGTGAACGGCCGACCGCGAGTTGCTGGGCGAGGACACGGCCGATGAACGAAAGCCAGTCGACCTGGGGCCGCCCGGTCTGCGCGATGTCGAAGAAGTCGTTGGCGATGGCCTCGGGCACGCCGACGGGCTGGCCGTTGGTGAGGACGACGATGCCCAGCTGTTCGGACGGCAGCATGGTGACGTTCGTCGCCGCGCCCTGGTCGAACGCGCCGGAATGGCTGAGGCGCAGTCGCCCGTGGTCGTCGTAGCCGACGTCCCAGCCGAGTCCGTAGAAGCCGGTCCGGCCGGCCGGAGCCATGGGGGGTTGCGCGACGATGTGCGGGACGTACGTCTCGGCGAGCGGGGCCGCGTCGATGACCTGTTTCCCCTCGAACCGTCCGTCGCCGAGCTCCAGACGCAGCCACCTGGCCATGTCGCGGGCCGTGGAGTAGGCGCCGCCCGCGGGGCTCTGCGCCTGCGGGTTTCGTACGTACTTGGCCTGCCAGGTGCCGTCGGTCCGCACATGGCCCGCGGCCTTGTCCCCGGCCCGCTGGTAGTCGGCGAAGGACGAGCTGGTGGAGGTCATGCCGAGCGGCCGGTACAGCGTCCGGGCGGACAGCTCCTCCCAGCTGCTCCCTGCCGCCCGGGCGGCAGCGACCGCCGCCTCGGTCAGCCCGAAGTTGGTGTACGCGTACGAGGCACGGAACGGCGCCAGTGGCTCGTCCCGCAGATGACGCAGGATGTACGCACGGTCGTAGCCGAGGTCCTCCAGGAGGTCGCCCGCGTGGTCGGGCAGACCGCTGCGGTGGGAGAACAGGTCGGCCAGGGTGACATGACGGGTCACCCAGGGGTCCTTGAGCGCGAACCCGGGGTCGTGCTCGGTCACCGGGTCGTCCCACCCCACCGTCCTGCGGCCGACGGCTCCGGCGACCACCGTGGACGCGAGCGGCTTGGAGACCGAGGCGAGTTGGAACACGGTGTCGGGGTCGACGCGGTCCGGCAGCCCCACCTTCCGTACACCGAACCCCTTCAGATACACGACGCGGTCGCGGTGGACGACCGCGACCGACACACCGGGCACACCCGTTCTGCGCATGGTGCTCTGCACGACGCCGTCGAGCTGCCGCACCGCGGCGTCCACCTGGGCGGGCGTGAGCTGCGGCGGTGGCTGCACGGGCGGCGCAGCGGCCGGACCCGCCGACGCGGAGCCACCCGCCAGATCGGGTGCGGACACCGGTCCGGCAGGGCCGGTGCACCCGCCGGTGGCCAGCACCGTGGCCAGCGCCAGCGAGGCGACGGCGCGGGGGCACGCCGAACGGCCCCGGTCATGGCGTCTCATGAACCCAGTCAAGATCCACCCCCGGGAACTGTCGCCCCGTGCGTGGCGATCGGGGTGACGGCCATTCGGGCGGCAGTGCCTCTTCCCCGACCACGGCGCACCGACGGTGGACCACGGCGCACCGGCCCATGACGTACCCACGGCGGACCCCGACGTCCACGGCGCCCCGCGGCGCACTACGGCGGACCCCGGCGGCCGGGGCGGACCCCGACGGGCGGCAGCGGACGCCGGCCGACCCGCGCGCATCCCGGACCGCCCGCCGTGCATCCTTCACGCACCGGGCAGCACGGAACACCGCGGCCCTCCCGTGGCCCTCCCGTGGCCCACGCGTCAACTCGTTGCTCTACATTGCCGGTTGACAGTCACACAGACGCAACCGACCCCAGGAGACGAGCCCGTGACCGAGAAGCCGGATACCGGGGGAGTACCCGCCGACGCGGTGCGCAGCCGGATCAACACCTCGCAGCCGCACACCGCCCGGATCTGGAACTACTGGCTGGGCGGCAAGGACAACTACGAGGTCGACCGCGTCGTCGGCGACCATATCCGGGAACTGCACCCGGGCATCGGCGAGTACGCCCGTGCGGACCGTCTGTTCCTCGGGCGTGCCGTCCGCCACCTGGTCGCCGACCGCGGCATCCGGCAGTTCCTCGACGTCGGCACCGGCCTGCCGACGGCCGACAACACGCACGAGGTGGCCCAGCGCCTCGCGCCGGAGTCCCGCGTCGTCTACGTCGACAACGACCCCCTGGTGCTGGCACACGCCCGTGCCCTCCTCACCAGCACGCCCGAGGGCCGTACCGACTATCTCGACGAGGACCTGCGCAACGCCGACGCCATCCTTGAACACGCCACGAAGACGCTGGACTTCACCGAACCGGTCGCGCTGATGCTGCTCGGCGTCGTGATCTTCATCGGGGACGACGACGAGGCGTACGGCCTGGTGCGCCGGCTCCTGGACGGACTGCCTCCGGGCAGCCACCTGGTGCTCTCGCACACCGTCACCAGCCCGGCGATGCCCGACGTGGACGCGGCGGTCGCCTACTGGAACGAGCACGGCACACCGAAGCTGACCCAGCGCACCCCCGAGGCGGTCGCCCGCTTCTTCGACGGCCTCGAGGTACTCGACCCCGGGGTGGTCTCCTGCTCCCGCTGGCGCCCCGGCGACGGCGACGAACCCGGTGAGGTGGCCATGTTCGGCGGCGTCGGGTTGAAGCGCGGCTGAATCCGCCGGGGGCCGCGACGGGCCGTGGGAGCCTCCCGCGGCGCGCCGCGGCCCCGCGGCAGGGGCGAGCCGGTCCCGGGGCCGCAGGGCCTGCGCCCACAGGCGGCCCGCGGCCCTAGAGGCCGTTGCCCGGGAGCGCCTGCTCCGTCCAGATGGTCTTGCCCGTGGACGTGTACCGCGTTCCCCACCGCGCCGCCAGCTGGGCGACCAGGAACAGACCGCGGCCGCCCTCGTCCGTGGTGGCGGCCTGGGTGAGGTGCGGGGACGTATGGCTGCGGTCGGACACCTCGCAGATCAGGGTGCGGTCGTGGATGAGACGGACGTGGATGGGCCCGGACGCGTAGCGGATGGAGTTGGTGACGAGTTCGCTGAGGATCAGCTCCGTGGTGAACGCCTCCTCCTCCAGGCCCCATTCGCCGAGCTTCTCCAGTGCGGCCGCGCGCACCGTCGCCACCGCGGACGGCTCGCTGGCCACCGCCCACTCCGCCACCTGGTCGTAACTCAGCAGATGCGTCCGCCCGGCCAGCAGGGCGATGTCGTCGATGGGATGCTCGGGCAGCAGCGCGGCGAGCGCCGAGTCGCAGATGTCCTCGGGGGACCGGTCCGCCCGGCCGGTGAGGGTGCGGTGCAGCAGTTGGAGCCGGTCGTCGATGTCCTCGTCGCGGTCCTCGACGAGCCCGTCCGTGTACAGGACCAGGGTGCTGCCCGGCTCCAGCTTCAGCTGAACGGTCTCGAACGGCAGTCCGCCCAGGCCCAGCGGCGGGCCGTCGGGCACCGGCGCGAACCGTGCGGTGCCGTCGGGGCAGAGCACCAGAGGCTGAAGATGGCCCGCCCGCGCCATGCTGCACAGTCCGGTCGCGGGGTCGTAGATGGCGTAGAGGCAGGTCGCGCCGGTGACCCCGATGTCCGAGCCGTCGCCCGGCTCGTCCTGGTCGATCCGGGCGACCAGTTCGTCCAGGTGGAACAGGAGCTCGTCGGGGGGCAGGTCCAGCGTCGAGAAGTTGTGCACCGCGGTACGCAGCCGGCCCATGGTCGCCGCCGCGTGCAGCCCGTGTCCGACGACGTCGCCGACCACGAGCGCCACACGCGCCCCCGGCAGCGGGATGACGTCGAACCAGTCGCCGCCCACTCCGCCGAGGGTGGCCTGCGCGGGCAGATAGCGGTACGCGGCCGTCAGCGCGCTGTGTTCCGGCAGGGCGTGCGGCAGGAGACTGCGCTGGAGGGTGATGGCCATGCTGTGCTCGCGGGCGTAACGGCGGGCGTTGTCCACACTGACCGCGGCCCGGGCGACGAGCTCCTCGGCCAGGGACAGGTCCTCGTCGTCGAAGGGGTCCGGCTTCTCCGAACGCCACAGCAACGCCAGTCCGAGGACGATGCCGCGGGCGCGCAGCGGAACCGCGATCATCGAGTGGATGCCGCTCTCGACGAGGTTGTGCGCCCGGACGGGGTCCTGTTCCTGCCACCCGGCGAACGCGGCGAGATCCGCCTCGAGCACGGGCTCGCCCTTGGACAGGGCCACCCCCAGACGGGTGACGGGCACGTAGTGGATCAGCTTGCCCCGCGGATAGAAGTCGATGCCGCTGCGGATGCCGCTGAGAGCTATCCGGCGCATGCCGTTGGCCACGCCGGAGGCATGGGGTTCCTCGCCGCGCAGCACGTCGTCGACGAGGTCCACGGTGACGAAGTCGGCGAAGCGCGAAGCGGCGAAGGAGGCCAGCTCCTCGCAGGTGCGCTCGATGTCGAGGGACGTGCCGATCTGCGTACCGGCGTCGTACAGCAGCTTCAGACGGCCGCGGGCCAGGTCGGCCTTGCCGGACAGGGCCTGCAGATCGGTGGTGTCCCGCAGGGTGACCACGCTGCCCGGCGGGCCGCCGCCCTGGTCGGTGGGCCGCTGGTTGACGGCCAGCAGCCGCTCGCCGACGGGCACCACTTCGTCCGTGGCGACCCGGCCCGAGGCCAGCAGTTCGGCGGTCGCCTCGTCGAGGCCCAGCTCGTCGACGGTGCGCCCTTCCACGTGTGCAGGCAGGTCGAGGAGACGGCGCGCCTCGTCGTTGGCGAGCAGCAGCAGGTGGTCCTCGTCGAAGATGAGCACGCCCTCGCGCACCGAGTGCAGCACCGCGTCGTGATGCTCGTACATACGGGTCATCTCGACCGGGCCCAGGCCGTGCGTCTGGCGCCGCAGCCGCCGGCTGACCATCGCGGTGCCGGCCGTCGTGACGAGCAGGACGGCCGCGGCGGCACCGAGCACCAGGGGCAGCTGGTTCTGGACGACGCCGCTGATGTGCTTGAGGGTGATGCCGGCCGAGACCAGGCCGATGACCTGGCCGTTCTTTCCCTTGACCGGGACCACGGCCTGCACCAGCGGCCCGATCGTGCCGTTGATCTTCTCCGTGACGACGCCGCCGGCGAGGGCCGGCCCGGTCGTGCCGACGAACTTCTTGCCGATCCGGTCGGGCAGCGGGTGGGTGTAGCGGATGCCGTCGCGGTTCATCACGACGACGAAGTCGACGCCCGTGCTCTTCCTGGTCGCCTCGGTACGCGGCTGGAGGAGGGCCGTCGGATCGCGGGAGGTGAGGGCCGCCCCCACACCCGGTGAGTTGGCGAAGGACTGGGCCACGGCGACCGAGCGGTTGCGCGCCTCACGCTCGCTGTCGGTGCCGGACTGCAGCACGAGCGCCACGATCGCTGCGGCTACCAGCAGCACCACGATCGCCAGCTGCAAGAGGAAGACCTGACCTGCGACAGTTCGCAAACTGGGAACCATGCGCGGGCGGCCGAGGCGTGCGGCCATGTCCTATTACTACACCCCGGTGTGCCCGCGGCGCACCGTGCGGTGCGGCGGTCGGCACGTCCACCGGGGCCCTTTCGGTCAGCGACCGGCGGTGCCGATGCGGGCGACGAGCAGGGCGATGTCGTCGTCCGCCGATGAGGGCGCGAGATGGCTGACCAGGGTGTCGCACAGCTCGGTCAGGGGCAGCTCGGGGTGCGCTATCAGATGAGTGAGTTCGCCCAGGCGCTCGTCGATGTCCGCGCCCCGGGCCTCCACGAGGCCGTCCGTGTACATCACCAGGATGCTTCCGGGCTCCAGCGTGACCTCGGTCGTCGTGAACGAGACGTCGCCGATGCCCAGGGGCGCGCCGGGCGGCGCCTCGACGAGGCGCGCGGTTCCGTCGGGGCCGACCACGGCCGGTGGCGGGTGTCCCGCCCGGGTGATGCTGCACGTGCCGGTGGCCGGATCGCACTCGGCGTACAGGAAGGTCGCAAGGAGCGGCTCGGCGAGCTCGGCCAGGGTGGTCTCCAGATGGCCCAGCAGCTCGGCGGGCGACAGCCCGAGCCGGGCCAGCGCCCGCACGCTGCTGGACAGGCGGCCCATCACGGCCGCAGCCGCGATGCCGTGCCCCATCACGTCCCCGATCAGCAGGGCCGCCCTGCCGTCGGGCAGCGGGATCACGTCGTACCAGTCGCCGCCCACTTCGTTGACGTCACCGGCCGGCAGGTACTCGTGGGCGACCTCGATGCCGGGTGGTGCCACGATGCGCTGCGGCAGCATGCTCCGCTGGAGGATCACCGCCGTGTCGTGCTCGCGGTGGTAGAGGCGGGCGTTGTCCACGCACACGGCCGCGCGGCTCGCGAGATCACCGGCGAGCGTCACGTCGTCCGCGTCGAACGGCCCCACCGGGCTGGTGCGGTACAGCGTGGCCAGGCCCAGCACCACTCCACGGGCGATCAGGGGCACCATCATGATCGAGTGCACCCCGGCCCGCAGCAGCTGCTCGGGACGCGCCGTGTGGCGGGCCGCCGGGGCGATCGCGCGCTCGTCGACATGCGCCACCAGGAACGGCTTCCGGTCGGCCAGGGTCTGGGTGTACGGGGCGGTTCCGGGGAAGGAGAGGGTGCGGCCGAGCGGGGCGAGGATGTCGGCGACGGGGGAGCCGACCAGGGGCGCCTTGCCCAGGCGGCGCAGGGCCGTGCCTCCCCTGAGACCGCCCTCGGGATCGTCGTCCGTGACGATCGTCTCGAGGATGTCGACGGTGACCACGTCCGCGAGCTCGGGCACCGCGACGTCGGCGAGTTCCTGCGCGGTGCGCTCCAGCTCCAGGGTGCTGCCGATGCGCAGGCTCGCCTCGCCGAGCAGGGCCAGCCTGCGTCGGCCCCTCTCCGCCTCCAGGTGCACGCGCTGCTGCTCGGTGATGTCGATGATGGTGGCGGCGAGGCCGATCGGCGTGCCCGCCGCGTCCTCCACCCGGACGTACGAGCAGGACCAGACCCGGTCATGGTCGGGGTCGGCGGCGGTGCGCCCGGTCCGGCGGACGTCGCGGACCGGCTCCCCGGTGGCCAGCACCCGGCGCATCACCGCCTCCATCTCGGCCGTGTTCACGCCCGGCAGCACCTCCGCGAACGGCCGCCCCACATGGCCCTCCTCCGGAACGCCGGTCATGGCCTGCAGAGCGGGATTCACCTGGAGGAACCGCAGCTGTGCGTCCAGCACCGCGATGCCCACGGGCGACCGGGCGAAGAGCCCCTCCCACACCACGGACGTGCCGCGGATCCGGTGGGCCTCGTGGGCGTCGGCGGCCAGCACCAGCACCGTGTTGCACCCTTGGCCGCCCGATGCGGGGCACGCCCAGATCTCCAGCTCGACCGGGTGTCCGTCGCTGTGCCAGGCCGTCACCGTGCCCATCACCCCGCGGCCCGCCGTCGCCGTCTCCCACAGCGACCGCCCGAGGCTCGGGTCGGAGCCCGGATGCAGCAGGTCGGCGATGTGGTGGCCGACCACCTGCGGCGGGGCGTAGCCCAGGAGCCGCTGGGCGGCCGGGTCCCAGCGCACGATCGTCCCCGAGGCGTTGGTGGCCACCAGGGCCACGGGGAGAGCGCCCAGCCAGCCCCCGGCATTCCCGGACGCGCCGCCTCCCCTGTCGTCGATCGGGATGTGTGTGTCCATCGTGCACATCCGCCGGGCCTAGGGTGATCTCTCCCCTCAGTATGGGCGCCCGCCCGCACCCCGGCACTGCCTGACGACGACAGGCCGTCCGCCCGCCAGGCCGGCCGGCAGGGGAGAGGCCGCCGTCCGGCGGCGCAAGGCCGGCCGGAGCGTCCGCAGGACGGCGGACCCCGGCGGGGACGAAGGAGGGCCGGCCGACCGCGGCGGCGGGCCCTGGTGGTGTGCAACGGCCCCGGCGCGGGGGTGTCACGCGTCAGGGCCCTCCACCGCGGTCGGCACCGTGATGGAGGGCCGCGTGGAGGGCCCTGACGCCTTGTGGGCCTGGCCTCAGTGGGTCAGCGGGTGCGACGTCCGGCCGGACGCCGTGTCGATCTCGTCGTGCGCCTTGGTCAGCAGCTTCATCGCCAGATCGTTCAGCGCCCTCGCCCCGGCGACTTCCTCGCCGACCCTCGGCTGATTCGAATCGGAGGGGTGGCGGCTGGCGTACCCGTGGGACCGTACCTCGGTCCCATCGGGGAGTCTTACGAGGGCGGCCGCGCGCGTACGCTGCGCGTCCTCCTCGAATTCCAGCTCGACATGCCATCCGACAGTGGTCTGCAACATGACGATCACCTCCGGAACCGCTGCTTCCAGAGTGCTCCTGCCGGCGCACCGACGCCACCACGTGTCCCGGGTCGCGCGGGGGCGGAGCATCGGCCCGCCCACGGCCCGTCGGCGCCTCGGACACGAGGGGCACGTCGTCCGTGGCGCTCGGTGATCCGTCTCCCGGCGGCTCGGTCGCGGTGGAGCGCTTCGACGGCGGCGCGGCGCCGGGGGCAGGGCGGACGCCCTCGGCCCCGGGTGGGCGTCGCCGGTCAGAACGGGCCGTGGAGCGCGCCGAGGCGGTCGGTCAGGCGCAGGTTCTCGGAATAGTCGACGGGGCAGGCGATCACGGAGACGGCATCGTCGTCGAGTGCGCGTCGCAGCACGGGCAGCAGCTGGTCGGCCGCCTCGACCGCGTATCCGCGTGCGCCGAAGCTCTCGGCGTAGGCAATGAGGTCCGGGTTGGTGAACCGGGTGTGGCTGTGGCGGCCGAGTTCGAGCTCCATCTTCCAGGTGATCAGGCCGTATTCCCGGTCCACCAGGACGAGGACGACCAGGGGGACGCGTTCCCGCACGGCGGTCTCCAGTTCCTGGGAGTTCATCAGGAACGAGCCGTCGCCCATCATCGCCAGCACCCGCCGGTCCGGGCGGGCGAGCTTGGCGGCGATCGCGCCCGGCAGGGCGAAACCCATGGTGGACAGACCGTTGGAGACCAGACAGGTGTCGGGTTCGTACGTGGGGTACAGGCGCGCCATCCACATTTTCCCGGCGCCGGTGTCCGCAAGGACGATGTCGTGGCGGTCCAGCGCGGTGCGGACGTCGGCCACCACGCGCTGCGGCACCAGCGGGAACGCCTCGTTGCCGCGTCCGTACGCGAGTTCCTCGGACAGCAGCGACCGGATCCTCTCCCCGGTGCCGCCGGTGCCGTACGCCGTCCCGTCGGGCAGCGCAGCCGCCAGCGCGTCCAGGGTCCGCGAGGGGTCGCCCTGGACCCCGACCGCAACCGGGTAGTGGGAGTCCACCTCGGCGGGGAACCGGTGAAGGTGCAGAATGCGCTTGTCGCGGTTCGGGTTGATCTTGACCGGATCGAACTCCTGGACCTCGTACCCCACGCAGATCAGGACGTCGGCCGTGTCGAAGCCGAAGTTGCCGTAGTCATGGCGCATGAAGCCGACCGCCCCGAGCGCGTTGGGGTGGTCGTCCGGGAAGACGCCCTTGCCGTGGAAGGTGGTCGCCACCGGCACGTCGAGCCGCTCGGCGAACCGTACGAGGGCAGCGGACGCCCCGGCCCTGGCGGCGCCGTGACCCGCGAGCACCACGGGGCGCCGCGCCGCGGCCAGCACCTCGGCGGCCCGTGCGATCTGGGAGGGCGACGGCGCGTCGGTGCGCACCGTGTCGACCTGCAGGGGAGTCAGCGGCTCCGCGGGATGTGCTGCCTCGATGTCCTCCGGCACCGCCAGGAAGACGGCACCGGGCCGCTCGCTCTGCGCCGTCTTGAACGCCTTGCGCACCATCTCGGGCACGGCGTCGGGGCTCTGCACCCGCGCCGCCCACTGCGTGACGGGAGCGAACATCGACACCAGGTCGATGACCTGGTGGGACTCCTTGTGGACCCGGCGCAGTGCGCCCTGCGCCGCCAGGGCCACCAGCGGCGTGCTGTTGGTCGTCGCGTCCGCGGTGCCCAGCAGCAGATTGATCGCGCCCGGCCCGAGCGTGGCCGAGCACACCCCGGCCCGGCCGGTCAGCCGCCCGTAGATCTCCGCCATGAACGAGGCACCCTGCTCATGACGCACCAGGATGTACCGGATCCCGGAGCTGTTCAGCGCGTCGACGAAGCGGATGTTCTCCTCGCCGGGAATCCCGAAGACGTACTCCACGCCCTCGGCCTTCAGGCAGCGCACCATCAGATGCGCGACGTCCTCCACGAGTGCCGCGGCCTGCTGCTCGGTGTCCATGCAGCGAACCTAGGCAGGCCGTCGCCCGCAGGCCAATCACCGGCCGCTGAGCAGGGGAACGCCACCCGGGCAGGGGAGAAGCCGTCGGCAGGCCCGGCCGGGACGGCGCATCGGCGTCCACGGGCCGCCCGTGCGAGGGCCGTTCGGACGTACCTCTGTGGCGGGAGCCCGTGGCCCGGCCGGACGATGGGCCACGACGCGCCGCCGTGAACGGCACGGCGGCGGGGTTCCGGGAGGACCGTGTGACCACTTCGTCGTCGACCGCCGACTCGCCGCCCGCCCGCTACGACGACCTGCGCGCCCTCGTCATCAACTGCACGCTCAAACGGTCGCCGGAGCGCAGCAACACCGAGGGGCTCATCGAACGCAGCACCCGCATCATGGGCGAACAGGGGGTGCACGTCGACGTGGTACGGGCCGTCGACCACGACATCGCCACCGGTGTCTGGCCCGACATGACGGAACACGGCTGGCAGACCGACGCCTGGCCGGCGTTGTACGAGCAGGTCACCGCGGCCGACATCCTCGTGCTGGCCGGGCCGATCTGGCTGGGGGACAACAGCTCCGTGATGAAGCAGGTGATCGAACACCTCTACGCCTGCTCCAGCCTGCTCAACGAGGCCGGACAGTACGCCTACTACGGACGGGTCGGAGGCTGCCTGATCACCGGCAACGAGGACGGCGTCAAGCACTGCGCCATGAACGTCCTCTACAGCCTGCAGCACCTGGGGTACACCATCCCCCCGCAGGCCGACGCAGGATGGATCGGCGAGGCGGGCCCCGGCCCTTCCTACCTCGACCCCGGGTCGGGCGGCCCGGAGAACGACTTCACCAACCGCAACACCACCTTCATGACCTGGAACCTGCTGCACCTGGCCCGGGCGCTGAAGGACCTCGGGGGCATCCCCGCCTACGGCAACCAGCGCACCGCCTGGGACGCCGGCTGCCGCCACGACTACGAGAACCCCGAGCACCGGTAGCAGCTGCGGCGCGTCGTGGGCGCCGTCGCGGAACCCGCCCCGCGCCGAGCGCCCGGCATTCGGGTGCGGGGCGCCCCGGTCGCCGGAACCTCCGCTCGAGGACAGCCGCATCCGGGGTGACAGGGGCCCCGGACCGTGGGGTGTCCGCCGGGCTCGTGTGCACTCCCGGTGCCGCGACGCGCGGGCGCGGCGGAAGCGGAATCGTCCGCGGGGCGAACCACGAAGTTGCTCCGGCGAAATGACGTGACACGGTCTTGCCGTCCCGGCCGGCCGCGGACAGGATCGGCAGCCGCCGAGCACTCCGTCCGTTCCGCCGACCGCCCCCGGAGGCACCATGCGTCTGCGTCGCGCAGCCACCGCCCTCGCTCTCGGCACGACCCTCCTCTGCGCGGCCCCCACCGCCGCCCCCGCACAGCCCGGAACGCCCACCGCCGCGCCGGCCCCACGGCCCGGCCGGTCGGACTGGGCCGTACCCACCGGCACGGTCACCACCCCCGACGGCATCGTCCGCCTCGCCGACCGGTACGGCCGGGCCCTGCGGCTGCACGGGCCCAACCTCGGCAAGACCGACACGGTCACCCGCGACCGGGTCGCCCTGCTGTCCCGGGAGGGGTTCACGCTGATGCGGCTCAACATCCAGTGGGAGAAGGTGGAGCCCCGGCGGGGCCACTACGACACCGCGTATCTGCGGCACCTCGACCGGGTTCTCGACTGGGCCGACGACTACCGCGTGCTGGTCCTGGTCGACTGGCACCAGGACGTCTACGGACCCGCCTTCGGACACAACGGCATCCCCGCCTGGGCCACCCGCACCGACGGCCTGCCCTTCGAACCGAACCCGGACGACTGGTTCGCCGACTACTTCCAGCCCGCCGTCCAGGCCGCCTTCACCCACCTCTACGACGACACCGACCTGCGCACCGCGCAGGCCGCCGCCTACGCCGAAGTGGCCCGTACCCTGCGCGGCCACCGCTCCCTGCTGGGATACGACCTCTTCAACGAGCCCTTCGGCCCCGTACCCGGGGACCCGGCCGACCCGGCGGACCTGATCGCAGCCTCCGCCGCGCTCGAACAGGGCCGGCTCGCCGCCCTCTACCGCCGCCTCATCGTCGCCGTGCGCGGAGCCGACCGCGACGCCTGGCTGTTCGTGGAACCGACCGTGCTCGTCGGACAGGGCGTCCCCACGCGCCTGCCCGGCTTCGACGACCCGCGCCCGGGCGCCGACCGCATCGGCTACGCACCGCACGCCTACGACACGGCCGTCGAAGCGGGCCGGGACTGGGACCCCACCAGCCGGTTCGTCGAGGACTACGAAGCCGCCGTCGCGGCCTACCCCGCCGAACACCGGCTGCCCGTCGTCGTCGGCGAGTGGGGCCCGCCGAAGGCAACCACCCCCGGGAACGCCGAACTGATACGCCGGCAGCTCCGGTCCCTGCAGGGCTTCGCGACGGGGTGGGCCGTCTGGTACGACTGCGACGCCGCCGACGGCGGAGGCTACTGCATACGCGGCGCCGACGGCCGCCCCGCGCCCGGCAAGGAAGGCGTGTTCGCCCCCTATGCACGAGCCGTCGCCGGAGCGCCGGGCGACGAGACCTATGACGCGACGACGGGCACCTTCACCCTCACCCTCACGGCCGACCGCACCACCCGCCGTGCCCGGACCGCGCTCACCCTGCCCGCCGCCGCGTTCCCGCACGGCGCACGCGTGACCGTCGACGGCGCAGGCCACGCGGTCGTGCACGCCGACTCCGCGGGCGCGCAGGTGCTGCTGCCCGATGCCCGCCCCGGCGCGGAGGTCACCGTCACCGCTGTCCCCCGCTGAGCCGGACCCCCGGCATGAAACCCGGTGCGCAAGGGAGGTCATCCGCCGACGCGCGGTGGACCGACACGGCGCGGTCCGGGGCCGTGGCCCGCGCGGACCGGCGGCGGGCGCGCACCTCGGTACGCTCGCCCCGTGCGCCTGCTCCTGATGTCCGACACCCATCTGCCGAAACGCGCCAAGGCCCTGCCGCCCGAACTTCTCGCCGAGCTGCCGCACGCCGACGTCGTCGTCCACGCGGGCGACTGGGTCGACACCGCAACGCTGGACCTGCTGCTGGAGAGGTCGCGACGGCTCATCGGCGTCCACGGCAACAACGACGGCCCCGAACTGCGCGCCCGGCTGCCGGAGGTGGCCTACGCCGAATTGGCGGGCGTCCGCATCGGTGTCGTGCACGAGACCGGGGCGGCCCGGGGCAGGGAGAAGCGCTGTGCCGAACGCTTCCCCGACCTGGACGTCCTGGTCTTCGGTCACAGCCACATCCCCTGGGATTCGCTGGCCGAGGGACGGCTGCGCCTGCTCAACCCCGGCTCGCCGACGGACCGCAGACGTCAGCCCTACCGCACGTACATGACCGCGGAGGTCGCGGACGGCCGCATCGGCGAGGTACGGCTCCACCGGCTCCCCGGCCCGCCGCGCTGAGCCCGCCCGTGGTGAGCCGGCCGCGACGTGCCGCTCCGGCCGGGCCCCCGCCGACTGGTGGCGTCCGGTTGCGCTTTCGGGTGACCCCACGGCTCGGCGGCGGATGTCCGTGTACCGCGTGCTGAACGATCGCCGTGGCCGGTTCTGTCCGGGTCCGCGCGGCTCGCGCGTCGCCGGGACCGTACCGACCGGTCGTGAACCGCCCGTTCCACGGGAAGGCCGTCATGCACATCCTGCTCGTCGCCAGTGCGTACAACAGCCTCACCCAGCGCGTCCACGCGGAACTGCGCGACCGCGGACACTCCGTGGGCGTCGAGCTGGTGCGGGACGAGGAGACCGTGCGGGACGCGGTCGCGCGGCACACGCCCGAACTGGTCGTCGCACCGATGCTCAGGACGGCGATTCCGCACGTGGTGTGGAGCGCGTACACGTGTCTGGTCGTCCACCCGGGACCGGTCGGCGACCGGGGGCCGTCCTCCCTGGACTGGGCCCTCCACGAGGGCGCCGAGACCTGGGGGGTGACGGTCCTTCAGGCACATGAGGAGATGGACGCGGGTGACGTATGGGCCACGGCCGCGTTCCCGGTGCCGCCCGTCGGCAAGAGCGACCTGTACCGGGGCGAGGTCTCCGACGCCGCGCTGAGCGCCGTGCTCCGAGCCGTCGACCGCTTCGCCTCCGGCACGTACACGCCCCGGTCGCAGAGCACGCTGCGCACCGTACGGGCCAGGCCGTTCCTCCGGCAGCCCCAGCGCCGTATCCGGTGGGAGTCGGACAGCACGGAGACGGTGCTGCGCACCCTGCGCGCGGCCGATTCGCAGCCCGGTGTGCTCGACGAACTGCTCGGTGACGAATGGTTCCTGCACGGTGGTCACCCCGAGGACGGGTTGCGCGGGCGTCCCGGGGACCTGCTGGCGACCCGGGCCGGTGCGCTCTGCCGGGCCACGACGGACGGCGCGGTGTGGATCCCCGAGCTGCGGCCACGACGGCGCGCCGGCGGGCCCGGTACCGTGAAGCTGCCCGCGGCCCTCGCGCTGGCCGGCCGTCTCCCCGCACTTCCCGAGCTGCCCGCGCCGCTGCACATCGAGGACGGCGGCGAACACGGCAGGACCTGGAGCGACATCCGCTACCGGGAGGAGGGTCGCGTGGGCGTGCTCTCGTTCTCCTTCCCCGGCGGAGCCATGAGCACCGCACACTGCCGGCGCCTGCTCGACGCCTACCGGTTCGCCTGCACCCGGCCCACCTCCCTGCTGGTGCTGGGCGGGCAGCGGGACTTCTTCTCCAACGGCATCCACCTCAACGTCATCGAGGCCGCCCCCGATCCCGCGGCGGAGTCCTGGGCGAACATCACCGCCATGGACGACCTGGTGGAGGCGGTGCTGACCACCACCGACCGGCTGGTCGTCGCCGCCGTCGGCGGCAACGCCGCGGCGGGCGGACTCATGCTGGCCCTCGCCGCCGACGAGGTCTGGTGCCGTGCGGGCGCGGTGCTCAACCCGCACTACCGGCTGATGGGCCTGTACGGGTCGGAGTACTGGACGTACACGCTGCCCCGGCGCGTCGGCCGGGCCGCGGCGGACCGCCTCACCCAGGACGCGCTGCCGGTGACCGCGTCTGCCGCGCTCGGCCTCGGCCTGGTGGACCGGGTGGTCGACTGCGCGCCGCAGGACTTCACGGCAGAGGTCACCCGTTCGGCGGCACGCCTCGCCTCGTCGCCCGGTGCACAGGCGCGTATCGCCGCCAAGAAGGCGGACCGCGAGCGCGAGGAGGCCGTCAAGCCGCTCGCCGCGTACCGCGCCGAGGAACTGGCCCGCATGCTGACCACGTTCGGCGACCCCGACGCGCCCTATCACGCGCTGCGGCGGGCCTTCGTCCGCAAGGAGCCCGTGACCCGTACGCCCGCCCATCTCGCGGCGCCGCCTAGGGCGCGGGACGGTTCCGCGCCCCCGCCGGCCGGCCCATCGGGGCCGGGGAGGGGAGCGGTGGCGGCCGGACCGGCCACCTGTTAGCAAGGAAGACGACAGCCGGTAGTGGGGGGTCACTGCGAAGAGCTCCCCAGGAGGCGTCCTCATGCACAGCGCACCGCCGAACACGGTCGACACCACGCAAGGGTCCGGCGAGGCCGCAGCGGAGCAGGCCCCGATCCACATCCTCTGGATCAACGCCGGTCTGAGCTGCGACGGCGACTCGGTCGCCCTGACCGCCGCCATGCAGCCGAGCATCGAAGAGATCGCGCTGGGCGCGCTGCCCGGCCTGCCGAAGATCCAGGTGCACTGGCCCCTGATCGACTTCGAGTGCGGGCCGGTAGGCGGCGCGGACACGTTCATCGAGTGGTTCTTCAAGGGTGAGCGCGGCGAGATCGACCCCTTCGTGCTGGTCGTCGAGGGGTCCGTGCCGAACGAGCGCATCAAGAAGGAGGGCTACTGGTGCGGGTTCGGCGACGACCCCGAGACGGGCCAGCCGATCACCACGAGCGAGTGGATCGACCGGCTGGCGCCGAAGGCCCTCGCCGTCGTCGCGATCGGCACCTGCGCCACGTACGGCGGCATCCACGCGATGTCCGGCAACCCCACCGGAGCCATGGGTGTGCCCGACTACCTCGGCTGGGACTGGAAGTCCAAGGCGGGCATCCCGATCGTGTGCGTGCCCGGCTGCCCGATCCAGCCCGACAACTTCGCCGAGACGCTGACGTACCTGCTCTACCAGGCCGCCGGCTCCGCGCCGATGATCCCGCTCGACGACAAGCTGCGGCCGACCTGGCTGTTCGGCGCCACCGTGCACGAGGGCTGCGACCGCGCCGGCTACTACGAGCAGGGCCAGTTCGCCGAGACGTACGACTCCCCGAAGTGCCTGGTCAAGATCGGCTGCTGGGGGCCGGTGGTCAAGTGCAATGTGCCCAAGCGCGGCTGGATGAACGGCATCGGCGGCTGCCCGAACGTCGGCGGCATCTGCATCGCCTGCACCATGCCGGGATTCCCGGACAAGTTCATGCCGTTCATGGACGAACCGCCCGGAGCCAAGCTCTCCAGCGGAGCCAGCGGAGTGTACGGCGCGGCCGTCCGCAGACTGCGGTCGATCACCGCCCAGACCGTCGACAAGGAGCCGAAGTGGCGCCACACCGGAAAACGCCTGACCACCGGATACCGGGCCCCGTGGTGAACGCACCCGGATCGACACCCCGCACGGACTTCGACGACGAAGGGCACGGCAGACGATGGCACTGAGGACCAAGGCGGCGCGCGAGGGCGACGGCCTGGTGGAGATGTCCTGGGACCCGATCACCCGGATCGTGGGCAGCCTCGGCATCCACACGAAGATCGACTTCAAGCAGAAACGCGTCGCGGAGTGTTACAGCACCTCATCGGTGTTCCGCGGCTACAGCGTCTTCATGCGCGGCAAGGACCCGCGCGACGCACACTTCATCACCAGCCGCATCTGCGGCATCTGCGGCGACAACCACGCCACCTGCTCGGTGTACACGCAGAACATGGCGTACGGCGTGAAGCCGCCGCACCTCGGGGAGTGGGTCATCAACCTCGGCGAGTCCGCCGAGTACATGTTCGACCACAACATCTTCCAGGAGAACCTGGTCGGGGTCGACTACTGCGAGAAGATGGTCCGCGAGACCAACCCGGGCGTCATGGAGCTCGCCGAGCGCACCGAGGCCCCGCACGCCGCCGAGCACGGCTACCGCACCATCGCCGACATCATGCGCTCGCTGAACCCGCTCGAGGGCGAGTTCTACCGTGAGGCGCTCCAGGTCAGCCGCTACACCCGGGAGATGTTCTGTCTGATGGAGGGCCGCCATGTGCACCCCTCCACGCTCTACCCGGGGGGCGTCGGCACGGTCGCCTCCGTGCAGCTCTTCACGGACTACCTCAGCCGTCTGATGCGGTACGTGGAGTTCATGAAGCGCGTCGTCCCGCTCCACGACGACCTCTTCGACTTCTTCTACGAGGCGATGCCCGGCTACGAGGAAGTCGGCCGCCGCCGCGTCCTGCTCGGCTGCTGGGGGGCCCTCAACGACCCCGAGTACTGCGACTTCACCTACCGCAACATGACGCACTGGGGACGGAAGATGTTCGTCACCCCGGGCGTCATCGTGGACGGCAAGCTGGTCACCAACGACCTCACGAAGATCAACCTGGGCATCCGGATCCTGCTCGGCAGCTCGTACTACGAGGACTGGGAGGGCCAGGAGCAGTTCGTCACGCAGGACCCGCTCGGCAACCCCGTCGACCCGCGCCACCCGTGGAACCAGCACACCATCCCCGCCCCGCAGAAGCGGGACTTCGACGACAAGTACAGCTGGGTGATGTCCCCGCGCTGGTACGACGGCAAGGACTACCTGGCCCTCGACACCGGCGGCGGCCCCATCGCCCGTCTGTGGTCCACGGCCCTGTCCGGGCTCGTCGACATCGGCTACGTCAAGGCGACCGGCAACAGCGTCGTCATCAACCTGCCGAAGACGATGACCAAGCCGGAGACCACCTTCGAGTGGAAGATCCCGAGGTGGAGCAACGCCCTGGAACGCAACCGCGCCCGCACCTACTTCCAGGCGTACGCGGCGGCCGTCGCGCTGCACTGCGCGGAGAAGGGCCTCGAAGAGGTACGCGCCGGACGCACCCAGACCTGGGAGAAGTTCGAGGTGCCGGACGAGTCGATCGGCTGCGGATTCACCGAGGCCGTGCGCGGTGTGCTCTCGCACCACATGGTCATCCGGGACGGGAAGATCGCCAACTACCACCCCTACCCGCCGACCCCGTGGAACGCGAGTGTGCGCGACTCCTACGGCACGCCCGGCCCCTACGAGGACGCGGTGCAGAACACGCCCATCTTCGAGGAGAACCCGCCGGAGAACTTCAAGGGCATCGACATCATGCGCACGGTCCGCAGCTTCGACCCCTGTCTGCCGTGCGGCGTCCACATGTACGTCGGCGGCGGCAAGACGGTGAAGACGATGCACATGCCCACCGGACTGAGCGGGCTCGCCGGATGAGCGCCACCGCAACCGCACGCCCCGTCACGGCGGAACAGGCGGGCCGGCAGGTCGAGGAGGTCCTCGACCGGCTGGCCGCCTCCGGCGACCCGCAGGCGCGGGCCGCCGCCGAGGAACTGGTGCGGGTCCTCATGGACTTCTACGGCGCCGGACTCGCCCGGGCCCTCGAACTGCTGCGCCGTGCACAGCACCAGGGGCCCGGGGCGGACCCGCTCGCCGCCCTCCTCGGCGACGAACTCGTGGCGAGCCTCCTCGTCCTGCACGACCTGCACCCCGACGACCTCGCCACCCGGGTCGCCCGTGCCACCGACAGAATCCGCGCACAGGGCGCCGAACTCGCGGGGATCGACGAGGCGACCGGAGTGGTACGTCTGCGGACCACCGGATCCGGCGGCTGCGGCTGCCCGAGCACCCAGGAGACGATCCGCAGGGCCGCCGAGGACGCGCTGGCCTGCTTCGCCCCCGAGGTGACCGGCGTCGAGCTGGAAGCGGGCGGCGCGGCACGTGAACCCGCCCTCCTCCAGATCGGCCGGCGCCCCACCGGCGTATCCGCGGACTCCGCACCGTGACCGCGCAGCACGCCGGACCGGACGGCGGACCGCTGGCGGGGCGCAGGGACGGGCTGTGGCGCTTCACGGTGCCCCGCCCGCCCCAGCAGGAGCGCTGCGAGATGTGCGGAGTGGCGCTCCCCGACGAAGCACACCGGCACCTCGTCGACACCGAGAAGCGGACCCTCGCCTGCGCCTGTACGCCCTGCGCCCAGTTGCTGGCCCATCCGGGCACCGCGCGCGGGCGGTTCCGCGCCGTCCCGGACCGTTTCCTCACCGACCCCGACCACCGGCTCGACGACAACGCCTGGGCGGTCCTGCAGATCCCGGTCGGCGTCGCCTTCTTCTTCCACAACGCCGCACTCGACCGCCTGGTCGCGCTCTACCCGAGCCCGGCCGGCGCCACCGAGAGCGAACTCGAACCCCCCGCCCGCCGCACCCTGCTCGACGTGAGCCCCCTCGCCGAACAGCTCGAACCCGATGTGGAGGCACTGCTGGTGCGCCGCACCGACGGGCACGCCGAGTGCTACCTCGTGCCCATCGACATCTGCTACGCCCTCGTGGGCCGCATGCGACAGCTGTGGCAGGGCTTCGACGGCGGGGCCGAGGCCCGCGCCGCGCTCGACGCCTTCTTCGACGACGTCAGGCACCGGGCCCGCAGCGCCGGGGGTCGGCAGGCATGACCGAACTCGACTTCACCTGCACCGGTGTACGCGCCGACGCCTACGCCGCCGGGCCCACCCTCGTGTTCCGGCTGCGCATCACCGCGTCCGACCGGGCCCAGGTGCACGCCCTCGCGCTGCGCTGCCAGATCCGCATCGAACCGGCGCGACGTGCCTACGACGACACGGAGGCCGGCGGACTCGCCGATCTGTTCGGCGAGCGCTCGCGCTGGGGCAGCACGCTCCAGCCGGTGCAGTTCGCCCAGGTCTCGCACATGGTCCCCTCCTTCACCGGGGAGACCGAGACCGACCTCGTAGTGCCCTGCACCTACGACATGGACGTGGCCGCGACCCGCTATCTGCACGCCCTGGAAGGCGGCGAAGTCCCCCTGCTGCTGCTCTTCTCCGGCACCGCCTTCGCCGGCGCCGGCGGATTCCGTGTCCACCCGGTGCCCTGGGACCGCGAGACGTCCTTCAGGATGCCGGTCAAGGTCTGGCAGGAAATGATCGACCAGCACTTCCCCGGCTGCGGCTGGATCAGGCTTCCCCGCGACACCATGGACGCGCTCCTCGCCTTCCGTTCGCGGCACGCCCTGCCGTCGTGGGAGGCCACCGTACGGGCCCTGCTCGGCACCGAGGGCGCACCGGACGGGAGGACGCAACGATGACGACGACCGCCCTCCCCCCGGAGACCGGGGCACGGCTCGCGCACGCCCGGCAGGTGGCCGACGCCGTCCTCTTCGAGGGCTACGTCCTCTACCCGTACCGTGCCTCCTCGGCCAAGAACCGGCTGCGCTGGCAGTTCGGGGTCCTGGTGCCGCCCGCATGGAGCGCCGCGGGCTCGGAGCACGACTTCCAGCACACCGAATGCCTGATGGAACCCAAGGCCGACGCGGTGCTCACCGCCCAGGTGCGGTTCCTGCACGCCCACCGGCGCACCGTCCAACAGGTGCGCGGCGACGGCGGCTTCGACACCGTCGCCGCGCTCCACCTCCCGGACCGCGTCCTGATGCCCTGGGACGAAGGGGTCGAGGAGAGCGTCGAAGCGGCCGTCACCGTCGCCGAGTTGACCGGCGACGGCGTCGAGGTGCCGTTCTCCCGGCCCGCCGGCGAGGAGACGGAACCGGTCCTCGACGGGACGGGACGGCTCGTCGGCCGGCTCGTGCGCCGCCGCGAGGAGATCCGCGGCGTCCTGCGGCTGCGGGCCGAGGAACTCCCCGGCCCCTACCGGGCGTTGCGGCTGACCGCAGTCGTGGAGAACACCAGCCCCTGGCTCCCCGCAGCCGGCGGCACCGAACCTCCCGAGTCCGGGGCCGGCCGCGACGCGGCGCTGCCCCACTCCATCGTCGCCGCGCATCTGCTGCTGCACCTGGGCCGCGGCTCGTTCCTGTCGATGACCGACCCGCCGGAGTGGGCCCGGGCGGCGGTGGCCGCGTGCCGGAACCTGCACACCTGGCCGGTCCTCGCGGGCGAGCCCGGCCGCGCCGACCTCGTCCTGTCATCGCCGATCATCCTCGACGACCACCCTGCCATCGCACCGGAGAGCCCCGGCGTCCTGTACGACGCCACCGAGATCGACGAGATCCTCGCGCTGCGCACCGCCGCACTCACCGACGAGGAGAAGCGGGAGGCCCGCGGCACGGACCTCCGGGCCGCGGCCGTCATCGAACTGGCCGACTCGATGCCTCCCGAGGTCCTGGAGCGGCTGCACGGCGCGGTGCGCTCGCTGCGTGAGGTCACCGGGCCGGAGCCGGCCGTCCGGGACGACCGGGCCGTCACACGCCCCGACACACCGTGGTGGGACCCGGGCGGTGACACGGGCGTCGATCCGGCGCACGACGCGGTGCTCGTCGACGGCCGGCAGGTGCGCGCGGGAAGCCGGGTGCTGCTGCGTCCGGGCGCGCGCCGAACCGACGCCCAGGACCAGTTCCTGCACGGGCGTACCGCCGTCGTCGAGGCGGTGCTGCACGACGTGGACGGGGGCGTGCACATCGCGGTGACCGTCGACGGCGACCCCGGCGCGGACATCCGCCGCGAGCAGGGCCGGTTCCTGTACTTCCAGCCGGACGAAGTCACCGCGCTGGACGACGAAGCCGCACCGCCGGCCGCTCCGCCCGCCGGCGACGCCTCCCGGCTGGAGGACGCGTGAGCACGGCATCGCCGACGGGCCCGCGCACGCTGGTCGCGGGCATCGGCAACATCTTCCTCGGCGACGACGGCTTCGGCGTGGAGACCGTACAGAGGCTGCCGGCCGAATCCCTCCCGCCGCACGTCGAGGTGGCCGACATCGGCATCCGCGGCGTCCACCTCGCCTACCAGCTGCTCGACGGCTACGACACGCTCGTGCTGGTCGACGCCACCGCTCGCGGCGGCGATCCGGGCACGGTCTACCTCATCGAGGACCCGGCACCCGGCGCCGTCCGGCCCGAGTGCCTTCCCGTCGACGGGCACGGCATGTCCCCGGACACCGTCCTGGCGCTGATGGACGGCCTGTGCACGGGCACCGGCGGGACCCCGCCCCGCCGCATCGTCGTGGTCGGGTGCGAACCCGGCTCCGTCGAGGAGGGCATCGGCCTCAGCCCGCCGGTCGAGGCCGCCGTGACGGAGGCAGTGAAGATCATTCTGGGTCTCGTGCGCGAGTCCCTGACGACAACGTGAGGACACCATGAAGAAGCTCGTCATGTGCGGCGCCGCCGCAGCCCTGCTCGCCGCCTTCGCGCACAGCCTGCCGGACATCCGGCGCTACCTCCGGATCCGCCGGATGTGAACACCGCGGTCCCGGCCGGGGGACGGCCGCTGCACTGAATGGCGTACCCGGCCGCATGCCGCCGGTGCGCCGGTCCGCCGAGGCCCGCCGCCGGCCCTGTAATGGATCCCCCGGAGGGCTTCGGCAGGACGGATACGCGGATACCCATGCACGAGATGTCCATCGCGATGGCAGTCGTCGACCAGGTGGAGGAGGCCGCGCGCTCCGGCGGGGCCACCTCCGTCAGGACGGTACGGCTCCAGGTGGGCGAACTGGCCGGAGTGGTCCCCGATGCCCTCGGCTTCTGCTTCGAACTGGCCTGTGCGGACACCGTGCTGGCCGGCGCAGAGCTGGTCACGGAATCCGTGCCCGGCCGGGCACGGTGCGAGCCGTGCGCCCGCGTCTGGGCGGTCGGGATGCCGCCGGACCTGTGCTGTCCGGCCTGCGGCACTCCGGCCGCCGAACTGCTGTCGGGCCGCGAGCTGCGCGTCGTCGGTGTGCAGTGGGACGAGGGCCCGGCGGACGGCACCGCCCCGGCCGCCGCCACCGTGGACGGCTCCGCCGCGGCGGGTCCCACCACGGCCGCCCCCGCCCCGGACGTCCCTCCTTCCGACGCCCTCGCCTCGGACGGCCCCGCCCCCGACGGCCCCACCGCGGACACCTCCGTTCGGCAGAAACGTACCCGCGAGCCGACCCCCCAGGAGAGCTGAACCATGTGCCGTGTCGTCGACCTCCAGCAGGCGGTGCTCGCCAAGAACGACGCCGCCGCCCACGCGCTGCGCACCGACCTCGCCGCCCGCGGCACCACCGTCGTCAATCTGCTGTCCAGCCCTGGCAGCGGCAAGACCGCTCTGCTGGAGGCGGAACTCCAGCAGGCGCGCGAGCGGGGGGTGCGCACCGCGGCGCTCACCGCGGACCTCGCCACCGAGAACGACGCCGTGCGCCTGGCCAGGTCCGGTGTCCCGGTCAAGCAGGTCCTCACCGACGGGCTCTGCCATCTGGAGGCCGGCATGCTCGGCGGACACCTCGACGGATGGCTGCCCCAGGGCACCCGGCTGCTGTTCGTGGAGAACGTCGGCAATCTCGTCTGCCCGGCCTCGTACGACCTTGGCGAGACCCTGCGCGTCGTCCTCGCCTCCGTCACCGAGGGCGAGGACAAGCCGCTGAAGTACCCCACCGCCTTCGGGCTCGCCCAGCTAGTCCTGGTCACCAAGACCGACATCGCCAAGGCCGTGGGCTTCGACGAGGACGCCTTCCGCGCCCACGTCGAGCAGGTCAACCCCGGGGTGGAGGTGGCGCTCACGTCCGTGCGCACGGGCGAGGGCGTGGGCGTGCTGCTCGACCGCGCCCTCGCCGCGGCCGACGGCGCGACGCTCCACACACCGGTGATGACCCGGACCGTCCACGGCCATCACGCGTGACCGAGACCGAACGGCCGGCCGCGCCCGGAGGAGCCCCCGCTCCGCTGCGCCGCCGGGTCACCGTACGCGGCGTGGTCCAGGGCGTGGGGTTCCGGCCGTTCGTCCACGCCCTCGCCGCGCGGCTGGAGTTGAGCGGGCACGTGACCAACACCGGCGACGGCGTCGTCGTCGAGGTCGAGGGCGCGCCGGACGCCGTCGCACGGTTCTGCGCATGCGTCGCCACCGACGCCCCGCCCCTGGCCCGCGTCGAGACGGTCCGGCACGAGGACATGGCGACCGCGGGCACCACCGGGTTCACCATCCTCGCGTCCCACCACGGCGGCCCCGTCCGCACCCTCGTCCCCCCGGACACCGCGACGTGCGCCGACTGCCTGCGCGAGCTCGCCGACCCCGGCGACCGGCGCCACCGGCACCCCTTCATCACCTGCACCCACTGCGGGCCCCGGTTCACCATCGTCACCGGACTGCCGTACGACCGGGACCACACGACGATGGCCCGCTTCCCCCTGTGCCCCGACTGCGCCCGCGAGTACGACGATCCCGCGGACCGGCGCTTCCACGCCCAGCCGGTGGCGTGTCCCGCGTGCGGGCCGCGCCTGCGGCTGACCGGGGACGGTCCCGGCCCCGTGGCCGATCCGGTCGCGCAGGCCCGTGCGCTCCTGGCGCGCGGGGCCGTCCTCGCCGTCAAGGGACTCGGCGGCTACCACCTGGCCTGCGACGCCACGAACGCCGATGCGGTCGCCCTGCTGCGTCGCCGCAAGGCACGCGGCGACAAACCCTTCGCCCTGATGGCCCGGGACCTCGGGGACGTCGAACACCTCGTGCACCTCGGCCCCGCCGAGCGGGACCTGCTGACCGGCTCCGTCCGGCCGATCGTCCTGTTGCGCCGCCGTACCGCCGCCGCGCCACGGCCCGGAGTCCCGCATCCCGCCGACGGCGTCGCGCCCGGCAGCCCCGACCTCGGCGTGATGCTGCCGTACACCCCGCTGCACCACCTGCTGCTCGGCCTCCCGGGCGACCCGGAAGGGCCCGCCCTGCTCGTCATGACCAGCGGCAACGTCTCGGGCGAGCCGATCGTCACCGACGATGCGGAGGCCCTGGAGCGGCTCGCGCACCTCGCGGACGCCTGGCTCGCCCACGACCGGCCGATCCATGTGCCGTGCGACGACTCCGTGGTGCGGGTCTGCGACGGGGAGCCGCTGGTGCTGCGCCGCTCGCGCGGATACGCGCCACTGCCGCTCACCCTGCCCGTGTCCGTCCCGCCGTCGCTCGCCGTGGGCGGCGACCTCAAGAACACCTTCTGCCTGGGCAGCGGCCGCAAGGCCTGGCTCTCCGCCCACATCGGCGACATGGACGACCTCGCGACCCAGCACGCCTTCGAACGGGCCGAGCGGCAGCTGGAGTCCGTCACCGGAGTGCGTCCCCGGCTCCTCGCGGCGGACCGGCACCCCGGCTACCGGTCGGGCCGCTGGGCCGAGCGCCACACCGCAGGGCGTCCCCTCGTACGGGTGCAGCACCACCACGCGCACATCGCCTCCGCGATGGCCGAACACGGCCTGGACGGCAGCACCCCGGTCATCGGCGTCGCCTTCGACGGCACCGGATACGGCGACGACGGCGCGGTCTGGGGCGGCGAGTTCCTGCTGGCCGACTACACCGGCCACCACCGGCACGCACACCTGTCCTATGTGCCGCTGCCGGGCGGGGACGCGGCGGTGCGCCGGCCGTACCGCATGGCCCTCGCGCACCTGCGGGCCGCGGGCATCGCCTGGACCGGTGACCTGCCCTGCGTCGCCGCCTGCCCGCCCGAGGAACTCGCGGTACTCCAGCGGCAGGTGGACCGGGGCATCAACTGCGTGCCCACCTCCAGCATGGGCAGGCTGTTCGACGCCGTGTCGTCCCTGGCCGGGGTGTGCCACCACTCCGGGTACGAGGCACAGGCGGCCGTCGAGCTCGAAGCGGCGGCGGTGGGCGCGCAGCCGGAGGACGGCGACGCGTACGCCTTCGCACTGAGCGCCCCGTCCGCCGGACCGCTGACCGCCGACCCGGCCCCCGTGCTGGCGGCGGTCGTCGGCGACCTCCGCGACGGCGTCCCGGCCGGTCGCGTCGCCGCCCGCTTCCACCGCGCGGTGGCCCGCCTCGTGGCGGAGGTGTGCCGACGGGCACGCGAGGCGTACGGACCGGACACGGTGGCCCTGAGCGGCGGGGTGTTCGCCAACACCCTCCTGTCCACGGACTGTGCCCGGCGGCTGCGCGACGACGGCTTCACCGTGCTGCGCCACCGACAGGTCCCGCCCAACGACGGAGGACTGGCCCTCGGCCAGCTCCTCGTCGCCGCCGGGACCGCCGCTGCCGGCGACGGCACGGCACCACCCGACTGACCACCCCGGCCCCGGCCGCGCCGGGGCCACGCAGCGCGACAGCGAGGAGACAACTCATGTGCCTGGCGGTTCCCGGCAGAGTGCTGGGCATCGAGGAACGGGACGGCACCCGCATGGCCACGGTCGACTTCGGCGGTGTGGTGAAGGAGGTGTGCCTAGAGTACATGCCGGACCTGCAGGTCGGCGAGTACACCATCGTCCATGTGGGCTTCGCCCTCCAGCGACTGGACGAGGAGTCCGCCATGCGGACGCTGGAGCTGTTCGAGAACCTCGGGCTGCTCCAGGAGGAGTTCGGCGACCCCTGGGAGCAGGCCGAGGCGGAGCAGGAGGTGAACCGGTGAAGTACATCGAGGAGTTCCAGAACCCCGATCTCGCCCGGCGCCTGCTCGACGACATCCGCGCCACCGTCACCCGGCCGTGGGCGCTGATGGAGGTCTGCGGCGGCCAGACGCACACCATCATCCGCCACGGCATCGACCAGCTCCTGCCGGACGAGGTGGAGCTGATCCACGGCCCCGGCTGCCCCGTCTGCGTCACGCCCCTCGAAGTCATCGACAAGGCCCTGGAGATCGCCTCGCGCCCCGACGTGGTCTTCTGCTCCTTCGGGGACATGCTGCGCGTCCCCGGGACCGGCCGCGACCTGTTCCAGGTGCGTGGCGAGGGCGGCGACGTACGGGTCGTGTACTCGCCGCTCGACGCCCTGCGGATCGCCCAGCAGAACCCCGACCGCGAGGTCGTGTTCTTCGGCATCGGATTCGAGACCACCGCGCCACCCAACGCCATGACGGTGTATCAGGCCCGCAGGCTCGGCATCCGCAACTTCAGCCTCCTGGTGTCCCATGTGCGGGTGCCCCCGGCGATCGAGGCCATCATGCGCTCGCCCAGCTGCCGCGTGCAGGGATTCCTCGCCGCCGGGCACGTGTGCAGTGTGATGGGCACGGGGGAGTACCCGGAGCTCGCCGAACGCCACCGGGTGCCCATCGTGGTGACCGGCTTCGAACCGCTGGACATCCTCGAAGGCGTCCGCCGGACCGTGCGGCAGCTGGAGCGCGGGGAACACACCGTCGACAACGCCTACCCGCGCGCGGTGCGCCCCGAGGGGAACCCCGCCGCGCAGGCGATGCTCGAAGACGTCTTCGAGGTCACCGACCGCGCCTGGCGGGGCATCGGCGTGATCCCGGACAGCGGCTGGCGGCTGTCGGAGCGCTACCGGGAACACGACGCCGAACACCGCTTCTCCGTCGGGCACATCGACACCCGGGAACCCGCCGAGTGCCGCAGCGGAGAGGTACTGCAGGGCCTGCTCAAGCCGCACCAGTGCGAGGCCTTCGGCACCGTCTGCACCCCGCGCACCCCGCTCGGCGCGACCATGGTCTCCAGCGAGGGCGCGTGCGCCGCCTACTACCTCTACCGGCGGCTGGATCTCACACCCTCCCCCGGACCCTCGGCCGCACCGCAGCAGGGCGGACCCCGATCCCGGGAGGGCAGCACCGTTGTCTGACACCGTCCGCACCGCCCGCCCCGGCGCCGTACCCGCTGCCGGAGCGGACACCCCGTCCGCGCCGGACGTCCTCTCCTGGACGTGCCCGGCCCCGATCCGGGACCTGCCCAGGGTCGTGATGGGCCACGGCGGCGGCGGGGCCCTGTCGGCCGAGCTGGTCGAGCAGATCTTCGCCCCGGCGTACGGCGGCCCCGCGCTCGCGCAGTCCACCGACGCGGCCGCCGTCGAACTCGGCGGCGCACGACTGGCGTTCTCCACCGACTCGTTCGTCGTGCGCCCGCTCTTCTTCCCCGGCGGCAGCATCGGCGACCTCGCCGTCAACGGCACCGTCAACGACCTCGCGATGAGCGGCGCCCGGGCCGCCCACATGTCCTGCGGGGTCATCCTCGAGGAAGGGGTCGAGCTGACGGTCGTCCAGCGGGTGGCCGAGGCGATCGGCGCCGCGGCACGCACTGCAGGCGTCGAGGTCGTCACCGGCGACACGAAGGTCGTGGAGGCGGGCCACGGCGACGGCATCTACCTCAACACCAGCGCCATCGGCCTGATCCCGGCGGGCGTGGACCTGCGTCCGCAGCGCGTCACCCCCGGCGACGTCGTCATCGTCAGCGGCGCGATCGGCGTCCACGGCGTGGCGATCATGAGCGTGCGCGAGGGCCTGGAATTCGGGGTGGAGATCGAGAGCGACTGCGCGGCACTCGTCGGCCTCGTGGAGGCGATGCTGGCCGTCACCCCCGACCTCCACGTGCTCCGCGACCCCACGCGCGGCGGTCTCGCGGCCTCGCTCTGCGAGATCGCCTCGGCCTCCGCCACCGGCGTCGTCCTCCAGGAGCGCGCCGTCCCGGTCCCACCCGAGGTGTCCAACGCCTGCGCCGTCCTTGGCCTGGACCCGATGTACGTCGCCAACGAGGGCAAGCTGGTCGCCTTCGTACCGCGTGAACACGCCGACGCGGTGCTCGCGGCGATGCGTGCCCACCCCCTGGGTGCGCAGGCCGCCGTCATCGGCGAGGCGGTCGAGTCCCACCCGGGCATGGTGGTGGCCCGCACCGGACTCGGCGGGACGCGCGTGGTGGACATGCCACTGGGCGAGCAGTTGCCGCGGATCTGCTGACCGGCGCGCCGACGTCCCGGACACCGAGGTGCGGGGGGCCGAGGCGCGCGGTCGCCCGGTCCGCCGCGCGCAGGCGGCGGACCGGGCTGCTCCGGGGCGGGCCGCTCCGGAGCGACGACCGTGCCGGCCGGGGCGGACCGTCGGGCATTCCGTCGCCCGGTGGCACGCCCTCCGACGCCTGCCGCCGAGCCTCGGCGGTCATCGACGGTGGGCAGCCCCGGCGTTCGGCGTCAGTCGGGAAGCTCGTGGAGGTCCACGATGCGCAGGCCGAGCGACTGGAACCGTGCCAGGAGGCCGTACAGATGGGCCTCGTCGATGACCGGCCCGTACAGGACCGTCTGGTCGCTCACGACGAAGTGCTTGAGCTCGGGGAACGCCTCGGTGAACATGTGCGACATCTTTCCGAGAACGCGGATTTCGTATCGCATGAGGCGCCTCTCTCGCAGCCGGACGCCGACGTTTCCCGTCCATCGTGCACAGCCGCGAGGACCGGGTGCATCACCCGGCATAGGTGACTCGCGCGCTCACAGGAGATGAAGGTCCCTGGCCCGCCGTACCGCCTCACCGCGGCGGCTGGCCGAGAGCTTGCGGTGCACGCTCTTCAGATGCGTCTTGACCGTGTTCACCGAGAGGTGGAGTTCGGCCGCTATCTCCTCGGTGGACATCATCTGTGCCGCGCACTTCAGCACATCGTGCTCACGGCCGCTGAGCGGCTCGACGAGGGCGGCCGGTGTCGGCACAGCGGGGGGCGTGCGGGCGCAGTCCGGGAGCAGGACCGGCGGCAGCCAGTCCTCGGCGAGGTCGGGCCGGCGCAGCAGCAGCCGGCGCAGCCATGCTCCGGATTCGAGGAACGCGAGCCGCAGCAGTTCGGGGCGTCCGGTCCTGAGCGCCCGGCCGACGATCCGGTGGGCCGCCTCCTCGTCACCGAGGGTCTGCGCGATCCGGGCGCGCAGCAGGAGCATCCGCACGGCGGGGCCCGGCCCGCCGGCGGTCGCGGCGGGTACCGCGTCCAGGACGCCGAGGGCGGCCGTGGCGTCGCCCGCCTCCAGCCGGGCGCAGGCAGCCGCCACGGCGCACTCCGGCGATACCGCGGCGTCCTCGCCGAGCGTCTCCAGGGCGGCCGCCGGATCTCCTCGCGCCAGGAGCGCCATCGACCGGGCCACCGCCAGATGTCTGCCGGCCCACGGGGACGCCACGCCCGCGGCGGAGCGGGCCTCCGCTCCGTCGAGGACGTCGAGTGCGACGCGCGCATCACCGCGGGCGAGCGCCAGCCGCGAGCGCAGCACGGTGAGACTGGTGGCGACGAGCGGATCGGCGGCGGCGCCCGACGCCTCCTCGGCGCGGGCGAGGGCGTCGCGCGCGGCGGCCGGGTCGGCGCGTTCGAGTGCGACGGCCGCCAGCACGAGCGGGGCGATCCCGCTGCAGTGGGCCGGTGCGAGACCCGCACGCTCGGCCACCTCCAGCGCTTCCCTCGCGCGGGACTCCGCCTTGCGGAGGCAGCCGTGCAGGACGTCGATCAGGGCGACCCTGCCCGACGCCTCGTGCCGTGGCCACGCGGTCCCGGCGGAGTCGGACACGGCCACGGCGGCGCAGAGGCGGTCGCGGGCGGAGTCCGGCCTGCCCGCCCAGAGCTCGGTCGACCCGAGAGCGGTCAGCAACAGGGCGGTCAGCTCGGGGTGGTCCGCGATCCGCTCGGCCGCGACGCACCGCATCAGCCCGTCGGCCTCCCGGGCCGCGTTCCCGGCCAGGTCGGGCGCGCCGAGGAGGCCGCCCGCCATGACGCGCAGAAACGCGTGCGTCAGCCGCGCGGCAGCCGACTCGTCCGTGCCGTCGTCCCCGAGCCGCTCCGCCGCGCGCCGCAGATGCAGCAGACCCCGGTCCACGTCGTACCGGGCCAGCTCCCGCGCCGCGCGGACCAGTTCGGGAGCGGCGCCGGGCACCTCCCGCGGCATCCCGGAGAACAGGGCGCCCAGCCGTTCCATGTCGACGCCCGTGAACAGCCGCCCGACGGCGAGGTCGCCGACGAACCGGCCGGCCGCGAACTCCCAGTCACCCGCCGCAGCGGCGTGCGGCAGCGCGTCGCCGAGCAACCCGGCGTCGCACAGCCATCGCGCGGCCCTGCGGTGCAGCTCCCGCTCCAGCCCCGGATGGCGGGCCCGCAGCCGGGCACGCAGCACCTCCGCGCACAGGGGGTGCAGCCGGTACCACCGGTGACCCACCGAGGTCACGAACGCATTGGCACGCTCCAGCGAGGCGAGGATCCACTCGCCGTCCTCACGGCCGGTGAGGGCGTTCGCCAGGGCGGGGTGGGTCTGGTCGAGGATGCTGGTGCGCAGCAGCAGGTCCTGGGTCCGGGGCGGCTGGGTGGCCAGTACCTCCGACAGCAGGAAGTCGGCGACGACACTGTGCCCCGCCTCGAACTCCTTGGCGAAGGTGTCCGCGTACGGGGTGCGCAGCATGGCGAGCGCGAACAGCCGCAGACCCGCGGCCCACCCCTCGGTCCGCTCGGTGAGCGCCCGGGCCGCTTCACGTGACTGCGGCAGACCGTGCCGGTGCAGCAGGACGGCGGTCTCGTCGGGCGTGAAGGCGAGATCCGCGGCGCGGACCTCGGCGATGTCGTCGGCGGCGCGGTAGCGGTGCAGCGGGAGCAGCGGCTCGGAGCGGCTGATGAGCACCAGGCGCAGCCCCGAACCCGCGTGGCGCAGCACGAAGTGCAGCTGGGCTGCGACCTCGGGGGACGTCACCCGGTCGTACTCGTCGAGGACGAGCAGCACCGGCTGCGGCAGCGCGCCCAGCTGGGCGGCGAGCCGTGACAGCAGCGCCCGGTCCACCTCGTCCGAGCGCGCCGGGCTCCCCACGTCGTCGGGCAGCGGCACACCGCAGCGCCGCAGCGCCTCCAGGACGTACGCCCAGAACAGGCCGGGTGCGTTGTCGTCGGACGACACGGTCAGCCACGCGGCCGGCCAGGGCAGGGGCCCGGCGAACCAGTCGGCGACCAGCAGGGTCTTGCCCGCACCGGCCGGACCGTTCACCAGCACCAGGGGCTTGCGGACCCCTTCGGAGAGCAGCCCCAGCAGCCGCGGGCGGCGGACGAAGGTCCGGGGGAGCGCGGGCGTGGTGACCCGGACGCCGAGCAGCGGGTCACCGCGGGGCGAGAGCCTCCACGGCGACGCGTGCGGACGCGGTCCGGAGCCCGGTGGCCCGCTCTCCGTCCCGGGGGACTCGGCATGGGGGTAGGGGGTTGCCATCGCATCACCGCGCAGAATCAGCGGCCCGCGCCTCCCGGCATCTCTGCGGTCCCCCGCGCGAGCTCTCCGTACGTATCTGCCGCTCGGCTGATTTCTTACCTAAGTGATTCTGGCACGGGGAACGCCGGTGGGCAGGACCGAACGGCCCTGCCCGGTACCCCCGCGGCCCTCGGCCTCTCCGGCCGGACCGGCGGTCCACTGTGTGCCCGGCTGCGCGCCGGGCCTCAGATTCCCTTGTCGAAGTCCGCGCTCCGCGCCACGCACAGCCCCCAGATGATGAACCCGTACATGGCGATCGCGACGATCGACCAGAGCGGGTAGTAGGGGATGGACAGGAAGTTGGCGATGATGAGCAGGCTCGCGAAACCGATGGCCGCGTAGCGTGCCCAGGTGACGCCCTTGAACAGGCCGGCACTCACCACGATCGCGAGGGCACCGAGGACCATGTGGATCCAGCCCCAGCTGGTGGTGTCGAACTTGAAGACGTAATTCGGCGCGACGACGAAGACGTCGTCCTGGGCGATGCCCATGATGCCGCGGAACAGGTCGAGGAATCCCGCGACCATCAGCAGGATGGCGGCGAACATCACCAGTCCGCTGGCCGCGGCCAGATGCGTTTCCGAGCGTTGCCTGACGCCTGTGGTCATGATGGCCTCGTTTCGCGATTGGTGTGGCGGACGCGCGGCCGGCCAGGACGTGCGCCCACGGCCTGCCGGTCTCCGGCCCCGACGGGGGTGGATCCTCCGCGACGCCGGTGTCCCGTCGTGTCCGAGACTGCGCCGCGCGGAGGATGATCGCCTCACCCCGCGGGAGTGAACCGCGCGGACGGTCCGGACGGACCAGGCCGCGTGCTACGGCGCCTGCGCCCGCCGCAACGCCGAGCGCAGCACCAGCGACCCGGCGACCTCGGCCAGCCCCAGCAGGACGAACCACAGCCCGAGCAGCCGGGTCAGTGCGACGGCGGAGTCCACCGGAAAGGCGAGCACGAACACCCCGGCGACGACTCCGAGAGCGGCCAGGGCGAAGGCCGTGCCACGGTGCGGCAGGTCGGTCGCCGAGATCGCGACGAACGCGGTGAGGACGCCGGACACCAGCCAGAACGCACCGACGATCAGCGCCAGCACGGCGACGGTCTGCGTCTGGTGCCGCAGCACCAGCACGCCCGCCAGGACGGCGAGGGCCGAGACCAGGACCGCCGGCAGCCTGCCGCCCTGCTGCTCGCCGCGGCGGGAGAAGGCGGAGACGAAGCGGAACACTCCGGCCAGGAGCAGCTGCAGTCCGATGATGATGGCCAGGATGTGAAGGGTCTCGTTCGGCCAGACCAGGATGAGGATGCCTGCGACGAGGGTGATGAGGCCGAAGCCGAGGGCCCAGGTCCATGAGCCGCCCAGGTCGCCCAGGGCGTCGCTGGGGTCGCTCTCCCGGGCCATCGTGGGGTGCGGCGATCCGGTCATTGCTGCCTCCGCAGTCGGCGTGGTCCGCTCGGGCACACGCATCGGTCGACGGGCAACCGCAGCGTCACGCGTCGGAGCCGTCCGCGCATCACCCCTCATGGGCGAATTCCGGCCCCTGCGGACGGTGCCCGGCGTCCACGGAGGTCACCCGAACGGCGGACGCGCCCGCCGCCCGGAGCGCCCGGCGCCCATCCGGGGCACGCCGCCCACCAGCGGTTTCGGCGGCGGCGCGGGTGGTGTCCCGGCCCGTTCCGCTGAGTTGCAGGGGCATGCGCGGGGGGTTACCACGTAAAGGGACGACAGCGATCGGAGATCGCCAATGGCTACGGAAATCAGTCCCCTCATCGGGACTTCTCATCTGAAGCGCCGCGGGGGCCTGCTCGGCGAGTGCCTCGCCGAGTTCCTGGGGACTCTCGTTCTGATCGCCTTCGGCTGCGGCGTGGTCGCGATGGCCGTCGCCGCGCTGCCGGGCTCCGGGCGTACGTCGGGCCCGACCACGTTCTTCATCAGCGCCGGGGACTGGCTGCTCATCACCTGGGGATGGGGCTTCGCCGTCATCCTCGGCATCTATGTCGCAGGTGGTGTCAGCGGCGCGCACATCAACCCGGCCGTCACACTGGCGCTGGCCGTGCGCCGCAAGTTTCCGTGGCCCAGGGTGCTGCCGTACTGGGCGGCGCAGTTCCTGGGCGCCTTCGCGGGCGCCGCGCTGGTGTACGCGGTGTACCACGACGCCATCAACACGTTCGACGCGGCGATGAAGGGACCCAAGACGAACGGGCACACCCTGGCCTCGTTCTCGATCTTCGCGACGTTCCCGGCGCCGTATTTCCACGGCAGCATCTGGGGTCCGCTGCTCGACCAGATCGTGGGTGCCGCGTTCCTGGTGATGCTGGTGGTGGCCATCACCGACCTGCGTAACACCGCGGTGCGCGCCAACCTCGGACCGGTGGTCATCGGCTTCGTCGTCGCCGCCATCGGCATGTCCTACGGTGCGAACGCCGGCTATGCCATCAACCCCGCCCGTGACTTCGGCCCGCGGCTGTTCACCTACGCCGCCGGATGGGGTGATCTGGCCCTGCCGGGCACGTTGTCGGGGGCGTTCAGCAACTACTGGTGGATCCCGATCGTCGGACCGTTCGTCGGCGGCGTCGTCGGCGTCCTGATCTACGACCTGTTCATCGGGGACGTCCTGCACATCCGGGCACAGCTGCACGAGCCTCACGAGGTCGGCCGGGTGCTCGAGGAGGACGAGTAGCACGGGCAGCCGCCGCGGAAACGGCAGGGCCTGGCGGAGCGTGTGCCGGAGGATTTGGCGCACGCTCCCGTGGCATGCCGTTGCGCATACCCGGAGGCGGCGCCCGGGTCGCGTGGGACTAAGGTCTGAACTCCAGAACCAGCACGACGAGGGGCGGCCGGGAGATGGCAGAGGACGATGCCGTTATCGGCTGTACAGGGGAGCTTCTCATCGGTACGCGCGGACCCGCCGGACCCGGCGAGGTCCAGGTACGTGTCAGAGGCGGAACCGAGACCTTCCTCGCCTGGTCCGAGGAGCCCCTGCCGACAGGGGCCACCGTGCTCGTGGTCCACTCCCGAGGCGCGCGACAGGTCGATGTCGTCGGGTGGGCCGATCCGTTGGACGCGTTGGGCGACAGCGCCGCCGACGCAGGTTAAGGAGACAAGGATGTTCGGTTACCGGGTACCCGCCCCGGATCAGGCGATGTTGATCTCGGGTGGCAGGCGTGGACTGGGGGGTGCGCCGTTCCGCGTGGTGACCGGCCACGGCAAGTTCGTGCTCCCGGTCTTTCGCAAGACCCGCTTCCTGACGCTGGCGATGTGCGAGGCGGAGGTCGCCGAGACCTGCGTGACCCGTCAGGGCATCGCGCTCACCGTCCGCGCCGTCATCGCCTTCAAGGTGGGCAACGACAACGAGAGCATCGTCAACGCCGGTCAGCGGTTCCTCTCCGACCAGGACCAGATGTCGGTCCTGACCGGCCGCATCTTCGCCGGTCATCTGCGCTCCATCATCGGCTCGATGACGGTCGAGGAGATCGTGACGGAGCGCCAGAAGCTCGCCACGGAGGTGCTGGACACATCCAAGGCCGAGATGGCGAAGATCGGTCTGATCGTCGACTCCCTGCAGATCCAGTCCATCGACGACGGTGACACCGGCTACATCGACGCCATGTCCGCACCGCACAAGGCCGCGATCCAGCGGCAGGCCCAGATCGCCCAGGCACAGGCCACCCAGGCCGCGTCCGAGGCGGAGCAGGAAGCCGCCCGGAAGCAGGCCGAGTACGCCCGCCAGACCGCGGTGGTCAAGGCCGAGTACACGGCCGAGGTGGACCAGGCCCAGGCCAAGGCCGCCCAGGCCGGTCCGCTGGCCCAGGCCCACGCCCAGCAGGAGGTCCTGGCGGCCCAGACCGAGCTGGCCCAGCGGCAGGCCAAGCTCCGCCAGCAGCAGCTGGTCGCGGAGATCGTCAAGCCCGCGGAGGCCGAGGCCGAGCGCATCCGTATCCTCGCCCAGGCCGATGCGGAGCGGATGAAGATCCAGGCCGAGGCCGCAGCCTCGCACGACCGGGTCGCCCTCGACCGGATGCTCATCGACCAGCTGCCGCAGATCGTCAAGGAGGCCGCAGGCGGCCTCTCCGGCGCCAACGTCAACGTGCTCAACGGCGCCGACGGCCTCGGCGAGATCGCCGCCGGGCTCGTCGGCCAGGGCCTGACCATCCTCGACTCGGTCCGGCAGAACCTGGGCGGCGGCGCCCAGCGGCCCGGCCACGCCAACGGCTTCAAGGAGCTGCAGGGCCCGGCGCAAGTGAACGACGAGGGCGAACAGCGCGAGCAGGGACGCGCCGGCGGGCAGATCGACATCGACTAGGGTCTGTTGCGGAAGTGGATCTTGTTCGTTGGTGATCGCGTGCTGCGGGACGCGGGGATCTGACGAATGGTCAGTGGGCCTGACGAGCAAGATCCACCTTGCGGTGGAGCAGGGTCAGAAACCCTTATGGCCATGACCAGCACCTTCACGACAGGCCCCCAGGTTGCAGCACCGGACGACGGCCTCGCCCTCGTGGTGCTGGAGGGTGAGGCCGCCGTCGGGGGCGTGTCAGCGGCTGGCGTTCGGCGTTGCAGCGATTGTCGGAAACCGTACCCGCCGAAGGCGTCCTTGGCCGGTGGTTACGCGTCCTGGAGCTGGGCCAGGATCCACTTGCCGAGCTCCGGGGTCATGACGGTGTGGCCTTCGTTGGTGGTGGCGCAGAGGAAGTGGTGGAGTTCGCTCCGCTCGGGGTCGACCTTGGAGTAGAGGGCGGTGTGGTCGTCGATGTCGGCCGACGCCACGGCGCTGATGGTGGGGACGAAGGTGGAGGCGTTGTGGGTGAGTTCCGCCGGCTGCTCGTTGACCATCGCGGCCAGCACGGCAGCCATGCCGAAGTTGGCGGCGTCTTCCAGGAGAGGCGCCTTGGGGAACAGGCCGCCGGGAGCGCCGTCGAGTTCGGGGAAGCCGGTGGTCTTGATCGAGACCGGTGCCTGGCGTGCCTCCGCCATCTGGGCGACGGTCTGCCGTCCCTGGCCCTGGGTACGGAGCTGGGCGCTCGCCTTCGGTCCGAGGGCGGCCATCGCGGTGTCGGCGGCGGGGATGTTGTTCCCGACGCCGGTGCCCGTTCCGTTGGCGACACCGAGCAGGCGGGGGCGCATGGGCCAGTCGCCCACCCGCTGGAGTGCTTCCAGGAAGTCGGTCCGTTCCTGATCCTGGCCGGCGGCGACGTCGAGGGTGACCTCGGTGCCGGTCTCGACGTGCCAGCGCAGCATCTGGCGTGCGGCCGGGCTGTTGACCAGGTCGGAGTAGAGGCTGAGGAACGGGTTGGTGTTGCCCCAGTGTTCCTTCACGAAATGGGCGAATGCCTGGACGCCGAGGGGCAGCCACGCGCCGCGGTGCGGGGTGTCGTAGGAGAGGTAGGTGGAGGTCTGGTGGTCCTCCCTCTGCCTTTCCATCTTGGCCAGGGCGTAGCGGGTGACCATTCCTCCCATGCTGAAGCCGCCCACCGTCAGCATGGCGTCACCTTCGCGGTCGGCGACCGTCCTGCGGATGCACTCGATCGCGACGTCGGCGTTGTCGAGGATGGACGCGGACCGGTCGTTGAAGCCCAGGAGGACAACGTCCAAGCCGTTCTCACGCAGCGAGGAGATGAACGGGTAGTCCCCGTTCTCCAGGCCGTCGTACAGCACGTGGCCGTTGCTCCCTCCCATGGCGAAGCCGTCGGCGAGGATCACTGGCCGTTGGACGGCCGTCTGGTCGGATGAGCTGTAGAAGACCCAGGCGGTCCCGTTGCGGAGCTCCCACTTGGTGTCCCAGGGCTCCGTTTCCGCGGCTGCGGGCTGAGCCCCCGGAAGTGGGCCCCAGATACTGACAACAGGCTTGGACATGCTTCGACGACTCCTTGGTGTCGCGGCCGGTCACACCGAACACGGTTATCGTCTCAGTGGCAAGATCCAAGCCCCCGCCGCGACCCAGCAGCATCACTCTTTCGTGGATGACTCGGCTCTTGGCTGTGACCAGCACTTTCACAACAGGCCCTGGCCGTCCGACCACCGGGGTGGGGGAGTCCCCCACCCCGGTTCACTGCGCCCGGCCTTCATGTGCCGGGCGCAGTGCCGCGCCCCGTACCCGCGGCGCGGTGCCGCCGCCTCCCGGCCCACCGGCACACAAGGAATCCGGCGGCGGCCAAGAGCAGGTACGCGGGCACGAGCAACACCGCGTCGGGGCCGGTGAGTTCCGCGTGCCAGCCGGCTCCTCGCCGGTCGCCCTCCAGCAGGATGCGGTTGACGGTGAGAAAGGTCAGATGGGTACCGATGGCGGCCCACAGCGGCGCGCCGCTCCCCGCCGTCCTGGCCGCGACCAGGGTCATCCCGAACACGGCCATCACGAACAGGTACGGGGCCGGGTCCAGCCCTTCGGGCGCCACCCCGACCGGCCCGGGCTCGGTCCCGATCAGTGTCGCCGTCAGCGCTCCCACCACGGTCGACATCCCCGGCACCGCGAGGAACACCGCCGTCGTACCCAGGGCGGCGCCCCTGCCGCCGAACCGGTCCCGCAGCGACCGCCATGCGTAGCCCCGCAGCGTCGTCTCCTCCGGAAGAGCCTCCAGCAGCAGCGCGACCACACCGTTCGTGAGGACGAAGCGGGCCAGGGCGACGGGATCGGGACCGGACCAGCGCAGGAGCCCCGCGGCCGTGCCCGCACCGAGGACGACCGCCGCCGCCGCAGCCGTCACGCCGGCCCCCGTGAGCAGTCCGCGCAGGCTTGCCGCCGCACCGCCGAACCCGAGCCGCCCCAGGGGCAGCCCGTCCCGGCGCAGCGCCAGTGCGACCAGAGCGACTGCCGAGGCACCGACGAGCGCGGCCGGCACCAGACGCGCCGGCCAGCCCGTGAGCCCTGCGGCAGCGGCGAGGCGCGGACCGACCTCCGTGCCGGCACCCAGGGCCGAGGCCATGACGAGACCACCTATGACCGCCCGGCCGACGGCACCGGCCGCCGACACGGGAGCGGAGGGGGCGGCGGGAGGGAGGGAAGCGGTGTGCGCGGCGCGCCGAAGCTGGGTCATGGGACGGTCCTCGAGTGGTGCGCGGGGAGACGGGCGCCCGTACGGACGGCTGCCGTCATCCTCCCGGCGCGCCACTGGTACCTGCCTCGTCACCACCGACGATCCGCCCGGGACGCCGGTACATCCTTCGGCGTACCGGTCCGTCAGTCCGCAGGCGCGGAAATGTCGTTGACCAGCACGGCGGCCCCGTCGAACCGGCCCGCCTTCAGGTCCTGCAGCGCCTGCAGCCCCCGCGACAGCGGGTAGGTGTGGGTGGTGGCACGCACGCCGTACCGCTGCGCCAGTGCCAGGAACTCCCTGCCGTCGTCACGGGTGTTGGACGTCACGCTGCGCACCTCCTTCTCGTAGAACAGCTCACGTCGGTAGTCCAGAGGCGGTGTGTCCGTCAGATGGATGCCCGCGATCGACAGCACACCTCCGCGGTCCAGGGCCCGGAGCGCGACCGGGACGAGGTCGCCGGCCGGCGCGAACAGGATGGCGCTGTCGAGCGGTTCCGGCGGCATCTCGTACGCCCCGCGTGCCGACGCCGCGCCGAGGCCGAGCGCAAGGCGCTGCGCCGCCTCGCCCCGTGTCAGTACGTGCACCACGGCACCTTGCGCGAGCGCCACCTGGGCGCACAGATGGGCGCTGCCCCCGAACCCGTACAGCCCGAGCCGCCCTCCGGGCGGCAGCGACGCCCGGCGCAGCGCACGATGACCGATGATGCCCGCGCACAGCAGCGGAGCGAAGGCTGTGTCGTCGACGCCGCCGGGCAGCGGATAGGCGAAGGCGGCCGGGACCGTCGTGTACTCGGCGTAGCCTCCGTCGGCGTCCCATCCGGTGTACTCCGAACGGGGGCACAGGTTCTCCTTCCCGCGGCGGCAGTACCGGCACGACCCGTCGGTGCGGCGCAGCCAGGCGACCCCGACCCGGTCCCCGACGGCGTGGCCGTCGACCGCGTCGCCCACCGCCGCCACCCGCCCGACCACCTCGTGACCGGGGGTGACGTGCGGTCGGTGCACCGGCAGATCTCCCTCACTGACGTGCAGGTCGGTGCGGCACACCCCGCAGGTGCGTACGTGCACCAGCAACTCGTCGGGACCGGGCACCGGGACGGGCTTGCGGACGAAACGCAGGGGCGCACCCTCCACCGGGCCGGGCTCGGTCACCTCCCACGCCCACATCGTCCTCGCGGTGCCGCCCGTCATGTGCCACCCCGTCCGCCGACGTGTTCCGTTCCCCACCAGTCTCGGGCCGACCCGGGGGAGCCGCCAGGAGGGCAGGTACTGCGTGCCGCGGACGAGGCGGCCGTGGGCGGCGGCACACCGCCGTGGTGTTCGCCCGTCAGGGCCGCCCGGGTGCGGCACCGGCGTCCGCGCCGTCGGCCCGCCCGCTCGCGGCCCGGCCGAGCAGAGCCGTCACCACCGACCGGAGCTGCTCCCGGACCGCCGGGTCACCGATCGTGCCGTCGTCACCCAGCATGTCCCGGCCGACCGGAACCTTCAGGCACGCGGAGTCCACGATGTCGGCGCCGGTGTACGTGAGCACGGTCCGCAACGTGGCCTCCGCGCCTCCGCCCCGTCCGGGCGCCGCCGCATTCACCCAGGCCACCGGCTTGTCGCAGATCTCGGTACCGCCGACGGTCCAGTCGAGGAGGTTCTTGAAGGAGCCCGGCAGCGTTCCGGCGTACTCCGGGGTGCAGACCAGCAGGCCGGCCGAAGCGGCGATCGCCTCGCGCAGCTCGGCCACCGGCGCGGGGAGCGGGTCGCCGTCGTCGTCCGGATTGAAATGCGGAAGCGCCGCCAGACCCTCGAACGACACCGTACGCGCGAGCGGGGGCACCACCACCGCCCGCACCGTACGCAGCACGGCCTCGTTGGACGAGCCGGCACGCAGACTTCCCGACAGCAGCAGGATCACAGGGGACTCGGACATGATCCCAAACTAGCCCCATGGCAGGGCGACAGGACCTAGGGGTCAGTGCACGGAGAACCCGCCGTCGACGTGGAGCGCCTGCCCGGTGACGTACGCGGACGCCCGGCTCGCCAGGAACACGGCCGCGCCGGCGAAGTCCTCGGCCAGGCCGTTGCGGCCGACCATGGTGCGCGCGGCGAGGGCCGACACCCTTTCCGGGTCCGACGACAGGTGGGCGTTGAGGGGTGTCGGCACGAAGCCCGGCACGAGCGTGTTGCAGGTGACGCCGTAGGGGGACCAGGCCTCGGCCTGCGAGCGGGCCAGCGACTCGAGCGCCCCCTTGGACACACCGTAGGCGCCGCTCCGCACGAAGGCACGGTGCGCCTGCTGCGATGTGATGTGGATGATCCGCCCGAAGCCCCGCTCGGCCATTCCGGGGCCGAAGCGCTGGCCGAGCAGGAAGGGCGCGTCCAGGTTCACCGCCATCGTGGTGTCCCACACGTCCTCCCCGAGCTCGCTCATCGGGGGCCGCAGATTGACCCCGGCGCAGTTCACGAGGATGTCGGGTTCCCCGAACACCCCGGCCGCCTCATCGGCCGCCGCACGGACACCGTCACGGGTGCCCAGATCACCGCTCACCCACGCGGCGCGGCAGCCGGCGGCGGTCAGCTCGCCGACCGTCGCCCTCAGTTCCGTCTCTCTGCGCGCGACGACCACCACGCGCGCCCCCGCCCGGGCCAGGGCACCCGCGACGCCCCGCCCGATGCCGGAACTCCCGCCCGTCACCAGGGCGTTGGTGCCGTCCAGCGAGAACAGTTCGGAGAGGTAGGGCTGAGAGATCATGATCTGCACCCTAGACGGCCGTCCTCCGACACCGGAACCCGGGGCGGCGCCCGCCACGACGGCAGAGCCGCGGCGCGCCGCCCCGGACACGCCCTCAGGAGGTGGGTGGGAGCGAAACCGCGGTGCCGAAGGCCGCCTTGACCGTCGCGTAGCCGAGCGAGTCCGGGCCGAAGAGGATCGAACCGCTGCCGGTCGGACCGTCCGGGCTCCCGTAGAGCAGGCTGACGGCACCCGTACCGAGCCACTTGCCCCGCACACCCACGGCGAGGTCGGCGACGCCGTCGCCGTTGTAGTCGGCGGGTGCGACGGCCGCGCCGAACATGTCGCCCGTTTCGGCGACCCCGGCCACGCCCTTGGTGTCCAGGGATATCGTGCGGCTCCCCGAGGCCGTGAGCCAGCTCCGGCTGCCGCGCAGGACGGTCAGTGCACCGGCGTTGCGGAAGCCGTCGCTGTCCTCGGCGCCCGGGTCGCCGATCAGCAGGTCGTCGTAGCCGTCGCCGTCAACGTCGGACAGGCGCGTCGCGGTGCCCTGCTGCACCGTGCCCGACCAGACCACCGCGCCCGCCACGTCCAGGCCGCCCGCGCCGCCCGGGAACGTGCGGAGCTTGTAGTCGTCGGGACCGTCCTCGAATCCGGTGTCGATGACGACGTCGTCCTTGCCGTCGCCGTTCACGTCGCCCACCACAGGCGTGTAGCCGGCGAAGGGCAGGCCGACGTTCCTGCCCAGCGCCCTGGTACCGAGACCGCTCTTCGAGCCGGGCAGCACGCCGAGGGTGCCCTCGTCGGCGGGGTCGTCGTTGTACGCCACGGTGACCAGGTCCGCGTAGCCGTCACCGTTGACGTCGCCGCTGCGGATGGCTCCGGTGCCCGCGCCGCCGCCCGGCGGTGTGATGCGGGTGATCTTCGGGGTCGGCGTGTTCCGGAGGTTCCTGGCCCCGAGGACCACGTCGACCTTCGTGCCCTCGACGGTGGCGAGGTCCTGCGTTCCGTCGTGGTTGAAGTCGCCCACTGCGAGCCGCCCGCCGAATCCCTGCCGCGCCGTGACGGTGGGGGCGTGGAAGGCGATGGCCCTGTCGGAGAGCCCCGTCGAGGAGCCGAAGACGACGGTCACCGAGCCCGCGCCCTTGACGTCGCCGATCGCCTCGCCGCTCGCGCCGACGATCAGGTCCGCGTGACCGTCGCCGTCCATGTCGCCCACCGCGACCGCCGAACCGAACCTGTCCCCCGCCTCCGGCGTGCCCGGCACCCCGGGGTGCGACTGGGTGAGACCCTGATGCCGGTTCACCCGGACGCCCGATGACGAGCCGAACGTCAGCGCCACGTACCCCGCCTGTGCATGGTTCTTGACCGCCGCGCCGGGCGCACCGACGGCCAGGTCGTCGTACCCGTCGCCGTCCACGTCGGCGGGCTTGCCCGTGGCCGCGGGGCCTGCCGTGGCGGCCCTGTGGGGTGGTGGTGCCGCGACGGCGTACGTGCCCGTGAGGGCGCCCGTGACCGCGGCCACCACCGTGGCGATCGGCAGGATGTGTCTGCGCATGCGTGCCCCTTGCGTGTTCCGGTTCACCAGATCTGCATCCAGTGGGACACCCGGGGGACCGCAAAGGTTGGGTTCGTGCCTGCCGGTGTGCCGGACCGCGAGCGGACCCCCGGCCCGCGTCGCGGGCCGGGGGTCCGAGATCCGTCGTCAGCGGCCCAGGGACCGCTTCAGCTCGTCCTTGTTCATCGAGGAACGGCCGTGGATGTTGCGGCGCTGTGCCTCCGCGTAGAGCTGGTCGTAGGTGGGCCCTTGGGCACCGGTGTGGGAGCGCTGGCCGCCCCGCTTCGACGACGACATGTCCTGGATCGACGTCCTGCTCGCGGTCTTGGCCTCTCCCGAGCGGGCCCGCTCCTTGTTCACCGTGCGCGAGGCGATCTCCTTCGCCCGTTTCGTGCTCTCTCCACGCTCCTCCGCGCTCTCCTTGATGTGTTCGTACTGGCGTTCCCGCTTGGGGCTCGAACCGCGAGGCATGACGGCTCCTTCGTCTTTTCGCGTGCCGGAACACGCCGGAGTTCCGGTATGTCCGGTTCCACCCTGGAGTGCTGCCCATCTCCCCGCAATCGCAGCCCGGCCGCGCATCCGTCGGTGCCGACGGCCGGCCCGTGCCGACGAGGTGGGGGAAAGCGAGGAGGCCCGGTGGACGACGCACCCCGCGCGGGCTTTGCGGGTCTGCTGGATGCTGGGCATAGGAGCCCCACGCCTGCGCGGGAGCAGTGATCAAGATGTCCGGCATGGGTACACGCATTCGTGTCGTCGTCGCCGACGACCATCCGATCTACCGCGAGGGGATTGCCCGGGGTCTGGCGCTCAGCGGCCGGATCGAGGTCGCGGGCGAGGCGTCCGACGGCCGGGAGGCCCTGGAACTGATCCGCTCGGAGAAGCCCGAGGTGGCCGTCGTCGACTACCGGATGCCCGAACTCGACGGGATCGCGCTCGTCCATGCCGTGGTGCGGGACAAACTGCCCACGCGCGTGATCATCCTGTCGGCCATCAGCGACAGTGCCGTGGTCTTCCGCGCGGTGCAGGAGGGCGCGGCCGGGTATCTGCCCAAGGACGCGCGCCGGGGGGAGATCGTCGACGCGGTCACCAAGGTGGCCAAGGGCCTGACGGTCATCCCGCCCGAACTCACCGGTGCGCTCGCGGGGGAGATCCGTCTCCGGGCGGAGCACGACCAGCCCGTGCTCTCCGAGCGGGAGCGCCAGGTCCTCGAGGCCTTCGCCCAGGGCCTGAGCGTGCCGGAGACGGCCGCCCAACTCATGCTCGGTGCCAGCACCGTGAAGACCCATGCGCAGCGGCTCTACGAGAAGCTCCAGGTCTCCGACCGGGCCGCGGCCGTCGCCGAGGCCATGCGGCGCGGCCTTCTCGAATGACCCGTGGCGGATGCCCCTCTGGGCGGCGCGTGCCCGTGTGTGCCGGATGCCCGGAAGCGCGGTGCCGGAGTTCAGGTGCACGGGGTCCGGCGGTCCCGTCCGCGTCAGGCCGCCAGGCGCGTGCACGCGGCGCGTGCGTCGGGCCCGGCGGGCCGCGCGTACGTCGGCTCGTCCGGGTCGCCGGACGCCGATTCGCACCGCGGGCCGCCTCGGGAGTGGGGCTGCGGCTCGTGCAGCAGATCTGCCATGCAGCGCGTGGCACGCCCGATCTCAGCCTCGGTGACATCGTCCACGAGGGCGGTCCTGCCGATGTCGGCCAGCAGCATCAGGGACCGCCGGTCGTCCCGGGGCCGCACGGTGTCGGCGAGTGCCTGCCTCATCGTGGCCGCGTCCGTGTACACCGGGTGCGAGGGGGCCAGCCCGATCCGTCGCGCCGTCCCGACGATGCGGGTCAGCTGCCGAGGCGCGAGGATCCCGCGGTTCGCGGCCAGGACCGCGCTGAAGACGCAGTCCATGGCGACGGCCTCGCCGTGGTGGAGCTCCGGCAGCGCGCACATCTCGACGATCGGCGAGAACGTGTGTCCGTAGTCCGCGATGCCCCGGCGGCCGGTGTCCGACAGGTTCCGCCGCAGTTCCTCCGCCACGCCCGCGACGGCGCGGTGGACGACCTCCAGACCGGGCTGCGGGTCGCCCGGCTGTGTTCCTGAGTCCTGGAGCCGGTCGGCGACCAGATCCGGACCGTACTCCTCGAGCAGCGCGAACAGGCGGGCGTCCTTGACCAGCGCCATCCTCAGGGCCTCGCCGAGGCCGCCGCGGATCTGCCGTTCGGACAGGGGGGCGAGCAGACTGCGGTCGATCAGGGTCCGCGGCGGCGGGGCGACGGCGCCCGGGCGGGTGCGGCAGCCCCTCGTGGTCATGTCGCTCTGCACGGGGAGCGATCCGTCGAGCTGGCCGATCAGGGTCGTGGGTACCCGCACGTACGCAATTCCCCGTCGGTACAGGCCCGCAGCCATGCCCACGGCATCCTGGAGGGCCCCTCCGCCGATCGCTGTGGGTGGGGCGACCGGACCGGCGTCGCCTGCTGCGGACAGCCGGCCGGCGACCTGCACGAGCGCGTCGACGGGCCGGTGCTCGTCTCCGCCGCGCAGCGTCAAGTACTCCGTGGCGATGTCGTTGCCCGCGAAGTACCGCCGGATCCGGTCGCCGAACAGCTCCGCGGCCTGCTCGTCCATCACGACGAGCCGGGTGCCGCCGGGCTCGTGACCCTCGGGGAGCATCCCGAGTTCGGGATTGTCCGGGTCGAAGATGTCGGACGTCACCACGATCTCGTAGGCGGAGTCCCCGGTCGCCGTAGCGGTCCACTGGTCGCGCGTGCGTGTCATGCCGGTCTCCCTCGCTGTGCGTTTCGCCGTTTTCCGGCCGGTATCGCCACGCTAGGGCGCGGTAGTCCCGGCCTGGATACGTCATTCGGTCGTCCGGCCGGACGACCTCGGTGTCCCCCGATCGGTGGGCCCGGTGTCCGGGCCGGAGACTCCCGGACCGCCGGCGGCCTTCTGCGCGGTGGACCCCTGCTCCGCGGGGCGGGGGGCGCCCGGGCCCCGACGCATCGGCACCCGGCGCCGGAGCGCCGGGTGCCGATGCGATGGAAGGGCGACCGCTCATGGGCGGCGACGGCGCGAGCGGCCCCGGAACCCTCCGGGGGGTGGCTCGCAAGCACGCCACGGCTGCGCCTCGGGGGGACGGTCGCGCCAGCGGGCCGCGAGCATCCGCGCCCGCCCCGACGGCTCGGTCACGTCGGCGCGTGCGATGAAATCCTCGTCGAGGACGATGTCGTCCCAGGACTCCGGTTCCGGTGCCGACGCCGACTCGGGACCCACTCCTGTGGCCATGAGCCATCCCTCCTTCTCGCCGGGTGTGCAGGGGTTCTGCTGGCGTTCTGCTGACAGGTTCGCCCGAGGGCGCCGGCCCGTTCGTCGGCCGACCGGTGACAAGAAGGCCGTTTGTGATGTCCGCCGATCGGTGGACCGGTGCGTCGTCCGGTCGGCCAGCCCGGTCGGCGCCCCGCCCCCGCGCCCGCACCCCGCCCCTCCCCGCACCCCCGCGTCGCCGGGCGGCCCGGCGTCACTGTGCCGAGACCGGGACCACCACCCTGATCGAGGTTCCGCGCTCCACCGGCAGCAGCGTGAGCGAGCCGTGTGCGGCCTCGATGCGCACCCGCTGCGACGCCAGCCCGATGTGTCCCTGCGCGAGCCGGTCCTGGATCAGCCGGGGGTCGAACCCCTTGCCGTCGTCGGTGACGGTCAGCGACACCGCGCCGTCGAGAGGAGCCAGCTCCACCATCAGGCGGTCGGCGTCGGCGTGCTTGAGCGCGTTGGTGACCAGTTCCCGCGCCACCCCGAAGAGCAGCGTGTCGTAGTCCGTCGAGACCGGGGTCACCCGGCAGGTCACCTTGAGGCGCGAACGCGACTCCGCGGCACGCGCCAGGGACTCGACGGCCGCGGCCAGGCCCGCCGCCTCCAGCACGGCCGGGTGCAGCTCGTAGGTGGTCTGGCGCAGTTCCCGGACGACCTGGGTGAGCGTGCGGTCCGCGCTCGCCAGAGCCTCCTCGCGTCCCGACTCCGTGTACTCGTCCAGGTCCTGGCGCGCCGCGTAGACGGACTGCAGCGCGCCGTCGTGCAGCGTCTCGGCCAGACGGCGGCGCTGCCGGTCCTCCGCGCCCATCGTCTCCGCGAGCAGTTCGGACCGGTCGTTGATCAGCCACCCGATGCGCAGGGCGCGGTTGCGCTGCACGAAGGTGAGGGCGAGCACGGTCGCGCAGGTGAAGGCGTGTGCCACGAGCAGCACGACGATGCGCGCCGGGTTCAGCGTGGTGGTCACCACCGGGTCGGACAGCACGGCGAGGGAGAAGGCGGCCATGTTGGCGGCGACGGTGATCGCGGTGGTCACCGGCCGCATGTTGAAGGCGCAGAACAGCGGCAGGAAGAACAGGATGAGCAGCAGCATGTAGGCGCCGTCCGACTCCTGGAGCATGATCAGCACCGTGATGATGTCGAACAGGCCCCATGCGACGGTGACCAGGGCGAACACTCCGACCGGCGGGCGCAGGTACCACCAGACGAGCCCGAGCACCGACACGAACGCGTAGGGCCATACGACCATCAGGAGCGTCGTCCGCTGAGCCGGGGACACATCGACGAGGACGACGGTGACCAGGAGCCCGCACAGAGCGAGCCGCAGCCAGTTGCGCAGGCGCTGGACCTGGATTCCGTACACGGTGAACACACGCTCCGCCGCCGGCGATCCGGCGGAGATGCGCGGGACCATCAGTGGCTTCTCGTGCGGGATCATGACCGTCCAGCGGAGGGCGACGCTCGTTGCGGCCGGACCGCCCCGGTGCCGCGGACTCGCCCGCCGGCGCGGAATGCATGGGTCCTGCCCTCCTTCAGGGTAGGACCGGGCGTTCCGTCTCGCGTGGGGGCCATGTCGCCTGCGGCCGCCCGTCGCCGAGGTCGTCGAGCGCACGGTCGAGGATCACCAGCAGCCGGCCCTCGGTGGCACGGGTGTCCACGCTGTGGGGCGGCCGTGCCGATGTGCGGACCAACTGGTCCCAGGCGCGCCGGGTCGCCGGCAGCACGGGGTGCGGCCGGCCGCCGCGGCAGCCGTGGACGCACAGGGCCGTGCTGTTCAGCAGGCGGGCGTACCGGGCACGGAAGGGGCGGTCCAGTGCCAGGCGGCCCGCCGGTGCCGACGCCGGGACGGGTGGCCGGTCCAGGGTTCGCACGATGGCTCCGGCGTCGTCGGCCAGGCGCTCCAGGGTGTCCAGGACGTCCTGGTCCAGATGCCACACGCTGCGCGTCCGGGCCCGCAGATTCCAGCGCAGGCTCTCGTGGGCCTGGTCCAGAGCCTGCCGGGCCTCGCGGACCGACGAGGTCAAGGACTGGCGCCACCTGCCGCCCAGCACGTCGTCGGGGTCCCGGGCCTCCGCGAGGGCCTTGGCCGACCCCCGCAGCACGCCGGCCACCTCCTGCCGCAGCCGGTCCAGGGCGGCCTCCGCGGGCCGCAGTCGCAGCGGCGGCAGGAAGAGCGCATGGAAGGCCGCACCGACGGCGACGCCCACCGCGATCTCCGCCAGATGCGGCGCGGTACCCGCCACGAGCTGACCGCGCCCCAGCATCAGGACGAACAGAGCAGTGATCGGTACGTGGATGCCGTGCGGCCCGAGCCGCCCGGACCCCGCGGCCAGCAGCGAGAGCAGCAGTACGACGCTCAGCCCCCACACGGTCGGCCCCGTGAGGAGCGCGACGGGCAGGGCGATCAGGGCGCCGATCGCACAGCCCGACAGGTACTGCAGGGCCGCGGTGCAGGACCGGGCGACCGTGGGGTGCGTGACCAGCAGGGCGGCGAGTGCCGCCGGATAGGGCTGCGGCTGGCCGAGGAAGGTGCGGCACATCTCCCAGGCCAGCGCGGCGGCGAAAGTCGCTCTGACCGCGATCAGCCATCGCAGGGTTCCGGGCTCGTCCAGTGCCTGTATCAGCCGGGTTGCGGTTGCTCGGCTCCTGGTGGGGACGCCTACAGGCGTCTCCGGCTTCGTGCTCAGCCGCACGTTTCTGTCACCTCCGGTGGGAGCTGTCCGTTTGCTCGTCACCCGACCCACCATTTCCGGTGATATGTCTGTTATTCACGCTTTGCGTGTGACTCGGGTCACATCGACTCGGGAGTGAGTCGTCCCTTTTCGTTCTCTCGTGTCCACCGGCCCATCGCCCGATCGGAGGAAACGAGGGATCCGCCGCGTGGGGGAGAGTCGATGCCGACGCCGCCGCGGAGGCGGCGGCGGGCAGCCGGGGCCGCGGGCGGACGCCAGGTCCGGCCCACGGCATCCGGAGACGGTTGCGCTGCAGCCGGATCCGCCGGGCCCGGCAGCCCCGCAGTCGAGGGAGAGGACCCCGACATGCCAGTGACCGAGCAGCACCGGGCCGGGGGTTCGTCCTTGCCCGTCCACCGATTCCATCGCCCGGCCCCGGTCGGAGCTTCGCGGCCACGCCCCGGAGGCGGACCCGTCGAGCCCCGGCCGGCGGCCCCGCAACGAGCCGATCGACCCGTACGTCCCCGCGGGCGACGCCGCGTCGGGCGGCCGCGCCGATCGCACGACGGTACGTGCGACACGACCACGCGATACCCATGAAGACACCCACCGAACGAAGCGGAACCATGGCCGCCGCACTCGCCGCGTGCCACCGGTTCCTGCCCGCAGGACTGACCCTGGCCGTCGTCACCGCGGCCAACCTCGCCTCACCGGTGCGCTGGTGGCTGGGACCCGTCATGTGTGCGGCTCCCGCGCTGGCCGCCGCCACCTGTTCGCTCACCGGCACGGCCCTCGCCGGGGCCCTGGCCCTGGCCCTGGCGAACATCTCGGCAGAGGTGCAACACGTGTGGGGCGACCTCGAGTTCAATGTGACCGTCGCCGCCGTCGTGGCGGTGTCCCTGGCCAGCCTGGTCACCTGTCACGCCCGGCTGCGCCAGCAGCGCGAACTGGTGCGGGTCCGTCTGGTGGCCGAGACGGCCCAGCGTGTCCTCCTGCGCCCGATGCCCGAACGCCTGGGGCTGGTCCGACTCGCCAGCCTCTACGTCGCCGCACAACAGGACGCGCGCATCGGCGGCGACGTGTACGAGTGCCTGGACACGGCGTACGGGGTCCGTCTGCTCATCGGCGATGTGCGCGGCAAGGGCCTGGCCGCCGTGGAGGCCTCGGCGGCGCTGCTCAGCTCCTTCCGTGAGGCCGCGCACACCGAGGCGAGCATCTGTGCCGTCGCCTCGCGCCTGGAGGACAGCGCCCGCCGCCATGCGCGATCCGCCCACAGCGACTATCCGGAGTGCTTCGCCACCGCGCTGATCGTCGAGATCCTGCCCGAGGGGATCGCACGCATCGTGCACTGCGGCCACCCCGCCGCCCTCATGATCCGCGACGGCCGCATCCGGGTGCTGGAACCCGCCGCCGCGGGCCTGCCCCTGGGGCTGGGCGAGCTGGCCGACGGTGACTTCACCCCCGACGTGGTCGACTTCACCGCGGGTGACCGGCTGGTGCTGTGCACCGACGGTGTGACCGAGTGCCGGGACCGCGACGGCCGCTTCTATCCGCTGCCCGAGCGTCTGTCACGATGGGGCGACCGGCCGATGGACGCCATGATGGATGCCCTGTACGCCGACCTGCTGCGCCACTGCGACGGCCGGCTCCAGGACGACGCGGCCGTGCTGGTCGTGGAATGCGACGGAGCGGGCGGCCCGACGGTCCGCGACGAGGCGGCGGTCACCCCCTGACGGGGCGACACCCACCCTCCGGGAGGGGTGCGTCGGCGGTGCGACCTCTTCACGTTGCACGCGCGTGCCTCTCCCCAGTACGGTGTCGCACGCCTTAATGCTGATCAAGAAGCGTTAATGGTCAGTTGCGACATCGACGGGGAACCAGCGCCATGACTACACGGACACCTGCGTACGAGGGTCCGGCCGGTAATGCCTCCGCCGGCCCGGTGAGCACCCCCTGTCCGGCGGCGGCCAACAACAGCCGCTGGGGCCAGTAGACACGGGGGACGAGGCGCTCACCGCGCCGCCGGAGCCGGGGCGCCCCGGGTCGGCACGGAGCCGTCCGGCGACCGGCCGCCCGCATGCGTACGCCGGCACAGCCGCGGTCCAGGCGGCTGTGCCGGCGTGCAGGTGGAGCGGCCGGCCGGGGGTCCGGCCGTCGTGCTCAGTTCCCGTTCGCGCTGATTCCGTCCGAGCCGGACTGGTCTGCTCCGGTACCGCTGGAGCCGTTCGGGTCGGCGCCGCTCCCGGCGGCACCACTCTGGTCCGCGCCGCTTCCGGCAGCGCCGTTCTGGTCCGCCCCGTCCCCGGGGGCGGCGCTCTGGTCGGCGCCACCTCCGTTGGCGCCGCTCTGGTCGCCGCCGTTCTGGTCGGCGCCGCCGCCGTTCTGGTCCGCGCCGCCTCCGTTGGCCCCGCTCTGGTCGCCGCCGTTCTGGTCCGCGCCGCCTCCGTTGGCCCCGCTCTGGTCGCCGCCGTTCTGGTCCGCGCCGCCTCCGTTGGCGTCGCCGCCGCCGTTGCCGATCGTGGCGCCGGTGGCGGTCAGGGCCGTGGTCACCGGCTGGAAGAACGTCTCGCCGCCGGACTTGCAGTCGCCGCTGCCCCCGGAGGTGAGTCCGACCGCATTGCCGTCCTGCGTGAAGAGCGAACCGCCGCTGTCACCCGGCTCCGCGCACACATCGGTCTGGATGAGGCCCGTGACGGTGCCCTCGGGATAGGTCACGGTCGCGTCCAGACCCGTTACCGAGCCGTCATGAAGGCCCGTCGTACTGCCCATCCGGAACACCTGCTGGCCGACCGCCGCGTCGGCGGCCTGCTTGATCTGGACGGTCTGCCCGTTGCCCGTTGCCACCTCGCTGGGTGCCTGGGTGTTCTGGTCGTCGTACGTCACGAGGGCGAAGTCGCCGTCCCCGGGGAAGGTCGCCTTCTGGACGGTGCCCAGGGGCGCGCCGTTGGCGTCGGTCCACTGCTTCGCCGCGACGCCGCAGTGGCCGGCCGTGAGGAAGGCGGGCTTGCCGTCCGATGTGGTGACGTTGAAGCCGAGGGAGCAGCGTGCGTTGCCCCCGAAGATGGCGTCGCCGCCGGAGACGAAGGGCTTGAACTGGCCTGCGGACTTGTGGATGTCGCCCGCGCGGGCGCCCAGCGAGCGCACGGTGGACTCCACCCGGTTCCACTTCGCGCCCGTGACGGTGCGGTCGGTGGTGACGCGTATCCGGTTGGTGCGGGGGTCGATGGCCCACGCGGTACCGGGCACCGCGGCCCGCTGCCGGAGCGTATGGGCGGCGGCCTTCAACTCGGCCATGCTGTTGGACACCTGCCGGGGAACCGCCCCGGCCTGCTTCACCTCCGCTGCGCTCCGGTCGCCACCGCCCGCGACGTTGACGACGAGCTGTTTCTTCTTCGCGTCGAAGTAGGCACCGGCGTAATTCGCGCCCAGCCGGGTGCTGAGCTGGGACACGATACGTGCGGCGGACGCGGAGCCGGCCTTTTCGGTCGCCGCGTGGGGAAGGGTGGCCGTCTGGTCCGGCCCGGTCTGCGACGCGTTGGCGTGGGGCAGCAGAACGGCCGCCGCCGCGACGGCGACCGCACCCGATCCTGCGAGGACGGCCTTGCGCTTGGGAATACGCCGGTGACTCAACTCGTAACCTCCTGAACCCCCGTTGGGGACTGGGGTGGACGGAGGTTCATACGGAGGAGATCGCAGTTCTGTTCAGTGGAACCGGACTGGAGTGCTCCCGAAGCGGCTCGCCGGACCGGCCGAGAGTGTCCAGACGGCGTACGCGATCGCGTCGCTATTGCGATCGAGCGCGGTGTCGTCCAGGTTCGCCGAGGTGTCGCAGGCGGAGTGGTAGCAGCGGTCGAAGGCCACGCCCGCCGTGCCGCCCCACTTCTGCGCCTGAGCGTCGGTCTTGATGTAGTCGGCGCCGCTGAACAGACCGCCGACCGGTATCCCGGCGTTCTTGAAGGACGCGTGGTCGGAGCGGCCGTCCCCCTCGGTCTCGGGCTCCGTCGCCACTCCGGCCGTCGCGAAGTAGTCCTTGAAGACCTTCTCCAGCGCCGGGTCGTCGTCGTACACGAAATAGCCCGGGTTCGGCGAGCCGACCATGTCGAAGTTGAGATAGCCGCCGATGGCGGCGCGATCGGACGCCGGGAGGTGCCCGACGTAGTACCGGGAGCCGACCATCCCGAGTTCCTCCGCGCCCCACCAGGCGAACCTCAGGTGTTTGGTGGGCTGGAGGTGTGCGCGGGACACGGCGAGCGCGGTCTCCAGGATGGCGGCGGAGCCGGAGCCGTCGTCGTTGATGCCGGGCCCGCCGGTGACCGAGTCGAGGTGTGCACCGGTCATCAGGACGTGCCCGCTGTCGCCTCCCGGCCAGTCGGCGATGAGGTTGTAGCCGGTGGTGCCTCGGGAGGTGAAGCGCTGCACCGTGGTGGTGAAGCCCGCCGCGTCCAGCTGGGACTTGACGTAGTCGAGCGACGCCTTGTAGCCGGGGCGGCCGTGTGCGCGGTTTCCGCCGTTGGCGGTGGCGATCGACTGGAGTCGGGACAGGTGCGCCTTGACGTTGGCCACCGGTATGTCGGGTGCGGCCGCGGTGGGGGTGGCCGCGGTGACCGTGCGGGGCGCCGGGGGGTACGGTGCCGCCGCCACGGACGAGGCGGCCGTGACGAGTCCGGCCATGGCGCACACCGCCGCCAGGGCGGGGCGCCCGGGCAGCCGACGGGAGGGAGAGGAGTTCATGTGGGGGGCTCCGGGTTTCCGTTGTGGGGGGGGGTCGGACGGAACGTACGAACTGCCGGAAGCAGCCTCGGACGCGCACATCCGTGCGAGCTGAAAAAATGTTCAACGACGAATTGACTGACCGTCAATGGCGAAATCCGGACAGTGGTGTCCGTTGTCCGTGCGCGACGCCGGCCGCGGCGATATGGGCGACACGGGGCGTGCCGGGGGCGCACTCGTGGGAACTCTCGTATGGACCCACCGGACGATGGCGCCGCGCTCCGTGCGCGGGCCGGCGACCCCCACCCGCAGGGAGAACGGCATGAGCATCCTCGCCCACGCACGCGCGGCCACCAGGCTCCCGGCCCGGGACCTCGCGCGGGCCCGGCGCTTCTACGCCGAGAAGCTGGGGCTGGAACCCGTGGACGAGCGGCCCGGAGGACTGCTGTACCGCTGCGGCGGGGTGGACTTCGTACTGTTCGCGTCGACGGGGGCCTCGCCCGGCACATTCACCCAGATGGCGTTCGAGGTCGACGACATCGAGGCCGCCGTGAGCGAGCTCAGGGGGCGCGGCGTCGTCTTCGAGGACGTGGACGCGCCCGGGTTCCGCACGCTGGGAGGGATCGCCGACATCGAGGGGAACTATCCGAGCAAGGGCGCGAAGGGGGAGCGCGGCGCCTGGTTCCTGGACAGTGAGGGAAACATGCTCGGTGTAGGACAGCCGGTGCGCTGACACGCGTGGGTGAGGAGGACCCTGCCGATGGACGGCTTCACCTATGAGGCGGTCGGGGTCACGGCGGAGACGGACGGCCCCGCCGGTGCGCCGCCGGCTCGGGTGCCGGGTTTCCGCTCCCTCCGCGTCAGCAGAAGACTGGGTACCGGCCGTGCTGTCTACGCAGCGGCTGCCGAGGCCCTGATGACATGGCGGATGCACCGCGCCTTCCCCTTCGCGGTGCAGGCCGACGCCCCCTCCGCGGCCCCCGGCGTGCGAGTCACTCTGCGCATCGGTCCCGTGCGTGCCCCGTGCCGAGTGGTGTGGGCACGCCGGGACGAGCACCGGACCGGCTTCGCCTACGGGACGCTTTCCGGCCATCCCGAGTGCGGAGAGGAGGCCTTTCTGGTCGAGCAACTGCCCGACGATTCGGTCTGGTTCACCGTCTGGGCCGTGAGCCGTCCCGCCGCCTGGTACGCCAGGGCGGCCGGCCCGCTGGCCCGTGGCCTGCAGCGTGCGGCGGCACACCGGTACGCATCCACGGTGGAACGTCTGGCCCGGATCCGACGTCCATCCGACTGAGCGGGCTTTCGGCGGCAGGCGGCCGTCGTGCGGTTCCGCCCCGGACGCTCCGGAGAGGTGAATGGTTGATGTGACGACCTTCACGTCGATGTGGCGGAAGGTAGTGAATTCTTTACAGGATCATGACGTACAGGTCTGTGTCTAGACGTTCGTGACAATACGGGGAGGCCTTGTGCGACCGTTCACTCTCAACTACGCCATGCCGCAGGAGAATCAGGCCGCGGGGACACCCCCCTACCGCTTCGACGCGTCGCTGCAACTCAACGTCCTGCCCGACGGACGTCTCGCCGTCAGCGACCGCGCCTTGCTCAGGGCGGTCGGCACGACCACCTCAACGGCCGGTTCCCAGACGCACTTCGACGACTGACGGACCGGCAGACGTATGACGGTTCTCATCCTCACGTGCGAACAGGACGTCACCGCCGACATGGTGGTGGCCAAGCTGCACGACCAGGGCGTGCCGCTGGTGCGTCTGGATCCGGCCGACCTGCCGGGCAAGGCGGTGCTGTCGGCCTCCTACGCCCACGGCGACTTCACGGGCCATCTGTCGGTCGACGGATACGTGCTGAGCACGAAGGGCCTGCGATCGGTCTGGGTACGTCGGCCGGGTCCGCCCGCCGCCCATGCGGAGGAACCCTCGGCATGGCTCACGGCCGAGACCGGGCAGGCCCTTTTCGGCATGCTGTACTCGGCCACGGCGCGGTGGATGAACCATCCGCGCCATGCGGAGCAGGCCCGCCACAAGCCCTGGCAGCTGCGGCTCGCCCACCACAGCGGCTTCGCCGTGCCGCCCACCATCGTGACGACCGCCCCGCGGATGGCCCAGCAGTTCGCGGAGGAGTACCGGGACGTGGTCGTGAAGTCCGCGTCCGGTCCGCCGCCCACCGACCCTCCGATGTCGCTGCCGACCACACTCATCGGACCCGGTGCGGACTTCTCCGGTGTCGCCGCCGGACCTGCGATGCTCCAGCAGTACATCCCGAAGGCGGCGGACATCCGGCTGACCTGTGTCGGTACACGGCTGTTCGCCGCTCGCAAGAAGTCGGCCCCCCAGCAGGTCGACGGGCGTTACGGCGAGACCGGCCACACCTGGCACCCCGTGGAGGTGCCGGACCGTATCGTGCGGTCGGTCCATGCGTACATGAGCCTGGCCCGACTCGCCTACGCGGCCTTCGACTTCGCCGAGGCCGAGGACGGCGTGTGGTGGTTCCTGGAGGGCAATCAGGGCGGACAGTTCGGCTTCATCGAACTGGAGACCGGCCAGCCGATCTCCGAGGCGGTCGCGGAATGGCTGTCCCAGCAGGCGACGCCGTCTTCGGAGGGGTAGGTCCATGGGAGCGGGGCCGGCGAGGGCGCACAGGGCGTCCTCCTCGCCGGCCCCGCTGCTCGTGAGGGGGCTTCAGCAGGCCCCTTCGTCCTGCCAGACACCCCATTCGCCCGTGGTGCCCGGCTCCTCGTTCTGCGTCCACCACTTGGCCTTCCAGGTGTGGCCGTTGTGGGAGACCTCGTTCCCGCCGGTGTAGATGGAGGTGCTGCTCCAGGCCGGTGCGGTGCAGGTGCCCGGGTCGGTGGGCGGCGGCGTGGTCGGCGGTGTGGTGGGCGGTGTGGCGCCAGCGAACATCACCGAGTACTTCGCGAAGTCCCAGGCGTTCTGCGGCACGCTGCTGCATGTGCCGGAGGTGGCGCCGTTGTTGTCGGGCGGGCTGCACTGCCGGTCGCGGTTGAGCGACCAGAACGTGAAGCGGTCCATACCGTGGCCGGTGGCGTAGTCGAGAACGGTCTGGAAGTCGGCCTGGCGGAAGTATTCGCCGGTGTCGCTGCGCCCGTTCATGCCGGAGAAGCCCTCGTGGGCGTATGCGGTCGCCTGGTTCCAGCCGAAGGTCGACTGCAGGATGCTGTTGAAGTTGGTCAGCGCGGCGGTCTGCGCGGCAGCGCCGTTGAACCCTCCGTCGAAGGGCATGATGGAGAAGTTGTTGGGCGTGAAGCCCTGCGACTTGGCCTCGTTCAGCATCTGCTTGCCGAACCAGCCCGTGCCGTCGGCCGTCCCCGCCGTGGTCACGGAGACGTACAGGCCGGGGTTGTTCTGCTGAAGGATCTTCGCCGCGCCGATCTCGTGCGCGATCGCGGTGGCGTTCTCGTACTCGGGCTCCTCCAGGTCGAAGTCGATGGCCCTGAGCCGGTACTTGTCGACGACCTGTTGGTACGCGGCGGCGGTCGAGGCCGCGTCGGCGCAGGTCTGGCCGAGTTTGGTGCCTCCGTAGCCGCCGACGGAGACCGAGACGTCCCCGCCCTTGGCGCGGATGCCGTCGACGACCCCGGCCACCGCCGTGTCGGAGGACACCGGCGCCGTGCCGTCCCAGGTGGGGCTGCAGCCGCCGCCGTTGGGGGCGAGGACGAAGGCGAGCTGGAACGCCTTGAGGCCGGTGGCATCCATGATGGCGCCGGCGTTCGGCGGGTTGTTGTCCAGCGGCATCAGATAGGGGGCCGCTGCGTACCAGCGGTTGCCGAGTGCGTCCGCGGCCGCGGGGGCGCCCGCCGCCGGGGTACCGGCGAGCGCGGTCAGCCCGGCGGCGGCCAGGGTGGCACCGGCGACACCGCACAGGAGGGTGCGAAGACGCTTCATGAGGGGGCCTCCAGGAGAGGGGGGAGGGCCCTCAATATCGATGCATGACGGGTGCACGTCAATACTTTGGTCCAGACCAAAGTGAAATTAGTCCGGACCAGGAGGAGCTGTCCACCGTCGACCCTGCACGGGGTGCCGCACCCGGCGAGGGGAACCTCGGGCAGCGGGACGGCGCACCGTCGCCCGAGGGCCGCACGGGGAGTGACTCCTCGTCAACCGGCCGACGGGGCCACTACCGTGAGCGGATGACCGAAACCTGGAGTGCCTCCGGAGCCGGCGTCCTGCGGCTCCCCTCCGGCCGGATGGTCCGGGGCCGGGCCCTGAGGCACCCGCTCCCGGCCGGACAGGTCCCGGACTTCGCCGTTCATCTCCTGGGCAGACGGCCCCCGCAGGTCCCGTGGGAGGCCCGATGGGTGCGCTGGCCGGACTTCCGGCTGCCCAGCAGCCCTGCCCAGGCCCGGGAGATCCTCACCGAGGCGTGGGACCGCGCCCGCCTCGAACGCGTCGAGGTCGCGTGCGGCGGTGGCCGGGGCCGTACCGGCACGGCCCTGGCGTGCCTCGCGGTCCTGGACGGAGTACCGGCCGTCCGGGCGGTGGCCTTCGTGCGTGCGCACTACCATCCCCGCGCCGTCGAGACGCCGTGGCAGCGGCGATACGTCCGCCGCTTCGCCGGCTGACCCCACTCGCGGGCCCGTGCGCCGATGCCGCGGCCCCGTCGGCGACCAGGGTCAGGCCAGACGCAGATCGATCCAGGGGATGGTGTCACCGGGCAGCAGGTACCGCTCGATCTCCACGAACCCGTGCGCCTGCGCGAACCGCAGCCCGTCCGCGTTGGACGACAGGACGACCGTCTCGATCACCTCGGCTCCGAGCGCCCGCGCCCGCTCGAGCCCACGAGTATGGAGGACCTCCCCGAACCCCCGCCTGCGGTGCTCCGGCAGCACCCGGGCGATCACCGTGGCCGTCGAGGACTCGTCCGTCGGCGGGCGCACCGTCGAACAGCCGACGAGTACGTCGTCGAGATACGCGACCTCCAGATGATTGCGCTGCACCCGCTCCCGCACTTCGTCGAGGGTGAGCGTGGCGGTGGGGATGATCGCGTTGTGGACGTGCCGCCAGTCCTCGAGCGCGGCATCGTCGTTGGGTTGTTCGAAACGTAGCGTGGTCACCGCAGAAGCAAAGCCGTGCGCCCTGCCGGGCGTCAACCGGAATCCGGGGCGGAGCGCTCCTGGTCCGGGCACCCCGGTCGTAGGGTGGAGGCGGAGGTGGACACCATGCCCCACCCCGGCCCCGAGGACCTGGTCAGGGCGGCCCGCGCCGCCGGAGTGCGGGACGAGCGACTGCTGCGGGCCATGCGCGGGACGCCGCGCGGGCGGTTCGTCCCGGCCTCCTGCCGTGCGACGGCGTACCGGGACGTGCCGCTTCCCATCGGCCACGGTCAGGTGACGACCCAGCCCTCGCTCATGGCCATGATGGTCACCGCGCTCGGTCTCGTCGGGAGCGAACGTGTCCTGGAGGTCGGCACCGGCCACGGCTTCCAGACCGCGGTCCTCGCCCGGCTCGCCGCACACGTCGTCAGCATCGAACGATGGCCCGAACTGGCGGGGGAGGCACGGCGCAACCTCGCCGCGGCGGGCGTCGGGAACGCCGAGGTCTTCATCGGCGACGGCACCCTGGGCCTGCCGGCCCATGCCCCCTACGACGCCGTCGTCGTCTGTGCGGCCTTCCCCGAGGTGCCCCCGCCGCTGGTGAGCCAGCTGCGGACCGGCGGCCGCCTGGTCCAGCCGATCGGACCGGGTGGCGACGAGGACGTCGAGGTGTACGAGCGGGTGGAACACGGTCTCGTACGCCATGGGTACGTGGCGGCCGCCCGGTTCGTCCGGCTCTTCGGGGCGTACGGCTGCCCGTCGCCGGTGCCGCTCGGGGGAGCCGGGTGACATGGCGGCGGTCCTCGGTGTCGATGCGTGTCCGGCCGGATGGGTGGCGGTCGAGCTCCACGACGGCCGGTTCGCGGGAGCGCGGTTCGCCACCGGGCTGCGCGCGCTGCTGCACCCGGCAGCACCGGACGGCCCCGGCGCCGTCCGCGAAGTCGCCGTGGTGGCCGTTGACATGCCGCTCGGGCTCCTCGACGCGGGATGGCGGCGCGCGGACACGGAAGCGGCGGCCCTGCTGGGCCGGCTGAGGGGCAGCGTCTTCCGGGTCCCGCCCCGCGCGGTGTGGCAGGAGGAGCGGTACGACGCCGCGAACCGCCGGTGCCGGGAACTGACCGGTGCCGGACTCAGCCGTCAGAGCTGGGGCCTCGCCGTCAAACTCCGGGAGGCCAACGGCCTGTTGACGGGACCGGACAGCGCCCGCCTCTTCGAGGTCCACCCCGAGGTCTCGTTCCGGGCACTGGCGGGCGGCACACCTCTGGAGCACCGGAAGAAGAGCTGGGCGGGGCAGATGATCCGGCGCTCGCTCCTGAGCGCCGCGGGGATCGACCTCCCGGACGAGCTCGGCGAGGCTGGGCGGGTGCCGCCCGACGACGTACTGGACGCGGCGGCCGCGGCATGGACCGCCCACCGCATCGCGCAGGGCCATGCCCGCTCCCTCCCCGATCCACCGCAACACGACGGCCGGGGCAGGGAGATCGCGATCCGGTACTGAAGCCGTCCGCGACGGAGACGGAGTACGCCGCGGAGGCGCACGACGCCGTCCGCCGGCCGCCGGACGGCAGACGGCAGGTGGTGGGCGGTCGGCGGCGGGCGACGGGCGCCGGACGGGGCGCGTGCCGTTCGGCGCACGGCCGCGGCGCCCGCCGGGCTTCCCTCGGGCGCGCTCCGGCGTGCCTGCCCCCGCAGGGACGCCGCAGGACGTACCGTCGGACGACGGGTCGGCATCGCCCGGCCGGGCGAGGCGCGCTCAGGGAACGAGCGGCCTCACCCTCATCCGGTCGTACCGCACGGCGGCGGACTTGACGAGCCTCATGTACGTGTCCCAGTCCCAGTACGGGCCCGGGTCCTCGTGCGTCGCGTCGGGAATCTCGTTGTGCCCCAGGATGTGCTTGCGGTCCACGGGTATCCCGTGCCGCGCGCAGACGGCCGCGGTGAGCGCGGCCGAAGCCCTGTACATGGCCTCGCTGTACGTGCGTTGCTCCAGCCAGCCCTCGTGCTCGATGCCGATGCTGCGGGTGTTGTACTCCCAGTTGCCCGTGTGCCAGGCGATGTCCGGCTCACGGACGCACTGGGCTATACCGCCGTCCGCGGCGCGGATCAGATAGTGGGCGGACACCGCCCGCTCCGGGTCCTGGAAGATCTTCACCATGGTGGGGAAGGTGTCCGTGGTGAGGTGAATGACGACATAGTCGACGGGATCGCTCGCGGGACGCCGGGCCGGTGTGTAGTTGGACCGGACGGCAGGGGTCCAGACGGCGGACGCATAGTCCACTGCGGGCGGGCCGGTGCCGCCCGGCCCGCCCCTCGGGGCGACGGGCTCAGTCCTCCCGGCCTCGGTCCCCGGCGGCTGGCGGAGCGCCCATCCCGCGACGGCCCCGCCCGCGGCGCAGACGGCGCCCCGCAGCAGCCGTCTCCGGCTCAGGAGTCCCTCATCCATGATCACTCCTGCTCGGTCGGACAGGAACGGTGAACGGCCACACACGACGGACCTGACGGCGGGACAGAGGCCGGTGGTGTGCCCGGTAGTGCGATCCTTCATCGGCCCCCGACACGCGGCAAGCCGATGACGGCCCGTTCGGAGCAAGCGGCCCGGGCACGGATGCCCCGGCACCCGGCGCATCGCGTCCGCCCTGTGCGGGGGCACGAACGGCCGACGGGCGACCGCAACCCGGGCGCAGCACCGCTCCCGGCACAACTCCGCCCCTCAACGGCCCCGGGCACGACGGCTCCGGGCGCACGCCCTCCGACGTGCGCAGGACGAGGCCCTCGGAACTGCTCGTCACCGCCGCGTCGGACGGCCCTCGCCTCCCGGTCGCCGGAGCGCAGCCGGAGCTTCCGTTCGTGGTCACCCGGCGTTGACAGGCTGCCGGAATGCTGGCCATGCCGATCCCCGTAGACCTACGCCGCTGTCTGCTCGTCGGACTTCTCGGCTCCGCCGCCCTCGCGACGGGCGGAGCGAGTTCCGGCGCGCTGCCCGTCGGCGACCAACTGGCCCCCACCTCGGGGCCCGGGGCCCTGGGCCTGGTCCTCGTGTACACCGGCATCGTCCTGCTGATCGCCGCCTGGGCCCTGCTCGGCACCGTGATCAGCGGCCCGGAACCGCCGACACCCCGCGCGCTGCTCTGGGTGCTCGCCGTCTGGGTGGCGCCCCTGCTGCTCACCCCGCCGCTGTTCAGCCGAGACGCCTACAGCTATCTGGCACAGGGCGCCATGGTGCACGCCCACATCGACGTCTACACGTACGGCCCCGCCCGGCTCGGCGGCCCGCTCGCCGACGAGGTGGCACCCGTGTGGCAGCACACGGCGACCCCGTACGGTCCGGTGTTCCTGGCACTCGCCTCCGCCGCCACCGCCCTGACCGGCAGCCGGCCGCACACCGGCGTCCTCGTCATCCGGCTCGTGGCCCTGCTCGGCGTGGGACTCATGGCCGTCGCGCTGCCCCGGCTCGCCCGGCACTGCGACGTCGACCCCCTCGCGGCCCTGTGGCTCGGCGTCCTCAACCCGCTCGTCCTGCTGCACCTGGTCGGCGGCGCCCACAACGACGCCGTCATGCTCGGCCTGATGGGCATCGGCCTGGTCGCCGCCCAGGGCGGGCGCCACACCGTGGGCACCGCCCTCGTCACGCTCGCCGCCCTCGTCAAGGCCCCGGCCGCCCTCGGCCTGCTGGCCGTCGTAGCGCTGCGCGCACGTGCCCGGCCCGGGCCGGCAGGCCTGGCGCGGGCCGCGGCCGTGACCACCGCCGTCAGCCTCACCACGGCGGTCCTCACCACCGCGGCCGCCGGCACCGGTTACGGCTGGCTCGGCGCACTCGACACCCCCGTGTCACCGCACAACTGGTCGCCGACCAGCGTCCTCGGCCGCACCACCCGCGACCTCCTGGACCACGTCGGAAGCGACCTCGCGCCCTACGCCCCGTCCTTCTGGCACGCCCTCGGACTCGTCGCCACGGCGGGCGTCCTCGCGGCCATATGGCTGCACCGCCCCGCGTACCGCCCCGTCTACGCGGTGGGCCTGAGCCTCGCCACGGTGGCCCTGCTGGGCCCCGCGGTGCGCCCCTGGTACGCGCTGTGGGGCCTGTTCCTCGTCGCCGCCGCCGCACCCACGGTGTCCGTGCGCCACCGGTTCGCCGCGATGAGCGCGGTCCTCGCGCTGCTGATGCTCCCCAGCGGCAACCCGCCGGACCTCCAGCAGGTGCTGCTCGCCGTATGCGGAGCAGTGCTCGCGCTCGTCACCCTCTGGTACGTCCACCAGGGCACCCACCCGGCATCCGCCGGACCCCACCGGCACGGCGAGGTGGAGGCGTCCGCGTGAAGCACGACATCCCCGCCGCCACCGCCCCCGGGATCCCCGCGACCGCGTACCGGCCGGTCTCGCGCCTGCCGCAGACCCCGGCGGGCCGCCTCGCGCTGGTCCTGGTCCTCGCCGTCGCCTCGGCCCTGTTCCTCGCGTATGTGCCGCTCCATCGCGACTGGTTCGACCTGCGGGTCTACTACGGCACCGTCGACCGCTGGATCCACCACGACGGCCGCATCTACGACTTCCGTATGCCGGGCACCCCGTACGGCTTCACCTATCCGCCCTTCGCCGCCGTGAGCATGCTCCCGATGGCCCTGCTCGGGCTGCGCACCGCCATCGCCGTGGGACTGCTCCTCAACGTCGCGGCATCGGCGGCAGTCCTGCACGCGCTCGCGGGCCCCCTCCTCAGGGGACACCGCTGGTACGGATACGCCCTCGTGGCCTGTGCGTTCTCGCTGCTCGAACCCGTCCGCGACACCTTCAGCTTCGGCCAGGTCAACCTGCTGCTGCTCGCCCTCGTCCTCGCCGACGCCCGGCTCCTCGCCGAGCCGGGGCCGCTGCGGCACCTCGCGGGCATCGGCATCGGTCTGGCCGCGGCGGTGAAGCTCACGCCCGCGCTGTTCATCGCCCTCCTGCTGCTGGCCCGACGTCCGCGCGCCGCGGCCGTCGCCACCCTCACCTGCGCCGCGGCCACGCTGCTCGCCGCCGGTCTGGCTCCGGCCGCCTCCCGCTTCTACTGGACGCAGGCCCTGTGGGACACCGGCCGCATCGGCGACGCCGCGTACGTGTCCAACCAGTCCCTCCAGGGCGCCCTGGCCCGGCTGGTGGACCCGGCCCAACCGTCCCGTGCACTCTGGGCACTGTGCGCGCTGGCCGTGCTCTGCCTGTGGGCCCGGCGCACCGGACGTGCGGTCGCGGCCGGGGACCTCCCGGCGGCCTTCGCGCTCACCGGACTCGCCGCGTGCCTCATCAGCCCGATCACCTGGGTGCACCACCTGGTGTGGCTGCTGCCGTCCTTCGCGGTCCTGGCCGCGGCGGCGCTCCGGCACGCCCCCGGTACACCGGCCCGGCGACGGCTGCTCACCCTCACGGCGGCCGTGTACACCGTGCTGTGCAGCAGCGTCGTATGGCTCTGGTACGACGACGCCTCGGGCGTCCTCGGCTTCGTCGGCAGCAACTTCTACGTCTGGATCACCCTGGGGCTTCTGATCCGGCTGCCCGTTCGTCCGCAGGGGCCTCCACCGCCCCTGCCGGCCCCGGCGCGCCCTCCTCGCCGAGCAGGGCCGTGAGGTCCGCCAGCGACTGCTCGGCCCAGATCACCTTCCCCTGAGGTGTGTACCGGGTGCCCCAGCGTTCCGCGATCTGCGAGACGAGGAACAGGCCGCGGCCTCCCTCGTCGGTGGTCGCGGCGTACCGCAGATGCGGCGAGGTGCTGCTGCCGTCGGACACCTCGCAGATCAGGGTCCGGTCGCGGATCAGCCGCACGTGCAGCGGCTCGGAACCGTAGCGGATGGCGTTGGTGATGAGCTCGCTGAGGACGAGTTCCATGCTGAAGGCGAGTTCGGACAGGCCCCACTCGTCGAGCTTCTCGGCCACGGCGCTGCGCATCCCCGCGACGGCGGCCGGTTCGAACGGCACGTCCCAGTCCGCGATCCGCTCCGGCGGCAGGGCCTTGGTGCGGGCGATGAGCAGCGCCACGTCGTCCTTGGGCCGTGCGGGCAGCAGCTCGTCCAGGACGGCCTGGCAGCTCTCCTCCGGCGGCCGGTCGGGATGGCCCGACAGGGCTTCGCGCAGCAGCTCCATCCCCACGTCCAGGTCGCGGGTGCGGTCCTCGATCAGCCCGTCGGTGTACAGGACGAGCTGAGTGCCTTCCGCGAGGTCCAGCTCGGTCGTCTGGAACGGCATGCCGCCGAGGCCGAGCGGTGGCCCGGCCGGCAGGTCGGGGAAGGTCACACTGCCGTCGGGGTGGACCAGCGCGGGTGCCAGGTGGCCCGCCCGCGCCATGGCGCAGCGGCGCATGACGGGATCGTAGATCGCGTACAGACAGGTGGCGCCCACGATGCCCGCGGCCGTGTCCGTGCTCGACTCGTCCTGGTCGATCCGGCCCACGAGGTCGTCCAGGTGGCTCAGCAGCTCGTCGGGCGGCAGGTCGAGCGTGGAGAAGTTGTGCACCGCGGTGCGCAGCCGCCCCATCGTGGCCGCGGCGTGCAGGCCGTGCCCGACCACGTCGCCGACGACCAGTGCCACCCGGCTGCCGGGCAGCGGAACCACGTCGAACCAGTCGCCGCTGACCCCGGAGTGGGCCGGCAGATAGCGGTAGCCGACGTCGAGTGCGGTCTGCTCGGGCAGGGCCCGCGGCAGCAGGCTGCGCTGCAGGGTGACCGCCAGGGCGTGCTCACGGGTGTACCTGCGGGCGTTGTCGATGCTGATCGCGGCGCGGGTCACCAGCTCCTCCGCCAGGGACAGCTCCTCCTCGTCGAAGGCTTCGTGCTGCTTCGACCGCCAGAAATTGGCCATGCCCAGCACGACGCCACGGGCCTGGAGCGGAGCGGTGATCAGCGAGTGGATGCCGTAGTCCATGATCTCCTTCGTCCGCTCCGGGTCCTGGGCGTGCCAGCCGGTGGCCGAGGACAGATCGGTCACCAGCTCGGAGTGGCCGCTGCCGAAGCCGCGCGCCTGCGGTGTGGAGGGGAGGAAGTCGATCAGTCGTCCGCGTTCGTAGAGGGGGTGGTCGTCCCGGATGCCGCAGACGGCGGTGCGGCGCATGTCCGTCGCGGTGGCGGCCGGTTCCTCGCCGCGCAGCACGGCGTCGGCCAGGTCCACGGTGACGAAGTCGGCGAACCGGGGGACGGCGACCTGCGCGAGCTCGTCGGCCGTGCGGATCACGTCGAGGGTGGTGCCGATGCCGAGACCGGCGTCGTAGAGCAGCTTCAGCCGCTCGCGGGCGGTCTCGGCCCTGCCGGAGACGGCCTGGAGCTCGGTGGAGTCGCGCAGCGTCACCACGGTCCCCTTGGGGCCTCCCTCGCTGTCCGTCGGCCGCTGGTTGACCGCCAGCAGCCGCTCGCCGGCGAAGTGCACCTCGTCGGTGGCCTCGCGTCCCGATTCGAGCAGTTCCGCCATCTCGGAGTCGAGGCTGGGCAGCTCCGCGATCCGGCGTCCCTCGGCGTCCGGGGGCAGCTCCAGCAGCCGCCGTGCCTCGTCGTTCGCCAGCAGCAGGCGGCCGTCGCCGCCGATGATCAGCACCCCTTCGCGCACCGAGTGCAGCACCGCGTCGTGGTGGTCGTACATGCGGGTCATCTCGTCCGGGGCCAGTCTGTGGGTCTGGCGCCGCAGCCGCCTGCCCACCAGAGCCGTACCGCCGGTGGCCACCACGAGCGCGCCCGCGCCGGTGGCCAGGATGATCGGCAGCTGCCGGTCGACCTGATTGGTCACGTTCTTGACCTTGAGGCCCGCGGAGACCAGGGCCACCACCTTGCCGTCGTCGTTCTTGATGGGGACGGTGGCCTGCACCTCGCGGCCGAGCGGGCCGTGGACGCTCTCGGTGTAGACCTTGCCGGCCAGCGACGGGGCGATCTGGCCGACGAAACGGTGCCCGATCCGGCTCGGAATGGGATGCGTGTAGCGGATGCCCTTGGTGTCCATGACCACGATGAAGTCGACGCCCGCGGACTTGCGCCCCGCCTCGGTCAGCGGCTGGAGCTCCTTCGACGGCTGGGGTTTCTTCAGCGCTTCGAGGATGCCGGGGGAGTGCGCGAAGGTCTGTGCCACCGCTATGGAGCGGTGCTTGGCCTCGGTGCTGGTGTCGCGCTGGGACTGCAGGACGAGGGCGAAGACGGCACAGGCGACGAGCAGCACCACCAGCGCCACCTGCAGGACGAAGACCTGCCCGGCGACGCTACGCGGGCTCTTGCCGGCCAGTGACCGAAGAGACACACGTCGAAACCGGCCGAAACCGTCCGCCATGTCACATTTCTAGCACCGGTGATCCCGGGAGGCCATGGCCCGTCCCTCGGGCATCGACAGCTCGCCGCATCCCGGCCGTCACCCTCGGCGCAGGGCCGCATACGCAACGGAACAAAAGGTGGCACACGGCCCCGCCCGGGTGGGGGGCGGGGCCGTGCGCGGGGCTACCGTCGCGGCGTGCCGTCGGTCGCCGTGCCGGGCACCGGAGCATGGCCGGAGGGCCTGGTGGTGAAGGTGCCTCGGCCCTGGGTGCGGCCGCGCAGCCCGGACGCATAGCCGAACAGCTCGGCCAGCGGCACGGTCGCGGTGATCACCGCCGTGCCGCCGCGCACGGCCGAGTCCGAAACCCGGCCACGACGTGCCGCCAGATCACCGAGCACACCGCCGACACAGTCCTCCGGCACGGTGGCCGTGATCTCGGCCAGTGGCTCCAGCAGCACCATGGCGCTCGCCCGCAGTGCCTCGCGCAGGGCCAGCCGGCCGGCCGTGCGGAACGCCATCTCCGAGGAGTCCTTGGGATGGGTCGCCCCGTCGGTCAGCGTGACGCGCACACCGGTGACCGGGTTGCCGCCCAGAGGGCCCTCCGCCAGGGCGTCCCGGCAGCCCGCCTCCACCGCCTGGACGTACTCCCGCGGCACCCGTCCGCCGACGACCGTCGAGCGGAACGCGAAGTCCGCGGTGCCGCCGTCGGACGTGTCCCGAGAGGCCCGGGGCCCACCGCCGTCGGCACCGTCCCACGGCTCCACGTCAAGGACGACATGGGCGAACTGACCGGCACCGCCGTCCTGCTTGACGTGCCGGTACACCAGCCCGGACACCCCGCGCGCGACGGTCTCCCGACACGCCACCCGGGGTCTGCCGACGGTGACCTCCACCCCGTGGTCGCGACGGATCTTCTCCGCGGCCACCTCCAGATGCAGCTCGCCCATGCCGGACAGCACGGTCTGACCGGTCTCCCGGTCCGTCCGGACGGTCAGCGACGGGTCCTCCTCGACCAGTCGCGCCAGCGCCGCGGCCAGCCGGCCGGTGTCGGCACGCCCGCGCGCCTCCACCGCCACCGACACGACGGGGTCGGGCGAGGACGGGGGTTCCAGGAGCAGTGGCGCACCGGGCGCGCACAGGGTGGCGCCCGTGCGCGCGGCCTTCACACCGACCACGGCGACGATGTCCCCGGCGACCGCACGGTCGACGTCCTGGTGCCGGTCGGCCTGCACCCGCAGGATCCGGCCGATCCGCTCGGCACGCCCGCAGCCCACGTCCGTCACCCCCTCTCCCTTCGTGATCGTCCCCGAGTACACCCGCAGAAACGTCAGCCGGCCGCGCCCGTTCGCGTGCACCTTGAACACCAGCGCCGCGAACGGCGCCGCCGGATCGGCGGCCCGCTCCTCGACCCCGCCGCCGGGCGCGCTCCCGCGCACCGCCGGTACGTCCGACGGCGACGGCAGATAGGCCACGGCCGCGTCCAGGAGCGGTTCGATCCCGCGGTTGCGGTAGGCCGAGCCGCACAGCACGACCACGCCCTCGCCCCGGTGCGTCAGCTCGCGCAGCGCCGTGGCCAGGGTGTCCGCGGAGACCGCCGACCGGGTGCAGAACTCCTCCAGCGCCACCGGGTGGAGTTCCGCCACCGTCTCCTCCAGGAGCCGCCGGCGACGCAGCGCCTCCTCGCGCAGCCCGTCCGGGACGGGTCCGTCCTCGTAGGTGTCCGCGCCGTCGGCCCACACCAGCGCGCGCATACGCAGCAGATCGACCACTCCGGTGAACGTGTCCTCCCGCCCGATCGGCAGCTGGACCACCAGCGGGACCGTGCCCAGACGCTCGCGGATCGACGCGACGGCGGCGTCGAGGTCGGCGCCCGCACGGTCGAGCTTGTTGACGAAGGCGATGCGCGGCACGCCGTGACGGCCGGCCTGCCGCCACACCGACTCGCTCTGCGGTTCGACTCCGGCGACGGCGTCGAACACCGCGACCGCGCCGTCGAGCACCCGCAGCGAGCGCTCCACCTCGTCGGCGAAGTCGACATGCCCCGGGGTGTCGATCAGGTTGATCCGGTGCCCGTCCCAGTCACAGCTCACCGCGGCGGCGAAGATGGTGATCCCGCGGTCGCGCTCCTGCGGGTCGAAGTCCGTGACGGTCGTCCCGTTGTGCACCTCACCACGCTTGTACGTGGCGCCGGTGATGTAGAGGATCCGCTCGGTGACGGTGGTCTTGCCGGCGTCGACGTGGGCGAGGATGCCCAGGTTGCGGACGTGGGTCGGCTCGGTGGCGGGACGGGTGACATGGCGGTGTACGTCGGTACGCACGGCCTGTGGCCTTTCGGTTCGTTGCTCAGCAGGGCGGCGCGATGGTCCGGACGAGGCGGCCGGGCTCAGTGGCCGGGCACGTGTTCCTCGGGCGGCGCGACGCATCGGGCGTACGCGCAGGGGTGGTTCGGGGCACTGGAGGGTCCGGCTGCGGTGCAGCCGGACGGAGGCAGAGCCGTCGAACGGACCGAGGGTGTGAAGGGTCAGGCGCTCGTCGCGGAGAGCCGGCACCGGCCGCGCAGCCGGAGCCGGGTCCGCGAAGACACCAGAATCACCTCGTACCGGGACGGGGGGACGACGGCAGCGGTGCGATGGCGCACGGCCCGGCTCCCCTCACTCGTCATGGCGCGCGCCGCGAGGTGGGCCGGCGCGCGATCGGATCGGTCGTGAGTCTAGGAAAGCCGAGGCGCGACCGGGTAGCGAATATTCCCGGCCGCCTGTGGTCCCGTCAGGAGGACGCGGACCCGGTCTCCTTGCCGCCGATCAGACGCTCGACGTGGTCGAACCGGGCGTGCAGCGCGTGCAGTTCGGCCCGCAGGGCTTCCGCGTCGGCCCGGGCGTGCCGGGACACCAGCTGCTCCAGGTGCTCGACGTCCCGCTCGGCGCGGGTCACGAACCAGGTCGCCAGGGCGGCGGTGACCACGCCGAACATCGTGATGGCGGTGAGCATCACCACGGTGGCAACGATCCGCCCCCACAACGTCACGGGGTAGTAGTCCCCGTACCCGACCGTGGTGGCCGTCTCCGCCGCCCACCACAGACCCTGCGGATACGTCCTGATGTTGGCACGCGCGGCGCCGGACTCGGCGACGACCACGAGCGCCGCGCCACCGAGGAGCACCACGGTCATGGCCGACGTCACCCAGAAGGCGGCCCGGGTGTGGAGCCTGCGCCAGGTCGGGTTCCGCAGGAGACGGCTGATCATCGTGGCGAGGAACGACGGGACCAACGGACATCACCTCGGGACGGCTCGGCGCGGCGGACCCGGACGGGGGATGCCGAGCGTACGGGCCGCACGCGTCGAAAGCCGTGATGCGACGGTGCGCCGTGTCGGCGCCCGCGGTGCGCGAGCGGCGAGCCACCCGGGGTGGCCGGAAATCGTCCACGGGCCCGGTGGGCCGGAACAACCCGGCCGCCCGTCCGTTGTACGCGTACACAGCGCGCCCCTGCCGACCCGTGCTCATCAGGAGTACACCCGACGGCAGGCCCGGGCCCGTGACCATCCGCACCGCACTCCGCGCCAACCGGGAGGACAACCTCGTGATCGTAGTGACCGGAGCAACCGGCAACATCGGACGCCATCTCGTCGACCAACTCCTCGCGGAAGGCGCGTCCGTGCGTGCCCTGACCCGTTCGCCCGAGCGCGCCGGTCTGCCCTCCGCCGCGGATGTCGTACGGGCCGACCCGTCCGATGCCGCCACCGTCGAACCGGCGCTCCAGGGCGCCGAGTCTCTCTATCTCAATCTGGCCGCGGGTGGCGCGGCCGGGGTGGGCGCCGTCGTCGATGCCGCCGTGAAGGCGGGTGTACGCCGGATCGTCCTCAACTCCTCCCTGTCGGTGACCGGCACGCCCGCCGACGAGGAGGGCTTCATCCCGCGTATGCACGCCGCCGCCGAGCGTGTGATCCGCGAATCCGGCCTGGAGTGGACGTTCGTGCGCGGCGGGATGTACGCCACGAACGCGCTCCAGTGGGCCGAGGCCATCAAGGCGGACGGTGTCGTCCGCGGCCCCTACCCCGATGCGGTTGCCGCGCCTGTCCACGAGGCCGACCTCGCGGCCGTCACCGTACGCGCCCTGCTGGACCGCAGCGGAGCCCACCTCGGCACGGCGCCCTACGTGACCGGGCCCGAGGCGATGACCCTGGCCGAACAGGTCGCCGCGATCGGGCGCGCGGCGGGCCGCGAGGTCCGGTTCGAGACGATCTCCCGCGACTCGGCCGTCGAGGCGCTGGCGTCCTCGGGCCTGCCCCGCGAGGCGGCGGCCCAGCTCATCGACTACTTCGGCGCGTCGGTCGGCACCGACGCCCTGATCACCGACGAGGTCCGGCGGATCACCGGCCGCCCCGCCCGCACCTTCGACCAGTGGGCCCAGGACCACGCGGCCGACTTCCGCTGATCCCGCCGCGGGGCGCGCGGCCGTGCCCCCGGGGGGCGGGGGCCGGGCGCCGCCGGGGGGGGGCGGCGGGGGGCGGGCCCCCCGGGGGCGCCCCCCCCCGGCGGCGC